>NZ_JANINM010000162.1 GCF_024509055.1 Mesorhizobium sp. | reverse complement strand
GGCGCGGCTGGCTTGGCGTGCGCATCCAGCCGGTGACGGACGACATCGCCGAAAGCCTCGGCATGACAACCGCCAAGGGCGCGCTGGTCGCCGGCGTCATCAAGGGCGGACCTGTCGACAATGGTTCGGTCCAGGCCGGCGACGTCATCATCAAGTTCGACGGCAAGGACATCCACGAGATGCGCGACCTGCCGCGCGTCGTCGCCGAAAGCCCGGTCGGCAAGGCGGTCGATGTCGTCATCGTGCGCAAGGGTGTCGAGCAGACTGTCAAGGTGACGCTCGGCCGGCTCGAGGACGGCGAGAAGCTGGCCAGCGGCGAAAACGGCAACACTGACCAGGGCAATTCCGACAAGGCGCCTGCGGTTTCGGCCGCCTCGGTCCTGGGCATGACGATTGGCGAGCTGAACGAACAGACCCGGCAGAAGTTCGGCATTGCGGCGGATGTCTCTGGTGTCGTCATCACCGACGTCGCCAAGAATTCGGCGGCCGCCGAGCGCGGCATCCAGCCCGGAGAGGTCATCACCGAGATCGCTCAGGAATCGGTCGGAACGCCGAAGGACGTCATGGACCGCATCGGCGCGCTGAAGCAGCAAGGGCGCAAGAACGCGCTGCTGATGCTGGCGTCGAAAACCGGCGAACTGCGCTTCGTGACGATCCGGATGGATTGATTCTAGAAGAACCGGCAACCGACTGAGTTGCAATGAAGAAGGGCGGCTAGCGGACCGCCCTTTTTCGTGCCTGCCAGTCCTGGCGAGGCAAACGGTAAAGCACATGCCGCTTGAGATGGGGATGGCTGTCCGGAACTCCGGGGTGGTCGAAGTCGCCATGCGGATCATGGCGCATGCCGAGACGCTGCATGACCGCAGTGGACCGATGGTTCTCGCGCACCGCGAAGGACACGATCTCGTCCTGGTCGAGCGTTTCGAAGCCATAGGCGAGCCAGGCTTCGGCGGCCTCGGTCACATAACCTTTGCCCCAGAATTCGGGCGCCAGCCGCCAGCCGATCTCGATGGTACCGGCCGGCAGAACATCCATATCCTCCGTTCCGGACAGGCCAACGAAGCCGATGCATTCGCCGGTGGCGGCAATCTCGGCCGCGGCAAAGCCGATGCCGTCCTGATCGATCCAGGCGCGGACCTCGTCCATCTTGGCGTCCGCCGCGGCACGGTCGCGGCGGAATGGGAAGAACTCCATGACACGTTCGTCGGAGTTGATCCGGTGGAAGAGCTCGCGGTCGCGCTCTTCCCAGTTGCGCAGGATGAGGCGTCCGGTGCGCATCGGCTTCATGGCACGAAATCCTCGAGGCGATAGCCCTGGAGATAAAGCAGCGCGGTGAGGTCGCCATGGTCGATGCGAACCTTGGCCTCGGCCGCCACCGCCGGTTTGGCGTGAAGCGCCACGCCGGTGCCGGCGAGCCGGATCATGTCGAGATCGTTGGCGCCGTCGCCGACCGCGATCGCATCCCCGGTCGTCAAGCCAAGCCGCGCCGCGATATCGAGCAGCGCCTCGGCCTTGGCGGCGCGGCCGAGGATCGGTTCGGCCACCTTTCCCGCGAACCTGCCGTCTTCCTCGATCAGGCGATTGGCGCGGTTTTCCTGGAAGCCGAGCATCTCGGCGATGCGGCTCGTGAAGACATCGAAGCCGCCCGAAACCAGCGCTGTCCACGCGCCGTTGGCGCGCATCGTCCGAACCAGCGCGCGCCCGCCGGCGGCCAGCGTCAGGCGGTTGGCGATGATGCGGTCGACGACCGTCGTGTCGAGGCCTCTCAACAAGGCGACACGCTCCCGCAAGGCCGGCTCAAACGCGATCTCGCCATTCATCGAGCGCGCCGTGATCGCCGCCACATGCTCCTTGACGCCGATCTCGTCGGCCAGTTCGTCGATGCATTCCTGGTCGATCATCGTCGAATCCATATCGGCGAGAAGGATCTTCTTCTTCCTGCCTTCGGCGGGCTGGACAATGATGTCGACCGGTTCGGAGGCCAGGGCCGAACGGAGGCCCGCCGTCATTTCGTCGATGCCGGCCGTCTCCGGCAGAACCAGATCGCAGGCGATGTCGTCAGCCAACCAATGAACGGCGCTTGCGCCCACGGCCCGCGAGGCCATATTCGCAAGCAGGGCCGACACTGCGCGGTCTTCAGGACGGGACACAAGCGTGGCGATCAACGGCATCGAGAATTCCGGCAGGCAGGTGGGCGAAGGCCGCGTGAAGAACGCGATCCTGATAGCCGGGCCGACCGCCAGCGGCAAGTCGGCGCTGGCGCTCGATCTCGCCGAGCGCGAGGGCGGCGTCATCGTCAACACCGATTCCATGCAAGGCTATTCGGTGCTCGACGTGCTGACGGCGCGCCCCAGCGCGGCCGAACTGGCGCGCGCGCGGCACTACCTCTACGGCCATGTGCATCCGTCGACCGCCTACTCGACCGGCGCCTGGCTGCGCGATGTCACCAAGCTGATCGACGACGGCGCTTTATCGGGGCGGCCAGCCATCTTTGTCGGTGGTACCGGGCTCTACTTCCGCGCCTTGGCCGAAGGCATATCGGACATGCCCGACATTCCGCAGCCGGTTCGCGAGCGCTGGCGCTACGAGCTCAAGGAACAGGGTGCCGAAAGACTGCACCGCATCCTGATGCACGAGGATTCGGCGGTCGCCTTGCAACTCAGGCCGACCGACGGTCAGCGCATCGCGCGAGCGCTGGAGGTGCTCGACGCCTCGGGCCGCTCGATCCTCGAATGGCAGGCTGCGCGCGGCCGGCCACTGATCGATCGCGACAGCGCTCGCTTCCTGGTGATCGAGCCGGACCGGACCGAACTGGTAGGGCGCATCGAGGCCCGGTTCGACCGGATGCTCGACAAGGGCGCGCTTGACGAGGTCAAACAGTTGATGGCCCTTGCGCTCGATCCCGATCTGCCGGCGATGAAGGCGATCGGCGTGCGCGAATTGCAGGCCGCGATGGCCGGGCAAATGCAGTTTCCCGAGGCAATCGAGCGCGCCAAGATCGCGACGCGACAGTATGCCAAGCGTCAGGCGACGTGGTTCAGGCACCAGCTGGGGCCGGAGTGGCAAAGGTTCCGTCCCGGCGATGGTCCACTGGTTTCGGACTAAGATATTCCTTTTCAATCAGTGCCTTAAAATTCGACGCTCATCTTCCCGTCAGGGTTGTACGGGTTAACGGTCCGTAAGGTCGCGCATGCCATAACGTCAAGGGTTGTTGTCGCGCGGGGAGTTGATGCGCTTTCACAAGGCGGAATCCGCTTTTTTCGTCTTCATCTTCGTGATCCTGGCCGCCGGCCTGGTGACGATCCACGGCTATGGTCAGTTGCAGGGCATCGCGACGGATCTCGACACGGCCTCGCGCATCGACAAGATCGTCTATCTCAACAAACTGCTTTTCGTGACCGGAGCGCTGCTGGCGGCGGCATTGTTCTTCGGGGTCTTCTTCATCTATCCGCTGATCCGCGGGCAGGTAAGGGAAGAGGGGAAGCTGCGAGCCATGACAGTGTCATTGAGCGCGCGTTCGCAGACGCTGGAGCAGGCGGCGCTCACCGATGGGCTGACCGGCATGCAGAACCGCCGCTATTTCGACGACGCGCTGCGGGAGTATCTTGAGGAATTCCGGCGTATCGACAAGCCGGTGGGGCTGATGATCCTCGATCTCGATCATTTCAAGCAGGTCAACGACACGCATGG
>NZ_JANINM010000161.1 GCF_024509055.1 Mesorhizobium sp. | reverse complement strand
TCCGCAAGGCGATCGCCGACGACCAGCAATATTTCTACAGCCGCCAGGCCGGAAGACTGATGACGACGCCGTCGGCAGGCGGCGCCGAGGTCGAAGTCTTCGAGCGGCTGGCGCGTGAAACGGCGGCGAATGTCGACGGCTTCCTCGGCCAGTTGGACAGCGTCTCGCTGAAGGGCGCGACCAGGCTGCTGGCCAGCGCGCGCCGCGTGCGCGTGCACGGCGTCCGCCAGTTCCACTCGCTGGCGAGCTTCCTCACATATTGCCTTGGCATGGTTCGCTCGGACGTGGCGCTGCTCGATGCGCCGCGCCTCGGCGTCGCCGAAGCGCTGTCACAGCTCGAGCCTGGCGATGTCGTCATCATCGCCAGCTGCGCGCCCTATACGCGCAGCGTCGCGGAGGTCGGCCGCATCGCAGCGGCAAACGGCCAGAACGTGATCGCGATCACCGATTCCCGATCCTCGCCGCTCGTTCCGCCCGCCGAGCATGCCTTCTTCATTCCTCATGCCAGCAGCTTTTACTCGAACAGCATGGGCGCTTACGTCGTCTTTTGTGAAGCGCTGCTCAATCTCGCCGCCAGGGAACTGGGCGACAAGGCACTGAATTCGCTCGCCGGGCGCGAGCGCCTGATCGCAGAGATGAACATCGAGGTCGGCTGACCGCCATCGTCCGAACTCTAATCCGACCTTCATCGATCTCCATGCACTTGTGCCGAACCGAACTGGTGCTCGGCCAGCACGGCGGCGAGGACCGTAGCACCCCGCCGCAGTGCCTCCGCGTCGAGCCCGGCATAGCCGATAATGAAGCCGGCCGTTTCAGGCCGAGGTTCGGTCGGGTCATATAGCGGGGACACCGGATAAAGGCCTACTCCGGCGGCTCGCGCGGCGCCGATGATGGCCAGCTCATGTTCGGCGTCGATGCCGTCCATCCAGGCGACAACGTGCAGTCCCGTGTCGGCTCCAACAACGGTAACCTTCGGACCGAAATGATCGGTCAAGGCCTGCAGCAAAATCTCCCTTCGTTCGGCGTTCTTCCTGCGGATGGTTCGCACGTGACGTTCGTAGGCGCCACTGGACAGCAGGTCCGCCAACGCCTCCTGTTCCAGCATCGGAGCGTGCCGGTCAGTCAGCCGTTTCGCTTCGCTGAACACTTGGCGCAGGCCAACTGGGACGACGAGATAGCCGAGCCTCAAGGTTGGGGAGAGCGTCTTCGACAGCGTGCCGACATAGATGACGGAATCCGGGCCGAGGACCTGCAGGGGCGGAATCGGAGCGATGTCGTGACGGTATTCGCCGTCGTAATCGTCTTCGACGATGTAAGCGCCCGTGCCCGCGGCCCAGGCCAGGAGGGAGCGTCGCCGCGAAGCCGAGAGCACGCCGCCGAGCGGAAACTGGTGCGACGGCGTCACATAGGCCATGCGAGCCGGCTGCAGCAGATCCGTCCTCAACCCGTCGCTATCGACCGCGAGCGGCAAGGCGACGCCGCCTGCGGCCACGAAGGCATGACGGGCCATCGGGTAGCCCGGGTTCTCGATGACGAACCGATCGCCGGGATCCAGCAGCAGCCGCGCGCAGAGGTCGAGCCCCTGCTGCGAACCATTGACGATGACGATCTGGTCCGGCGCGCAGCTGATGCCGCGGGCGCGCCAGAGATAGCCCTGCAGTGCGCCACGAAGATGAGACGCGCCTTGGGGATCGCCATAGCGCAGCCGTACGCTGCGTTGGAGGATGGCCTTGTTCGACGCCCGCCGCCAGGCCAGCACCGGGAAGTCGGAGCCGGCTAGCTCGCCATAGCGGAAATCCGCTATTCTGGCCGGCTGCGGCTCCAGTGGCGCGGGCAAGGCGAGCAGGCGCCTGGCGAACGCCGAGAGGTTACGCGGCAAGTCGGAAGGGGCGGACATCTCAACCGACGCTGCCTCCAGTCCCGGCGCCACGATCGCCCGGGCGCCTGGCCGCACGATCAGATAGCCTTCCGCGATGAGCTGGCCATAGGCCGCCGTCACTGTGGTGCGCGAGGCGCCCCATTCGGCCGCGAAGACCCGTGTCGACGGCAAGCGGTCGCCGGGCCGATAGGCGCCGCTGTGGATCTGCTCCTTGATCGCGGCGATGATCCGCCGCGCGACCCCATCCAACTGGACCATGTAAAAGCTTCAAAACTGGATATTCTAGGCAAGCCAGATTTCCGGCATCTTCCGTTGCAACGCAAGGAGTTTTGCCATGTACATTCCGCCCGCTTTCCGCGACGACGACAAGGAGAGCATCATAGCGACGATCCGCGCGGCGCGACTGGCAACCCTGGTCACCGCCACGGCGGATGGGTTGCTTGCGACGCCGCTGCCGCTTTTGTTCGACGAGAGCGACGGCGAGCACGGAGTGATCTACGGCCATGTCGCCAAGGCCAACCCGCAGTGGCGCACACCTGCGCTGGGCGATGGCCTGGCGATGTTCATGGGACCGGACGCCTATGTGACGCCAAGCTGGTATGAAACCAAGCGGGAAAGCGGAAAAGTCGTGCCGACCTGGAACTATGTCGCCGTGCATGCCTATGGACCGGTCGAGTTCTTCGAGGATGCGGACAGGCTGCTCGAGGTGGTGACGCGACTGACCAATCGCCATGAAGGCGAGCGCGCTTTGCCCTGGGCCGTGTCGGACGCGCCGCCGGATTTCATCCAGGCGCAATTGCGCGGCATCGTCGGCCTGCGCATGCCCATCACCAGGCTCGAAGGCAAGCGCAAGATGAGCCAGAACCGCAATGCGGCCGATCGCACGGGCGTCGTGGCGGGTCTTTCTGAAAGCGAGCGAGCTTCAGACCGCGAGGTCGCGCCGCTCATCCCGTTGTGAAGGCCAATGCTGCCCGCCTTTCAGTGAGACCATTATGCTGGATATGACCTCGTTCGCCTTGTACTTCGCCGCGGCGTTGTTGCTCGCCATCACGCCCGGCCCGGGCATCTTCTACGTCGCCGCGCGTACGCTGGCCGGCGGGCGCGCCGAAGGCATCGCCTCCAGCCTGGGGACAGGCCTCGGCGGCATGGTGCACGTACTGGCCGGCAGCCTGGGCGTCTCGGCCCTCGTGCTTGCGAGCGCGGAATTGTTCACGGCGTTGAAGCTCGTCGGCGCGGTCTATCTCGTCTGGCTCGGCTTTCGCACCTTTCAGTCTGCCCGCCGGGAAGCGGAAGCGGCGCTCGAGGGCGGCATGGCTGCGCCCGCGGTCGGCGCGCGACGGGCGTTTCGCGAAGGCGTGCTGGTCGAGGCGCTGAATCCGAAGACGGCCGCCTTCTTCCTGGCTTTCATCCCACAGTTCGTGAACACTGGCGCCGCCCATGTGGCCCTGCAGTTCATGGCTCTCGGCTTCGTGTCGGTCACGCTCAACACGCTGGTCGATGTCGTGGTCGCCTTCGCCGCCAGCCGCCTCAGGCAGCGCGCGGCAGGCCGTTCCAATGTGATCCGTCGCCTGCGCGAGGCATCCGGAGGCGCGATGATCGTTCTGGGCATCGGGCTGGCCATAGCCAAGCGCCCTGTCCTGTGATGGGCGCGGCGATGTTTCGCTAGAGCCCCAGCGAAACCCTCAAGGCGGACAGTTCCTCGTCGGCGATCGGCACCACGTGCTGCTGCTCCGGATAGGCGCCGGTCCTGACGTCGGCGATGAACTCGCGATAGGCTGCGATGCGCTCGCGCTGCAGCCGCTCGAATTCGGCGGCGAAGTTGCG
>NZ_JANINM010000160.1 GCF_024509055.1 Mesorhizobium sp. | reverse complement strand
GCGCCCTATGTCGGCGGCGCGGTGTTCAACTCGGCGATCGCGCTCGGCCGGCTCGGCGCTCCGGCGGGTTTCTTCTCCGGCCTTTCCTCCGACCTGTTCGGCGGCCAGTTCCGCGATGCGCTGGGGGCAAGCAAGGTGAGCTCCACCTATGCGCACACATCCCCTCGCCCCACCACGCTTGCCTTCGTGCGGCTCAACAACGGCCAGGCGACCTACACTTTCTACGACGAGAACACCGCCGGGCGCATGCTCACCATCGACGACCTGCCGAAGCTCGGCACCGAGATCGAGGCGATGCTGTTCGGCGCCATCAGCCTGATCTCGGAACCGGCCGGGTCCGCCTATGAAGAGTTCATGCGCCGTGAGCACAAGAGCCGGGTGATGATGCTCGATCCCAACATCCGGCCGAACTTCATCCCCGACAAGGCAAAACATCTGCGGCGCATTCGCGAGATGATGGCGATGGCCGATATTGTGAAATTGTCGGACGAGGACCTCAACTGGTTCGACGAAGCCGGCTCGCATGAAGATGTCATCCGCAACTGGCTGGAGCGCGGTCCGAAACTGATCGTCGTGACCCATGGCAGCGAAGGCGCGGTCGGCTACAGCAGGGAGCACCGCGTCACGGTCATGCCGCGGAAGGTGACGGTGGTCGACACGGTAGGCGCCGGCGACACCTTCAATGCCGGCATCCTCGCCTCGCTGCACGAGCAAGGGCTGCTGACCAAGGCCGCGATCGGCAGCCTGCCGGAGGATGCGATCCGCAAGGCGCTGGAGCTTGGCGCAAAGGCGGCCGCGGTGACGGTTTCGAGGGCCGGCGCCAACCCGCCATGGCGGCACGAGATCGACTGATCCGGCATCGGAGTGGGGCCCGAACCGCCCTCACCGGCCGATCACTTTATGTTTCCTACCAGCGGAACGATGCGACAAGAGAGGCGTCAAACGCCTCTCGAAGCACGGATTTCCAGCTTTTTCAGGCATTGCGCCGGCAAAAACGGTAACGGGCTGCGACACATAAGCAATTTGGCCTGGCCGTGGTCGGCTTTCTCAGCCGCGCCAAACCTGATACCAGCGGGCCGGTTTTATTGGCATTCGAGGCCGACATGCAGTTCATCGATCTTGGCGCGCAGCGCGAACGTATCCGCGACCGACTGAAGGCCGCAATCGACCATGTGGTCGAAGACGGCCGTTATATCCTCGGCCCCCAGGTCGCCGAATTCGAGAAAAAGCTCGCCGCCTATATCGGCGTCAAGCATGTCGTTGCCTGCGCCAACGGCACCGATGCGCTGCTTCTGCCGCTGTTTGCGGCCGGCATCGGCCCGGGCGACGCGGTGTTCGTGCCGAGCTTCACCTTCGCCGCGACGGCCGAGGTGGTGGCGCTGGCCAAGGCTGAGCCGGTCTTCGTCGACGTCGACGCCGACACCTACAACATCGACATCGCCAGCCTCGAGGCGGCCATCGCGATGATCAAGAAGGAAGGCCGGCTGAAGCCGAAGGCGATCATCCCGGTCGACCTGTTCGGGCTTTCCGCCGACTACGAGGCGATCATGGCGATCGCCAAGCGCGAGAACCTTCTGGTGATAGAGGACGCCGCCCAGTCGATGGGCGGCTCGGCCGACGGCACCATGTGCGGCGCCTTCGGCCATGTCGGCTCGACCAGCTTCTATCCGGCAAAGCCGCTCGGCTGCTATGGCGACGGCGGCGCGATGTTCACCAATGATGGCGATCTCGCCGACAAGCTGCGTTCCTTCGCCTTCCACGGCAAGGGCGAGACGCAGTACGACAACGTCCGCGTCGGCATCAATTCGCGCCTCGACACGCTGCAGGCGGCGATCCTGATCGAGAAGCTCGCCATCCTCGAGGACGAGATGGTGGCGCGCCAGGTTGTAGCCGATCGCTATGCCGCCGGGCTTGGCGATATCGTCAAGGCCTCGCGCAATCTGGGTCACGGCCGCTCGGCATGGGCGCAATATGCCATCGAAACGCCGAAGCGCGACGGGCTGAAGGCCCATCTCGGCGAAAAGGGCATTCCGTCGGTGATCTATTACGTGAAGCCGCTGCACCAGCAGGTGGCCTACAAGGATTACCCGCGCACGCCGACCGGCTTGGCCGTGTCGGAAGAGCTGCCCAAGCAGATCCTCTGCCTGCCGATGCACGCCTATCTCAGCGAAGCAGACCAGGACCGCATCATCGAGACGATCCGCAATTATATCGGCTCGAACTCGGCGCATGTAGCAGCGGCGTAAAGTCGAGACGTCGGCGCGAGGCGCCCCCCTCTGCCCTGCCGGGCATCTCCCCCCTCGAGGGGGGAGATTGGCTCTTTTGGCGACGCTGCGGCTACGCGCCCTTCCCGCTCGCGATGAAATGCGGATTGGCGAAATCGGTGTCGCTGGCCTGGTTGCGCTTGCCGTAGACGAGCGGCTCGCCGTCCAGCGTGCGCGTCATGCCACCGGCGGCGCGCAACACCGCGTCGCCGGCCGCGGTGTCCCACTCCATGGTGCGGCCGAAGCGCGGATAGACATCCGCTTCAGCAGCGGCGAGCAGGCAGAATTTCAGCGAAGAGCCGACCGAGACGATGTCGGTCTCGCCAAGATCGCGGATGAAGGCATCGGTTTCCGGCGTGTTGTGCGAGCGGCTGGCGACCACGGCAAGCGGCGTGCCGCCTGCCCGTACGGCGATCGGCCGGCGGCTCGCGATATGATAATTGCTATCGACCTCAAGCGCTTCCGCCCTGCCCGGCCGCCCGGCAAAGAAACGTCCCGTGCACGGCGCGTAGACCACGCCGACCTCCGGCTCGCCATGACGGACGAGCGCGATGTTGACGGTGAAATCGGTGCGGCGGTTGACGAATTCCTTAGTGCCGTCGAGCGGATCGATCAGGAAGAAGGCGCCGTCGAGATCCGGCGTGGCGATGCCCGCCGCGACCTCCTCCTCGGCCACGCAAGGGATGTCCGGGTAGGCAGCCCGCAAACCGGCGAGGATGATCTTCTCGCTCTCGCGGTCGGCTTCCGTCACCGGCGAGGAGTCCGCCTTGCTGTCGACGGCGCAGCCTTCGTGGAAGACGCGCATGACCTCGCGCCCGGCGTCCAGAGCCAGGCGCTCGAACACGCCGAGCATGACTTCGTCGTCAGATACCGCCGCCATTGTCGTACTGGTCCTCGGCAATGTCGCGCTCGTTCAGCCAGCGTTCCAGGGCTTCCGCCATGTCTTCCGGTTTCCTGCCGAGTGTCTTCAGGTGGATTTCAGCGTTCTGCGGCGCCTCATAAGGCGAATCGACGCCGGTGAAGTTCTTGATCTCGCCGCTCAGGGCACGCGCGTAAAGGCCTTTCGGATCGCGGCGGGCGCATTCCTCGAACGGCGTGTCGACGAACACCTCGACGAACTCGCCCTCGGCCATAAGTTCGCGCGCCATGCGTCGTTCGGCGCTGAAGGGCGAGATGAAGGAGACGATGACGATCAGGCCCGCATCCGCCATCAGCTTCGCCACCTCGGCGACGCGGCGGATGTTTTCCACACGATCGGCGTCGGTGAAACCGAGATCGCGGTTCAGCCCATGACGGACATTGTCGCCGTCGAGAATGTAGGTGTGCCTGCCCGACGCGAAGAGCTTCTTCTCGAACAGATTGGCGATGGTCGACTTGCCCGAGCCCGACAGGCCGGTGAACCAGAACACCGCCGGGCGCTGGTTCTTCAGGTCGGAGCGGCCGCGCT
>NZ_JANINM010000159.1 GCF_024509055.1 Mesorhizobium sp. | reverse complement strand
AAACCCTTCTTCTGGTACGAACTGATGACCACCGACCTCGACGCCGCCGAGGCCTTCTACACCGCCGTCGTCGGCTGGAAGGCCGAGCCCTTCGACAAGGCGCCCGGCATGCCGCGCTATATCGTCGTGAATTCCGCCGTTCGTGGCGTCGGCGGGCTGATGACCTTGCCGGAAGACGCCGCCAAGATGGGCATGCCGCCAGCCTGGATCGGCTATATCCATACCAAGGATATCGACGCCTCGACGCAGGCGCTGAAGGAAGCAGGCGGCGGCGTCCATCGCGCCCCGGACGATATCCCGGGTGTCGGCCGTTTCGCCGTCGTCGCCGACCCGCAAGGTGCGACCTTCATGTTCCTGGAGCCAAACCAGCCGGATCAACCGCCGGTCCCGGCCAACACGCTTGGACATATCGGCTGGCACGAGCTCTACACGTCGGACTGGCGGGCCGCGCTCGCATTCTATGGCGAGCAGTTCGGCTGGACCAAGGGCGACGAGTTCGACATGGGCGAGATGGGCATCTACCAGCTCTTCGGCTTCGGCGGCGAACCGGTCGGCGGCATGATGAACAAGCCGCCGCAGGTCCCGGTGCCGGCCTGGCAGTTCTACTTCAATGTCGACGCCATCGACGCCGCCTCAAAGCGCGTCACCGACAATGGCGGAAAGGTGCTGATGGGGCCAATGGAAGTGCCGAGCGCCCAGTGGATCGTCCAGTGCCAGGATCCTCAGGGCGCGCATTTTGCGCTGCTGGCTCCGGTCAAGTAGGCCGACCGATTGCTACCACTGGCTGGCGCCGGATCATTCCGGCGTCAGCACCGCCACTTTGAGGTCGGCCTTCTTCGCGCCGCTGAGCTGAACGATGGCCTGACCGCCGGACAGCTTGAAGCGCACGCTTTTGCGAATGCCAGGGCAGGTCTTCACTCCGCTGAAACCCGTCGACTTCACGGAATGGCCGTCCTGCACGACATCGATCCAGGCCTCATCGGACAGGGTGAACTGGAGCTCGCCTTCAGGTGGCACGGTCACGCTGGCCGTGGCCCCGAACGTACCGGCTGCGGGCGCGTGTTCGGGCGACACCTCAAAGCTGATCGTGTCGACCGCTGCGAGCGAGAAATCCACCGCTTGCCCGACGGTAAGGGTAGCGCCGGACTGCGCTGGAGGCGCCGCCGGAAACAGGGCCTGCTCGCGTGAGACCGGCCATTTGAAGGCATCACAACCGGCGTCGGCGGCTATGGCGAAGCTAGTGCCGGCAAGGATTGCGAACAGGCTGATGACGATTTTTTTCATTGCGTAGGAACTCGCATGGTTGGCGCGCCCACATCAATACAACCAAAGAGATAAATCTGCAACCATTGCGAGAATAATTGTGAGAGCTGAAACCATTTCCACTCACCGATTGTTGATAACAAGCCGTGGGAAGTGAGTGGTCCCTGGCGGGTCAATAATTTATGGCCGGTCTGGAGGGGTAAAATGGAGTATTAGATGAAGCTTTTAGAAGGCCTCTCCCAGTATCGACCGCAGGCGCTTGGCGTGCTGCGCATCATGACTGCGTTGCAGTTCATCGAGCACGGCAGCCAGAAGCTGTTCAATTTTCCCTTCAGCGCCCAACCCCACGCCCTCAGCGGGCTCTCGCTGACCGCCGGCATTCTAGAATTCGCCGGCGGCATCCTGCTGGCGATGGGGCTGCTCACACGCCCAGTGGCTTTCCTGCTCTGCGGCGAGATGGCGATCGCCTATTTCATGGCGCACATGCCGCGCAACTTCTTCCCGGTCAACAACAGCGGCGACGCGGCCATACTGTTCTGCTTCATCTTCCTCTATCTGTTCTTCGCCGGCCCTGGCGCCTTCGCACTGGACAATCGCGATAGCGCCAAAGCCTGATGACGGGACGCGCCTGCCTTCAGGCGCGCATCCGCTCGAAATTGGCATCGAACAGCGGCACGGACTGGATGCGCGCCTTGTGGCGTTTGCCCAATATCTCGATCTCGAAACCGTCCGGCCTGTCGGCAATCTCCTTCGGCACATAGCCCATGGCGACCGACTTCCCGGAATTATGCGCATACCCGCCCGAGGTGACCCAGCCGCGCACCCCCCCATCATGCCAGATCGCCTCGTCGCCGATGACATCCGCATCGGTGGCGTCGACGATGAAGGCGCGCAGCCTGAGCTTGCCGCCTTGCTTGCGTTCAGCAAGCGCAGCTTCCTTGCCGATGAAATCGGCTTCCTTGCCATAGGCGACGAAACGGTCGAGCCCCGCCTCGAGCGGCCCATAGATCGGCCGGTACTCGCGCGCCCAGGAGCCGTAGTTCTTTTCGAGCCTCAGCGCGTTAAGCGCGCGCGAGCCGAACAGGCCGATGCCAAACTCCTCGCCTGCCGCCATGAGGGCCTGATACGCCGCGCGCTGGTACTCCGGCGCCACCCAGATCTCGTAACCAAGATCGCCCGTGTAGCTGACGCGGCCGACAAGGCAGGGCGCCATGCCGATATCGATCCTGGCCACCGCCATGAACGGGAACGCCGCGTTGGAGACGTCCGCGCGGGTGACCTTGGCGAGCACCTCCCTCGCCTTCGGGCCGGCGATGGCGAGACCGGTGAGCTTCTGCCCCAGCGCCTCGATGCGGACCGAGCCGTCGTCCGGCAGATGCGCCTCGAACCAGCGCATATGGTACTGCTCGGCGACGCCGGAGCCGGCGATGAACCATTCGCCGTCGCCGATATTGGCGAGCGTGAAGTCGCCGATCAGCTTGCCGTCTTCCTTGAGCATCGGCGCCAGCGCCATGCGGCCGGGCTTGGGCAGCTTGCAGGCAAGCACGCGGTCAAGCCAGGCCGCGGCTCCCTCGCCCGTCACCTTGTACTTGGCGAAGCTCGAGATCTCGGACAGGCCGACGCCGTTGCGCACGGCGGCCACTTCCTTCCCGACATGGTCGAAGTCGCTCGAGCGCCGCCAGGAGAATTCGTCCTTGACGCCCTCGGGCGCATACCAGAGCGGCACTTCCAGTCCATAGGCGACGCCCCATTGCGCCCCCTTGGCCGACAGCGTGTCATAGACCGGCGTGGTCTTGAGCGGTCGTCCGGCTGGCAATTCCTCATTGGGGAAGCGGATCGAGAAGCGCCGTGAATAATTCTCGCGCACCTTGGCATTGGTGTAGGCCATCGTCGCCCAGTCGCCGTAGCGCGCAACGTCCATCGCCCAGATGTCGGCGCCCGGATCGCCCTCGATCATCCAGTTGGAAAGCGCCAGCCCAACGCCGCCACCCTGGCTGAAACCCGCCATCACACCGCAGGCGACCCAGAAGCCCGGCAGGCCACGCACCGGACCGACCAGCGGATTGCCGTCTGGCGCGAAGGTGAAGGGGCCGTTGATGATCTGCTTGATGCCGGTCTTCTGGAAGGCGGGGAAGTGGCGGAAGCCGACCTCCAGCGACGGCGCGATGCGGTCGATGTCCGGCTCCAGCAATTCATGGCCGAAATTCCATGGAGTCTGGAATTCCGACCAGGGCTTGTTGGCCTTTTCATAGGTGCCCATCAGCATGCCGCCGCGTTCCTGGCGCAGGTACAACTCGCCATCGAAATCGACCGCGTGCATGATCTCAGCGCCGGTCTTCTTGTTCCAGTCGGCGACCTCCGGCATGTCTTCGGTGATCAGGTACATGTGCTCCATGGCCAGCACCGGCAGTTCGAGCCCGACCATGCGGCCGACCTCGCGCGCCCAAAGGCCGCCGGC
>NZ_JANINM010000158.1 GCF_024509055.1 Mesorhizobium sp. | reverse complement strand
ATGTTCGATCCCCGTGAAAAGATCGCTCTTTTCATCGACGGCGCCAATCTCTACGCGACCTCGCGGGCGCTGGGTTTCGACATCGACTACCGCAAGCTCCTGTCGAGCTTCCAGAAGCGCGGCTACCTGCTGCGCGCATACTACTACACGGCACTCGTGGAGGATCAGGAATACTCCTCGATCCGGCCGCTGATCGACTGGCTCGACTATAACGGCTTCAAGGTGGTGACGAAGCCGGCCAAGGAATTCACCGACTCGACCGGTCGCCGCAAGATCAAGGGCAATATGGACATCGAGCTCACCGTCGACGCGCTGGAGCTTGCCGATGTCGTCGACCACTATGTCATCTTCTCCGGCGACGGCGACTTCCGCACCCTGGTCGAAGCCTTGCAGCGGCGCGGCCGCAAGGTGTCGATCATCTCGACCATGTCCTCGCAGCCGCCGATGATTTCGGACGACCTGCGCCGCCAAGCCGATCATTTCATCGACTTGATGACGCTGAAAAACGAAGTCGGCCGCGATCCCTCGGAGCGGCCGGTGCGCCGGCCTGAGCCTGCCGAAGTCGACGAGGACGACTATTGAGAGCGGCGGCGTTGAGCACCGCCCCTTCCCCCGAACCCAGCCGCGACTGCCCGCTCTGTCCACGGTTGCATGATTTCATCGCCGGCTGGCGCGAGCGCGAGCCGGGCTGGTTCAATGCGCCGGTGCCGACCTTCCTGCCGCCGGAAGGCGAGGAATCCGTCAGGCTGCTCATCGTCGGGCTGGCGCCGGGCGTGCGCGGCGCCAACCGCACTGGGCGCCCCTTCACCGGCGACTATGCCGGCGACCTGCTCTACGGCACGATGATCGCGCAAGGGCTGGCGCGCGGCGAATTCAAGGCTAGGCCCGACGACGGACTGGAACTTGTCGGTACCGCGATCACCAACGCGGTGCGCTGCGTGCCGCCGGAAAACAAGCCGGTCGGCGCCGAGATTTCCACCTGCCGGACTTTCCTCAAGCCGACCATCGCGCGTTTCGGCAATCTGCGCGCGATCCTCACGCTGGGCTCGATCGCGCATCAGTCGACGGTGCGGGCGCTGGGCGGCCGGGTCGCCACGCTGCCGTTTCGCCACGGCGGACGGCATGAGGCCGCCGGCATCACCCTGTTTTCCAGCTATCACTGCTCGCGCTACAACACCAATACCGGCGTGCTGACGGAAGAAATGTTCGTAAACGTGTTCAAAGAGATCGCGGCGTTCCTGAAGAGCTAGATTCAGTCGGCCTACACCGGCAGCAGCGCATCCGGCTTCACATCGCCGATCGAGGCGTAGGTGTGCGTTTCCTTCACGCCCGGCAACGGCAAGATCACCCGCGTCAGGAAATCCTGGTAGGCCGCCATCTCCGAAATGCGCGCCTTGACCAGATAGTCGAAGCCGCCGACCACCATGTGGCATTCCAGAACCTCAGGCGCTTTCGTCACCGCCTCCGCGAAGCGCTCGAAAATATGTGGCGCCGCGTGATCGAGGCGCACTTCTATGAAGACGAGCGTGCCGCGACCGATCTTGGCCGGATCGAGCACGGCCCTGACCGCGGTGATATAGCCTTCGCGGAACAGCCGCTTCACCCGAAGGCTGGTTCCGGTCGGCGACAATCCGACACGGGAAGCCAGATCAAGCGTGGTGCGGCGCCCATCCTCCTGGAGCAGGCGAAGAAGACTGCGGTCGATGGCGTCGAGGTCATCCACTTCAGAATTCACAGTAAATCTGCCTCAATGGTGCGGATTTCACTCCGATCTTCAGAAAAGAACGTATTTTGTCACCAGGTTTTCAGCAATAGCCTGCGCTTCAATCGCGGCCGTGGGAGACGGTGCCGGCGAGAACGTCATGGTGGTGGCAGGGTATGGCGGACACACGAGACTCGGGAAACGCAAGGTTGGCGATTATCGCGGGCCTGACCATGATCGGCATATACGCCGTGCAATTCGTCGCCGCCCGATTCAGCTTGAGGGAGCATCTGACCGCGACAGACCTGGCCGCCTTGCGCTTTGGCGGAGCCGGCGCCGTGTTCCTGCCGGTCGTCTGGCGCACAGGCTTCGCAACCATGAAGGCGCTCGGCTGGCGACGGGCATTGGCATTGGCGGCGCTGGCCGGACTGCCTTATCCGCTGATCATCAATTGGGGCCTGACCTATGCGCCCGCCGCTCATGGGGCAGCGCTCTGCCCCGCCTCGATCGTCTTCTTTTCGTTCCTGCTGTCGCGCATCGCCTTCGATGACGGCGCCTCGCGGCAGCGGACCACCGGCGTCGTCGCGATCATCGCCGGCCTGTTGCTGTTCATCGCGCCGGCGCGCAACGGCACCGGCGGCGTGCTGTTTGGCGACATGCTTTTCATCGGATCGGGCCTGATGTTTTCGACCTATGCCGTTCTCGTCAGGCAATGGCGCGTCGACCCGGTGACGGCGACGGTTGCGGTCGTATTCCTGTCCTGCCTGCCACTGCCGGTTATCTACCTGTTCGCGCCAAGCCATCTCAATGCCGCGTCGAGCACGGAGATCGCCAGCCAGGTCGTGATCCAGGGCATCCTGGCCGGCGCGGCAGCGATGTTCCTCTATACTTACATCGTCAGGCAATTGGGGCCGCAAATGGCGTCGCTGTTCCTGCCGGGCGTTCCGATCGCCACTGTGATCGTCGGCATCGCCGTACTCGGCGAAACGCCGATGACGATCCAGCTCGCGGCCATCGCGATCATGGCCGCGGGAATGGCCATCTCGGCGGTCGGAGGGCGCAGTGCCGGCGGAAGTCTGAAAGCATCGGCGCGCGGTGGGTAGCGTGCTCTCCAGGGCTGTGGGCATGGCTCCGGCCGGCCATTCAGGGCACCGGCGCAGACAGCTTAGCCAGCGTGTCGCGCCCGCCCTTCAGCACGTTCAGATCGACATCGCCTGTGATGCCGTCGACGCGGCCCATATTGTGGTACTGCCAGTAGACCCAGTCGTTTTCGCTTGGCTTCATCGCCAGCGAGCGCAGCCAGCGCTGGCGCGTAATGATTCTGGCGGAATAGGTGTCGGCCGCTTCATCGGTCAGATAGAAAATGGCCTGCTTGCCGAAAGCCGTCTCGACAGGGCCGAGGAAAGCGGCAAGCTCGGCATTCAACTGTTCGGGCGACGGGCGTTGGGGGCAATTGCCGCCGAATTCGATGTCGACGACCGGCGGCAAAAGCGGCTCACCGCGCGGCACCACCGCGATGAAATTCTTCGCCTGGTCGGCGCCGGAGCGGCAGAAAGTGAAGAAATGATAGGCGCCGACTGCCAAGCCAGCCTCGCGGGCTTCGCGCAGGTTGGTCGCGAACCTTGTGTCGACATGGTTGCCGCCTTCGGTCGCCTTGATGATGGCGAAGGCGACATCGTCTGCGGCGACCCGCCGCCAATCGATTGTGCCCTGATGATGCGAGACGTCGATGCCCCGGATCGGGAACTCGGCGCGGTCGGGTGAAAAACCCCTGAACCAGAAGAAGGCGCCCACCGCGACGGCGCAGGCAACGATCGCGCCGGCAAGGCCCCAGAAAACGATGCGCCTCCCCAAGACCAACCCCCGTTGGAAATGCTGTTCAGTCGGCACCAGAGGGCCCGCCGGTGGCTTTTTTCAGACCGGTTTGTGCAGACAACGATGAAAGGCTATCCGCGCTCCTTGAGGAGCCGCCCCTTCTCGCGCGACCAGTCGCGTTGTTTTTCGGTCTCGCGCTTGTCGTGCAGCTTCTTGCCGCGGGC
>NZ_JANINM010000157.1:2274-3743 GCF_024509055.1 Mesorhizobium sp. | reverse complement strand
AACCTCGCCGGCACCGCCGCCACCAACATGTCGGCCTACAGCTTCTTCCCTCCGCAAGGAGGCGCCACCTCCTGGGTCGGCTCTCTGAAAGACACCTTCACCGCATATGACGCCGTAAACAACCGGTTCGTCTACAGCTCGGAAAATCTCAATCCGCACACCAGCCCAGGCAGCACCGCCGAGGTGTTTGCCGTTTCCAAGGATGGGAACCCCAACGATGGCTGGTTCTACGGCTCGATCAACACCTCGACGACCATCAATGGCGTGGCGACCGAATCCGACGAGCCGACACTGGCTGTCGACGGGACAAACATCTACATCGCGTCTCCGCAATATAACGCCTCCGGTCCCGGCTACATGGGGTCGGAACTGTGGGTCATCAGCGACACGGCTGGAGCGGGCGGCGGCATCTACAATGGCGGCACGCCGACGGTCATAGCGACTCAGTTGACCGACCCCAGCCTGGGCGTCTTCCGCGATGCGGCGGGCAACAACGGCAAGACTTATTTCGCCAGCACGTACAATAGCGGCGGCCAGAGCTTCCTCGCCCTGCAGACCTACGACGTGGCTTCAAACACGTTCGGCGCCATGGCCAGCGTCTCGTTCGGCAATATCGACCAGGGCACCGGCGGCACGAGCTATTATGCCCAGCAGCAAGGCTCGAGCGTGCTGCTCGACGTCAACGACGGCCGCATCGGCAACCTCGTCTACGCCAACGGATTCCTCTACGGCACGAACGAAATCCAATCGCCTGGATCGAGCGTCCCAAGCGTCCACTGGTTCAAGATCGACGTCAGCAACCCAGCCAGCCCGGTCGTGGTGGCACAGGGCACGATATCCGGCAGCACCATCGGCCAGAACGTGGCGACGTTCAACGGCTCGATCGCGGTCGATGCGTCCGGAGACGTGATCATAAACTTCAATGCCAGCGGTCCGAACATGCTTCCGTCGGACTACTACGTGCTCGGCAAGACCAACAACCTATCCTTCGGTTTCACCACTCCGGTCCTCTATCAGGCGAGTACCCAGCCTTTCGCCCTGGATACCAATCGCTGGGGGGCCAATTCCTCGGCCGTCGTGGACCCCAACAACCCCAACGCTTTCTGGATCTCCAACGAGTATATCGCAAACAATTGGTGGCAGACCGCGGTTGCCCAGGTTGCGGTTCAAGGAACACCGACTGTCGCCTCGATCACGACGTCCGGCGCGGGCATAACCAGCGGCACCGGTGACCTGAATGCAGGCAAGACGGTCACCTTGACGGTGAACTTCAGCTCTGCCGTGACGGTCAACACCGCGGGCGGTTCGCCAACACTCCTTCTCAACGACACCGGCGTGGCGACCTATGTCGGCGGCTCCGGCACGACCGCGCTGACCTTCAGCTATACCGTGGCCTCAGGGCAGAACACTCCGGACCTGACCGTCTCTTCGCTCAATCTCAACGGTTCGACCATCAGCGACAGTTCGGC
>NZ_JANINM010000157.1:0-2174 GCF_024509055.1 Mesorhizobium sp. | reverse complement strand
TCGCTTCGATCGCGACCTCCGGCACAGGCATCACCAACGGCAACGGCGACCTGAACGCGGGCAAGACCGTCACGCTGACAGTGAACTTCAGCGAAGCGGTGACGGTGAATACAGCGGGCGGCTCACCGCAACTCCTTCTCAACGACAACGGCATTGCAACATACAGCGGCGGCTCGGGCACGACTGCACTGACCTTCGTCTATACCGTCGCCGCCGGGCAAAACACCGCGGACCTGGCCGTCTCCTCGCTCAGCCTGAATGGATCGGCCATCGCCGACGGCGCGGGCAACAGCGCCAACATCTCAGGCGCCACGAACTACAATCCGGCCGGCACGTTGCAGATCGACACCACAGCGCCGACGATCGCTTCGATCGCGACCTCCGGCACAGGCATCACCAACGGCAACGGCGACCTGAATGCAGGCAAGACCGTTACGCTAACAGTGAATTTCAGCCAGGCGGTGAGCGTGAACACCGTGAGCGGCTCGCCACGCCTACTTCTCAACGACGGTGGGATAGCAACCTACAGCGCCGGCTCGGGCACGACCGCGTTGACCTTCAGCTATACCGTGGCAGCCGGGCAGAACACCGCGGACCTGACCGTTTCCTCGCTTAGCCTGAACGGATCGATCATCGCCGACGGCGCGGGCAACAATGCCAATCTAGCGGGCGCCAACAACTACAACCCGGCCGGCACGTTGCAGATCGACACGACGGCGCCGACCATCGCCATCAATACGATCGCCAGCAACAACAACATCAATGCACTGAAGGCGTTGGTGGGCTTCGCCATCGCCGGCACTTCAACGGGTGTGGAGAACGGTCAGGCGGTTACCGTCAACATCGTCAACAGCCAGAACGTCGTCGTCGACAGCTACACGACCTCCGATCAGAACAACGCCTGGTCGATCAACGTGACGAGCGCGCAGGCGCAGGCACTCGCTGACGGCGCCTACACGGTAACGGCCGAAGTGGCCGACAAGGCGGGCAACCTCGCCCCGCTCGCCACCAGGGCCTTGACCGTCGACGAAGACAAGACGTCGGAACCGCCGATCCTGACGATTGCCAGCACCGCGCTGACAGTCCAGGCGCATGGCTCGGTGGCGCTCGGGATTACCGCTACTCCGGTCGATTCCGACGACAGCCTGACTGTGAGGATCACAAATGTTCCTCGCTACGAGACGATCTCCGCGCCAAGCGGCTATAACGTCAGTAAGTCATTGCAACTGAACGGCACCTACATCTGGACGATCAGTGAAACCTCGTCGACGATCGGAAAGCCGATCACAGGACTGACGCTCTCGTCCTCGTATAATGGCGTGGGCCACCCTGTCGCCACGATGACAGTGACCGCAAGTAATACGACCGCGGGCGAAGGGGCCAGCGCGCCTGCAAAGACCATCACAGTCACGGATCCTCCGGCCACCACGACCAGCCCGATATCGAACCTGTTGGCACTGCTGAACCAATACGCGGCGTCAGGCTTCCACGGCAGCCAATCGGGTGCCGGCGAGATCGCTACGGCCTGGACGCAACATGGCGGCAACGACGTCGTGGCGCTCCTGACGACGCCAAATCACCATAGCTGAGGGATTCGGAAAATGGCTTTCGGGGGGCCTCAGGTCGGGCAGGAGGACGATCAGGGGCTTGGCGCGCTCGTCATGCTCCTGCAACTCAATGGCGTTGCCGCGGAGGGACCGCAGATACGTCACAGGCTCGGCCACGCGCGCATCGGCGTGAGAGAGATGCTGCGATGCGCCAAGGACGTCGGGCTCAAGTCGCGCATCGTCAAAAGCACCTGGCCTCGGCTTGCCCGCACTCCCCTGCCGGCAATCGCGGCGCTCAGGGATGGCGGCTTCCTGCTGGTCGGCAAGGCCGGGGACGAGCAGATCCTCGTCCAGCGTCCCTACGCGCCTCGTCCGGAGGCGCTGTCGCGGGCCGAATTCGAAAACGTCTGGGACGGGCGACTGATCCTGATGGCGCGCCGGGCCTCCCTGTCCGATCTGCGTCGGCGCTTCGACATCACATGGTTTCTCGGCGCGATCTGGAAATACCGCCGTCTCCTAGGCGAGGTTCTTGTCGCGTCCCTGTTCCTGCAACTCTTCGCGCTCATCAGCCCGCTGCTCTTCCAGGTCGTGATCGACAAGGTGTTGGTGCATCGTGGCTTGAGCACC
>NZ_JANINM010000156.1 GCF_024509055.1 Mesorhizobium sp. | reverse complement strand
ACGACGGATTTCTGCGGCAAGACCGTCGCCGGCAGCCGCTCGACCTCCTTCGGCGAGAACGTCACCAGCTGGAGCGACACCAACTGCGTTGCCAAGGGCAAGCCCGCCATCAAGTTCGAAGGAACGGCCGATTCCAATGCCGCCCGCCTCGGCATGAAGCAGGGGCGCTATGACGCCGTGGTGCAGGGCATCGAAACGATCGCCTACCAGATCCGCCTCGAGCCGGACACCTATCAGCTCGTCGGCGAACCGCTGCTCAGCAACGACACGTTCGGCATGGGCTTCAAGAAGGACAATACCGGCCTTCGCGATGCCGTTGCCGGCGCATTCGACGGACTGATCAAGGACGGCTCTTACGACGCCATGCTCAAGAAGTGGGGCCTTGTGCACAACGCGGTCCCGAAGGCCGTCATCAACGGCGTGAAGTAAGCGCCAAGGCGCACTGAGGCCTCTTTAGATTTCGCGATTTTCGACCGGTCGTCCGGCCGGAACGGAGAGCTTTTGTGCCTGACAATCCGCGCCCGGTCCTGCCGGGCGCGGGGAATCCCCAAACAGAATGACCAAACTCATGTCGCAGCCCGCTCTTTCCATCGGTTCGCTCTGGCCGGCCGGAAGACAATCCGCAGTCGGCCTCGCTTTCGATGTCGACGGGCCGACGGGAGACGCGATGCTCGACGGGTCGCTGCTCCACAATCCGCGCTACTTCACCCAGGGCGCCTATGGCCCTTGGCGCGCATTGCCCCGATTGCTCGATCTGCTGGCGACCTATGACCTAAAGGCGACCTTCTTCATTCCAACCTGGGTCGTGGAGCACTGGACCGACCGGTGCGAGCGCATCGTCGCCGGCGGCCACGAGGTTGGTTATCACGGCCACCGCCACGAGGTTTTCATCGACCTCACCGCGGAGCAGCAGCTGGACGTCATGGAGCGATCGCGCCGGATTTTTCGCGAACGGCTCGGCGTCACGCCGATCGGGTTCAGAACGCCATCTGGCGACTGGAGTCACGAAACGGCGGCGCTCCTCCAGGATTTCGGCGTGATCTATTCGAGCTCCATGCGTGGCGACGACCGCCCCTATTTCCACCCCGCCAACAAAGGTCCAGGGCTGGTCGAAATCCCGGCGCGTTGGGACATCGACGACTATACCGCGCTTGCCTACACCGAGGCGCCGGATTTCCCGATCGGGCTTGACCGGATTGCCGATTATCGCGCCGTCGAGCGCAACTGGCGGGCGGAGTTCGAAGGCTACCACCGCGAAGGGCTGTGCTGGACGACGATCCTGCATCCGAAGGTGTGCGCCAAGCCGGGGCGTCTTTCCATCCTCGAAGGTCTGTTCAAGGCGATCGCTGGCAAAGGCGACAGCGTGTGGACGGCGCGCCTCGGCGACATCGCCCACTGGTGGATTGAACGCCATTCCCAGACCGATGACCGAAAGCTGACGGCATGACCACAGCACAGCCGACAATCTGGCCCGAGGGCAAAAGCTGCGCCGTGATGGTGGCGGTGCCGTTCGACGACGGAGCCGACGCTGTAGCCGCGGCGCCCGATCTCGCGAACAGGTCGAAGAGCCTTTCGGTCTGGCAATTCGGCGCGACCCGTGGTGTCGAGCGGCTTTGCAGGACATTCGCGGCATCGAAAATCAAGACCAGCTGGTTCCTTACCGCCGAAACGGCGGATCGTCATGGCGACCTGGTGCGTGGGATCGCAAGCGCCGGCCACGAGATCGCAAGCAGCGGTCTTTCCTTCGATCGCCACGACGAGCTTACCCCAACCCAATCGTTAGACATCCTCAGGCGATCGAGGGACGCGCTGAACACCGTGGCGGGGAGGGAGGTGAGCGGGTTCCGCCTGCCGCAGGGCAATTGGCGCGCAGGGTTCGACAGGCTTCTGCTGGAGGCGGGCCACGCTTGGTCGGCCAGCCTCAATGGCGACGATCTGCCCTACACCCATCTGTCCGGCCTTGTTGAAATCCCGGTCCATATCGAACTGGAGGACCGGCCCTATTTCCAGTTCAATTTCACGCCTGCCTTTCCGAAGGGGCAGGGCCGGATACCGGACTACGAAGGCGTCCTTCACAACTGGATTGCCGAGTTCGATGCATACCGTCGCTTCGGCCTCTGTTACGTCATCCAGCTGCGGCCGGAATGGAGCGGCACGCCTGGACGTATCTCGCTGGTCGAGGACCTGCTGCGTCACATCCTGAGCTTTGACGATGTTTGGCTGGCAACCGGCGCCGAGATTGCCGAACGCCAGCGGGCGCTGGGCAGCTCGGTCGAGAAAGATCATCCCATCCAGGTCTTCGACGCCTATCGCAAGGAATACGGCGTCGATGGTTGAGACGGTGCTCACGTCGCTTGCCGACAAAGTCTCGGCTACGGACTTTTCCGACTTTTCCGAAGCCACGGTCCGAAAGGCCAAGCTTCATATTCTGGATACGCTCGGCGTTTCGGTCGCCGGCGCGACATCGATCGAGACGAAACTCGTGGTCGACGCCCTTGGGCTGACGAGGGAGAAGGGGGAAGCGAGCGCCTGGGGACTGTCGCTCAAGACCGACGCCCGCACTGCCGCCTTTATCAACGGCGTATCCGCGCACGCCTTCGAGCTCGACGATTCCGGCGGCTGCGACCACTCCGGCGCTGTCGTCGTGCCAGCCGTGATCGCGGCACTCCAAACGATGGAAAGACCCGTCGACGGGAGGCTGTTACTCAAATCCGTGCTGCTCGGCTACGAAGTAGGGCGCCGCGTTCTGGAAGCTGCGGGCGGCTACGAGATCCACAACGGCAATGGCTGGCATTCCACCGGCACCTGCGGGACCTTCGGCGCGGCGGCGGCCGTGGCGACGCTGCTGGGCATGGACAGGGACGGCATCGCCTCGGCGCTCGGCTGCGCGCTTTCCTATTCTGGCGGCACCTGGGCCTTTATCCATGATGGTGGCCCGGCCAAGAAGCTTCATGCCGGACGCGCCGCGGAGGGCGGCTATGTCGCGGCGCGGCTCGCCCGGTCCGGCTTTCAGGGGCCGCTTTCGGCCTTCGACGATGTGTGGGGCGGGTTTTTCCGGACATTTGGCGACGGAAGGGCCGCGCCGGAAGAGCTCAGTCGCGATTTCGGCCATAACTGGCGCCTCAACCGCTGCTCCATCAAGCCGCACGCGACATGTCGCGGCACGCATTCAGCCATCGATGCCATCGATCTCATGCTGGGAGACAACGGGCTGGCGAGTTCTGATGTCGCCGGCGTCATCGTCGGCATGAGCGGCTTCCAGTTCGGCATGTGCGGCCACAAGACGGTGACCTCGCGGGCACAGGCGCAGATGAGCCTGCCTTATGCGGTCGCGGCGCGCCTTCATCATGGCAAGGTCTCGTTGGCCGAACTTGAGGAGAAGGCCTGGCGCGATCCTGCCATCGGCAAATGGATGGACCACCTGACCGTTGAAATCGACCCTGCGATGCGCGACGAGGACGAGCCGTCCGTGGAAATCAGAACGCATGACGGCAGGACATTTGCCGCCACGGTCGAGCATCCGCTGGGTGGGCCGCTCAACCCGCTGAGCGATGAGCGCATAGTAGCCAAATACGCCGATCTCGCCGGCGCCGTCCTGCCGCAAGCCCGCGTTGCCCGGCTCCGCGACACGATCCTCGACATCGATGCCGCCGCCGATGTCCGCCCCTTCACCGATCTGCTCCAACCGTGAGATGACAATGTCCCCACCCTCGAACGCAACATGGTCGCCCTTGTTCAAGGAGGCCGTCTCGACCGACTTTCGCGACTT
>NZ_JANINM010000155.1 GCF_024509055.1 Mesorhizobium sp. | reverse complement strand
GGCATGCGCAGCTTGCCTTCGAGCGCCTTGCGCGCCTGCTCGACCGGAATGCGCTTGCCGCGCATGATGCCGTTCAGGTCGCACACCGCGGCCCTCAGGCTCTGGATGTCCTTCCTGCTTTCAAGCCAGTTCAAAACGTCTGTGATTGCATCGCCCAATTTCCAGCCCCTGTGTTGGAGGTGCTGTAGCCGTGTCGGCTACGATATCCCATGTCAGCTTGTGAGTTCATGAAGATCGCCCTGGTTATGGCCAGGCAATTTTTCTTCATTTTTTCAATTTGCTAGTTGGGATGTCGGGCGGCATTTCAGGTCCATTTTCCGCGATCTGCGATCGCAACATAGCGATACTTCCGGCGAATGCCAAGCCGGCATTTGAGATTTGCCCGAAGCCCTGTCTGCGCCCAGATCAAAGAGATGGAGCATGATGTCGGCAGAAAGCCGCTTCACACTGTTCGGCTTCATGCCCTAGTGCCGCAATTCCGGGAATTTGATCTGCTTGAGGATGTGGGTGGCGCCGTGGTCGATGTCGCGCACGATGGCCGCTCGCGCCCGTTCGCCGTCGTGGGCCTCGATCGCGGCCACGACCTCTTCGTGGTAGTCGATGCCCAGGATGCCGGCGAGGTCGTCCTCGAAGCCGATGCGCAGGTTCCTCAGGAACGGGCCGACCTGCATCCACACGGTCTCGATCAGGAAAATCATCTGCTCGTTGCCGCAATGGCGATAGATCGAGAATTTGAAGTCGTGGTTCTTGCGCAGGTAGTCGTCGATGTCGCCGGTGCGGGCCGCTTGCGTAAGTTCGGTGCAATGGCGGCGAATGGCCCGCAAATTGTTGCCGTTGATGAGCCTTGTGGCGAGCTCTGTCGCCGTGCCTTCCAGGATTGTGCGCACGGCAGTCAGTTGCTGGAAGCGCTCGGCCGAAATCATCGGCACCTCGACGCTGCCGTTCGGCATAGGGCTCAGTGCGCGCAATGCCTGCAGCCGCATGAAAGCGCTGCGTACCGGCATGTCGCTGGTGCCGAGTTCCTTGGCGAGCTTGCGCGAGGTCAGCTTCTGGCCGGGCTGGAGCTGGCCGGACATCAGCGCCCGCACCAGTTCCAGGTAGACTTTCTCATGCAGGGGAACGGTCTCGACAGCGGTCAGTCCGAATTGCGATTTGTCGGCCATTGGCTCTGCGTTACTTATCGTCCTGAAATCCGGCTGGTCGCTCTATCTTCCGCGGCGATACTTCCGCGACGGCTTGCGAGCCGCACGATAGACGGTTAGCGCGCGCCGCCGCAAGTGAGCCGAAGCAAGCTTCACAAGCGCCGGTTATCCGATGCGCCCGTCGATGATCTCGACGAAGCGCGCGAAGAGCCCGGCCTGCGATTTGATCTCGAGCTTGCGGTAGATGTTGCGGCGATGGACCTTCACGGTGCCGGGCCCGATCCGAAGCGCCCTGGCGATCGATTCCGTCGAATGCCCCTGGAGCACCAGGTCGACGACCTGTTTCTCGCGCGAGGTGAGCGACAGGCTCTTCCAGATGTGTGCGCGATCCAGTTCATTGGGAACCGAAAGCGCTTCGCCGGGAGACGTCGCCGGGGCGTCATCGGCGGGCAGCGAAGGCCAGCGCAATTTGCAGAGGCCGACGACCGCCGGCGCCATGTCGCGCAGCAACCTGGCATCGGCCGTTCCGAAGGGGCCGGAGGCGCGAAGCCGCATCAGCGACAGCACGAGCGCGTCGTTGCCGGCAAGCGGAACGAAGAAGCCGACTTCCTCGGCGAGCTTGGTCTGGCTGTAGTAGGAGCGGAAATACTCGCTGGCATAGAAGCGATCCGGCGCGAGTTCGCGCATGCGCCAGAACCCCTCTTTGCGCTCAACCGCGGCGTGGTGGAAGGGGTCGAGCAGATAGGGCCCCTCCTGATAAAGCGCGACGAAGACGTGGCTTTCGGCCGGTGAAAAGGTTTCGAACAGCATCGGCGGCCGCATGGCGCCGCGATAGCCGAAGATCACGCAATGGTCGAAACGGACATGTCCGCGCAGCCAGCCGATGATGGCCTTGCCGAAATGATCGCCGCTGCTCTCCCTCGTCGCGGCAATCACAGCGGCAAGCGCATTGTAGTCGTCGCTGCGGGAGGTAGCCAAGCCATACCCCTTAAAATCACTAAATAGGCTGAATATACCACCTGCGAGGTATATACTAGCTACTAATGGCTCTGCTAGCGTCGCGAAATTGCCTCACGCTGTCGCTGGAGCCCGTGGTTTGACTGCAGTGCCCGATATCGAGTTTCGCGCCGTCACCAAGCGCTATGGCGCGGTCACTGCGGTCAGTGGCATCGACCTGTCCATCCCGCCATCCGCCTTCGTCGCGTTGCTTGGACCATCCGGCTGCGGGAAGACGACATGCCTGCGGATGATCGGCGGCTTCGAACAGCCGAGCGAAGGCCAGGTGCTGATCCGCGGCCGCGACATGGCCGGCACGCCGCCTTACCGGCGACCGGTCAACATGGTGTTCCAGCAATACGCGCTGTTTCCGCATCTCGATGTCGAGGACAACATCTCCTACGGGCTGCGCCAGGCGAGGCCGCGGCTGTCATCGCGCGAGATCAGCCAGAGGGCGGGCGAGGCGCTGGCGATGGTGCGGCTCGCCGGCTACGGGCGTCGCAAGATCCACGAGCTTTCCGGCGGGCAACAGCAGCGCGTCGCGCTGGCGCGCGCCCTGGTCAACAAGCCATCGGTGCTTCTGCTCGACGAGCCGCTCGCCGCGCTCGACAAGAAGCTGCGCACCGACATGCAGATCGAATTGCAGAACCTGCAGCGCGAGATCGGCATCACCTTCGTGCTGGTGACACACGACCAGGAAGAAGCGCTCTCGATGAGCGATTTCGTCTGCGTCATGAATGGCGGCCGTGTCGTCCAGCTCGGGCAGCCGAGCGAGATCTATGACGAGCCGGCGGACCTGTTCGTGGCCGATTTCGTAGGCAAGACCAATCTCTTGAGCGGCAAGGTGGCGGGCCTTTCCGGCGACCTCGTCGACGTGGCTCTCGCCGACGGCACGATCATTCAGGCGCGCAAGCGTGTGTCGCTCAGCCGGGGCGAGGCGGTATCAGTCAGCCTGCGGCCTGAATCGCTCAGCCTCTCCACAGCTGATGGCGGCAGCCTGAAGGGCATCGTCCGCAACCGGATATTCCTGGGCTCGACCGCCGAATACGCGATCGAGGTGCAGGGTATCGGATCATTGCTCGCCAAGGCCGACCATGTGATCGGCCAGGGCAACCTGTTCAAGCCGGGCGAACCCGTCGCCATCGGCTTCGCAGCCGGAGCGCCGCTGGCGTTTCCAGACCCCAAGAACAACGGGACCAACCAGAGGGAAGACCGAAATGCCGAAATCCTATCGTGACGGACTGCCGATAAGCCCTGAAAAATTCGTCGACCAGTTGATGCGCCTGAAGCGCGGCTCGATCAGCCGGCGCGACTTCCTCGGCCTCACCGGCCTTGGCGTGGCGACCGCCGTGATGGCGCGTGAGCTAGGCATCATGCCGACGCCGGCCTTCGCTGCTGGGACCCTCGGCGACCGCATGTCGATCGCCACCTGGCCGAACTACCACGACCCGCAGACCTTCGAGAATTTCAAGGCCGAGACCGGCGTGGCCGTCGAGGTCAACGTCTTCGGGTCGAACGAGGAGATGCTGGCCAAGCTGCAGGCCGGTGGCTCGGGCTGGAGCCTGTTCGTGCCGACCAACTACACCATCTCGACCTACAAGAAGCTCGGCATCATCGAGCCGCTGGACATGGCCAAG
>NZ_JANINM010000154.1 GCF_024509055.1 Mesorhizobium sp. | reverse complement strand
GACGGCGACATGTCGACCGGCGCGTCATAGGCGATGTTGACCATGTCCTCGCCGACCGTGATCAGCGCGCGGCGCGTCGCAAGATCATAGATGGCTCGGCCATAGTCGGAGGCATTGACGACGGTGACCGCCTCGACGGCGAGCCGCACGACATATTGCGCCACCGTCACGTCGCCAACCTTCTCATCCGCCGGCAGGAACGTCTTCAGAGTGATCGGCGTCGCGATCTTTCCCATGCGGATGAGCTCGGCCGCCACCTCGAAGATACGGCGGTGCAGCGGCTCGTAGAAATGCGCGGGTTTGAGGAAATCCGAGACGCGGTAGAAGGCGTCGTTGTTGACCAGGATGGCGCCGAGCAGCGCCTGCTCGGCCTCGATGTTGTTGGGTGCCTCGCGATAGAGCGGTTGCTCCGCCACGCCGAATTTCCGTGCCGCCTCTGCCATGATGTCCCCGATTTCGATCCCGCTTTCTCGATATCAGAACGAGACGATTGGGTGCTGACCATTATGCAACACTGTGTGTCGATGCGGATTGGATTCACGTTGTTCACAGGAGTCGCAAACGATCCACAGGACAGAATCCCGGAGACCCGATTCTGATTGACTCGGCAAGGCGCGATTCTTAGTTGCGTGCGTTGAACAAAGCAAGAACAATCTGGTTGTTCATGCGCCGCTGTCGGTTAGAGCATCGCCCCAATCCGCGCGCCGCGCCGCCTTGAAGACCTCGCCGTCGCGCTTGCTGAACAGCCGCTCGCCGGCATGGTCGTCCGGCTCGCAGAGCTTCAGCACGACCTTGCCCGAGCCGGTCTTCGGCGGCGCGATCACCCGTGCCGGGCGCGTCGGCGCGGGATGCCGCGAGGCGGCAAGATAGATGAATTTCTCGTCCTCCCACGGCACCTCGGCTTCCTTGACGAGCCGATGCAGGCGCGAACGGGCGACGCGGCGGGCGAAGTGGCACCAGTCGGGCGGCGCGAGCGGGCAGGGCGCCTGATGCGGACAAGGCGCCAGTACATGCGCGCCGGCTTCGATCAGTTGCGATCGCGCGGCGAGGATGCGCTGCCAGCCGGCCGGCGTGCCGGGCTCGACGATGAGCAGCGTATCGGCGCTGAGCCGCCAGAGCCGGTCGACCAGCTTCGGCAGCGATGCGGGCACGATCTCGTCCAGCACATAGGCGGCGCTGACGAGGTCGGCGGGCGCGACCCCGTCGAGGTCGATGGTGGCGTCGCCGGCAATCCAGTCCGCGCGGGCGGCGATGGCGTCGGCCGCCAGCGATTGCCCGACCTTGCGCACCGCGGCGCTCGCCTCGACCAGGACCGCCCGTTCGAGGTCGGGCCAGGCATCGCTGGTGGCCCAAAGCATGGTGCCAGGCCCGGCGCCTATATCGAGCAGGCTTTTCGGCCGGAAGTCGGGGCGCGCCTCGGTCAGCGCGTCGAGGCTGGCGCGGACGGCGGCATAGGTTGCCGGCAGCCTCGTCGCCAGATAGGCCTTCACGGCGATGTCTTCGCCCATGTGCAGGCGGCCGTCGCGCAGTTCCGCGCGATAGCGGTCAGACAATGTGCGTGCAGCCTGCTTGAGTGCGGCCAGCGGCACTTTCTCGAGCAGGCTGTCGACGCCTTGGCGGAGCCTGGCGGGGAGTTCCATGCCGTCAGGCCTCCCGTGGCGCGAGCAAGATGATCGAGGCACCGGCGATGCAGAGCGCCGCCCCGGCCAGGTCCCAGCGGTCGGGGCGCGCTCCTTCGACCAGCCACAGCCAGCCGAGAGATGCGGCGATATAGATGCCGCCATAGGCGGCGTAGGCGCGACCGGCCGCGTTGGTGTCGACCAGCGACAGCAGGAAAGCGAAGAGCGCAAGCGAGACGAGGCCGGGGAGGAGCCATAGCGGCGACTTCTCCAGCCGCCACCACGCCCAGAACGAAAAGCAGCCGGCGATCTCGGCAAGGGCTGCTGCGATGTAGATCAGGTAGGTCATGAAAAAGGCCTCGCGAACGTGGCCTTTTTCGTAACATCGGGCCGCGATGGCAAGCGGCAATGCGCGTACCTACTCCACCGCCTTGCGCCTGCGGGTGGGCTTGGCAGGGGCAGGCGCGGGAGCCGGCTCCTTGTGGCCGAGGTCGCGCAGTTCCAGCGCCTTCTCGCATTTGGCAATGTAGTCGCGCGTGATCGGCAGCGTGTCGTTCGTCTTGGCGATCTGGAACTGGAAGATCACCAGATCCTGCCAGCGGAAGGCGGCCTCCGAGGCTGCGAGATAGAACTCCCACATGCGGCAGAAGCGCTCGTCATAGATCGCCTTGGCCTTGTCGCGGTTGGCGGCGAAGCGTTCGCCCCAGTGTTTCAGCGTCTCGGCATAGTGCAGGCGCAGGATCTCGACGTCGGTGACGACGAGGCCGGATTTCTCGATCGCCGGCAGCACTTCCGACATCGCCGGGATGTAGCCGCCCGGGAAGATGTATTTGCGGATGAAGGCGCTGGTCGCCCACGGCACGCCGGAGCGGCCGATCGTGTGCAGCAGCATCACGCCGTCGGGCTTGAGCAGCGTCGCCGCCTTGTCGAAGAAAGTGCGGTAGTGATTGACACCGACATGCTCGAACATGCCGACCGAGACGATGCGGTCGAAGCGCTCGTTGAGCGCGCGATAGTCCTTGAGCTCGAAATGCACGCGGTCCTGCAGCCCTTGCGCATGCGCGCGGTCGGTCGAGACGCCATGCTGCTCGGTGGACAGCGTCACGCCCTGCACGTCGACGTCGAAGGCCTTGGCGAGATAGAGGCCGAGGCCGCCCCAGCCGGAGCCGATGTCGAGCACCGTCTGTCCGGGCTTCATCCGGAGTTTGGCGGCGATGTGGCGCTTCTTGGCGAGTTGAGCCTCGTCCAGTGTCATGTCCGGCTGTTCGAAATAAGCACAGGAATACTGCATGTCCTCGTCGAGGAAGAGCTTGTAGAGATCGCCGGAGAGATCGTAGTGGCGCTGGACATTGCGGCGTGAGCGCGACGCGGTGTTGATCTGCTGCAGTCGACGGAAGGCGTGGCGCAGCCCCTCGATCGCTTTCGACCAGGTGACGTCGATGCCGCTCGAACCCATGTTCTGGAATGCGATGCGCATCAGTCCGATCACGCCGCCCTCAAGAACGTCCAACTCGCCGTCCATATAGGATTCCGGCACCGCCAGCATGGGATCGAAGGCAATGGCGCGCTCGGCATGCGCCGTCTTGATGTGGATATGCACGGGCTCGCCGCTGCCGTCGCCGAACTTGTACGTCGAGCCCTTCGGCCCCGTCACCTTGAGGTTGCCGATCAGCACCAGGCGTTCGAGAACGTGTTTCAGCAGGATGTTCATCACCAATGTCCCCTCAGACGGACCATGTCGGCAACCGTACCGGCAAAATCGAAATGCCACAGCACATCGCCGCGTCCAATCGACGCGGTAAGCTGTAATCTGCAACAATATATGGGGACTCGAAAAGTTCCTTTTGGCACAAAAAAGCCCGGGTCGTGTGCCCGGGCGTTAGTCCAGAATGGCTGCGCAGGGTGACGTGGCTGGGCGCAGCCGAAGGCGGCGCGTCCGTGGACGCACCGCCAAACCGCTCGATCAGGCGTTGTCTTCGCCGCCTTCGAACTCGGCATTCGGGTCGAAGAAGTTCTCCGGCCGCGCATTGTCGTTGATGTCGTCGCCATAGATGGCTTCGGCGGTGGTGAGCGTCTCGCCCTTGGCCTGGCGCTCAGCCTCTTCGGTCGAACGGGCGACGTTGAGCGTCACGGTGACCTCGACTTCCGGATGCAGCGCGATC
>NZ_JANINM010000153.1 GCF_024509055.1 Mesorhizobium sp. | reverse complement strand
GCGTGGATCGCGCGCCCCTGCGGATTGATGAATTTGTGGAAGGTGCGGCCGGTCGCAAAGCGGTTGACCAGCTCGACGCCGCCGAGCTCGATGACGCGGTCGTCGCGCAAATCGAGGCCGGTGGTTTCCGTATCGAAGATGATCTCGCGCATTCGAATCAGTTTGCCTTTGCCGGGAGCAGCATCGTTCCCCGGCGGAAAATGGCAATGGCTGCTGCTGACAGCAAGAGTCAAGAGCGCGGCTTGCCCGCCTTATCCCCCGCCAGTTCGGCAATGATGGTCTCGACCGCGCTTCGCGCGGCGTCGAAACCCTGCCCGGTGTCAACGACGAAATCGGCTTGCCGGCGTTTGTCCGCATCCGGTACCTGCTTGGCAAGGATCGCGGCAAACTTGGCCTCGCTCATGCCGGGCCGCGCCAGCACGCGGGCGCGCTGGATTTCGGGCGCGGCTGTGACGACCACGACCTTGTCGACACGATCGCGGCCGCCGGTTTCGAAAAGCAGCGGGATGTCGAGCACGGCCAGCGGCGCGCCGGCGGCGCGATGGCGGGCCAGAAATGCATCGGCGTCGGCGCGCACCAGCGGATGGACGATCGCTTCCAGTTTCTTCAAAGCGGCGGCATCGCCGAGAACCCGCTCCGCCAGTCCGGCGCGATCGACGACGCCGGCTTGCGTCGTACCGGGGAAGGCGGCTTCGACCAGAGGCGCAGCCTTGCCTGAATAGAGGCGATGCACGGTCTCGTCGGAATCGTGGACCGGCACGCCGGCCTCGGCAAACATCTTTGCCGTCGTCGACTTGCCCATGCCGATCGATCCGGTAAGGCCGACCACGATCATGCCGCCGACCACCATCAAAGGGCTTCGATATCGGCGACGATCATGCGCCGCAATTCGGGCGTGACCTCAGGCCGCCTGCCGAACCAGCGCTCGAAGCCGGGGACTGCCTGGTGCAACAGCATCCCCAACCCATCGACCGTCTTCAGGCCGCGCGCGCTGGCCGCGGCCAGAAGCGGGGTTTCCAGGGGCACATAGACAATGTCGGTGACGACGGCATGGTCGGCTAACCCCGCGGGATCGGCGGACAGGCCTTCATTGCCGTGCATGCCGAGCGCCGTGGTGTTGATGAGCAGACCTGCATCGGCAAGCAACTCGCCGGTCGCGTCCGCGCCATGCGCCGAGACCCCTGCCCCGAACCGGTCGCTAAGCTCCTGCGCCCTCGCCAGTGTGCGGTTGACGATGCGGATATCTCTCACGCCACGCTCTTTCAACGCATGGATGACCGCGCGGGAGGCCCCGCCAGCTCCCAGCACCACGGCCGGACCATTGGCCGCCCAACCCGGCGCGTAATCATCGAGATTGGCGGCGAAGCCGTGCCCGTCCGTGTTGCCGCCCCACAGCACGCCATCCTCCAGCCACAGCGTGTTGACCGCGCCGATCTCGTCGGCGGCGTGGTCGCGTCGCGCCACGCCGGCGAAAGCGGCCTCCTTGTGCGGGATGGTGACATTGCCGCCGCGAAAGCCGTTTTCGCCGAGCGATGCAAGGAACGCGATGAAATCCGCCGGCGCAACGTCGATCGCCTGGTAGCTGCCGTCGATGCCGTATTTCGCCAGCCAATGCCCATGAATCTTCGGCGAGCGCGAATGCGCGATCGGGTGACCGGTGACGAAGGCCTTCTTCTCAGCCATCGATGGCTCCCAGCGCGCGCAGTTCCTTCAACACAGGAAGAAGCGGCAGTCCAACGATGGTGAAATAGTCGCCTTCGATCTTCTCGAATAATTGTATCCCTTCGCCCTCGATCTGATAGGCACCAACGCTGGAAAGCGCCTTGGCGCCGACGCGCGCCAGGTGTCGGCCGATGAAGCCGGGGTCCAGCTTGCGCATGGTGAGGCTGGCAATGCCGACATGGCGCCAAAGCACCTCGCCGTCGCGGCAGAGCACGGCCGCGCTGTTGAGCTGATGGGTCTTGCCGGACAGCGCAAGCAGATGGCGACGCGCGCCTTCCATGTCGGCCGGCTTGTGGAAGACTTCGTCGCCGAGCGACAGCGTCTGGTCGCAGCCGAGCACCAGCGCGCCTGGCCTGCGCCCGCTGACCTCGGTGGCCTTGGCCTCGGCAAGGATCGAAGCGACATCTTCCGGCGAGGCGCCGCTGCCTTCCAGGGGCGCTTCCAGCGCGCGCTCGTCGACTTCAGCCGGGACGGCCTCGATGTCGAGGCCGGCATTGATGAGCATCGCCTTTCGGTAGGGGCTGCCCGAAGCAAGGATGATTTTCTCGGCCATGGTTTTCCGCGCCATCGCGTCCCGGTTCGTCGGGGCAATGGGTTATCTGTTCTTGCCACGCAGGGCAACGATCGCGGCCGCCGTTTCCTCGATCGAGCGCCGGCTGACGTCGATCATCGGCCAGCCGTGCCTCGTGCAGAGCTGGCGCGCATAGGCGAGTTCCTCGGTGATCGCGGCCCTGTCGACATAATCGGTCGGCACATAGGTCGCGGTGTTGCCGAGGATGCGGTTCTGGCGGACATGCGAGATGCGCTCGGCCGTGGCAATCAGGCCGACGATGAGCGGCTTCCTGGCGTTGATCAGGCTCTCCGGCAGCGGCACGCCGAGCACGATCGGGATGTTGGCCGTCTTGATGCCGCGGTTGGCGAGATAGATGCTGGTCGGCGTCTTCGAGGTGCGCGAGATGCCGATGAGCACGATATCGGCGTCATCCATGTTGGCGGGCAGCTGGCCGTCGTCATGCTCCATGGTGAAGTTGAGCGCATCGATGCGGCGGAAATATTCGGCGTCGAGTACATGCTGGGCGCCGACGCGCCGGCCGGCCGGCGTGCCGAGATAGGACTGGAAGACACTGAGCACAGGCTCGAGCACCGAAACGCAGGGCAGGCCCATGGCGGCGCAACGTTCGTCGATGCCGCGCGCCAGCTTCTGGTCGACAACCGTATAGAGGACAATGCCGGGCTCCTCGTCGATATCCTCGAACACCTTAGCCACCTGCTTCTCGGTGCGGATCAGCGGGTAGATGTGCTCGATGGCGCGCGCATCCTTGTATTGCGCGGAGGCGGCGCGGCCGGCGGCCAGCAGCGTCTCGCCGGTGGCGTCGGAAATCAGATGCAGATGGAAGAAGCTCTGGGGTTTGTTCACAGGCAGGGTTCCGGGCATGTGGGCAAGTGTGGACAAGGTTGGACAAAAACACCGGGTCGATGAGAGCGACTGTATCAGATGGCGGGTTGTCCACAATTCGCCCCGCTGTAGGCTTCATCGGGGCGCTGGGGACAAATCTGGGGACGGCGCATTTTGGCCTGACTTCATCCACAGACCGAAGTTACGGGACCGGCCTGCCAAGCTTTTGACTCCAAAGCCTGAATCCGGCTCTTCCCCAGATCCTTCCAAATTGCGAAACAGGCCGCGCGACAATATGCTGACTGGCCTTTTCAGGCCGCAGGCTGGACAGGTCACAACCACCACAACCAACAGACTCTTAGAATCAGAAGACTCTTTTAAAATAGATATTTGATTTGAAAGACTGGAGAGGGCGGACGCTGATGGCTGGGAAACGGATCATGCTCGACGTCCTCAAGGGCAGCACGGTGTCCCCGCCGCCGCTCTGGATGATGCGCCAGGCCGGACGCTATCTCCCGGAATACCGGGAGACGCGGAAGCGGGCCGGTTCCTTCCTCGATCTTTGCTACAATCCGGACCTTGCCGTGGAAGTGACGCTGCAGCCGATCGAGCGCTTCGGCTTCGATGCCTCGATCCTGTTCTCCGACATCCTCGTCGTGCCCAATG
>NZ_JANINM010000152.1 GCF_024509055.1 Mesorhizobium sp. | reverse complement strand
CGCACGATCTCGACGCCCTCGACCATCGGCGAGTAGACCGGGAAAACGCGCTCGACGCCTTCGCCGTAGGAAATCTTGCGGACGGTGAAATTCTCCTGGAAGCCGGAGCCGGAGCGGGCGATGACGACGCCCTCATAGGCCTGGACGCGGGTGCGGGTGCCTTCGGTGACGCGCACCTGGACGCGCACGGTGTCGCCGGGTTGGAATTCGGGCAGCTTGCGCTTGGCTTCGATCTTGGCGGCCTGTTCGGCCTCGAGCTGACGGATGAGATCCATCTTAAAATCCACTTCTTGTTCTTCCGACAGTCAGAGCGTCCTCGACTCGCCTCGCAGTTCCATCGACCGCTCGGCTATGCCCTTTGCCGTAAGCATCGGACAGGGACGGCTACACCGCCAATTGTTGACGGGCCCGAAAGATTGTTCTTCCGGTTCGGGCGGCGACATACAGCTATTTCACCGCTTTGTCACGCCTTTGACGTGTTATTTTTTGCGCGCGGGCAGCCGTCCAATGCCGCGGCGCGTTGCGCGAAGGCCGCTGGCGCAACATCTGGACTTGCAACCACGGACGGAAAACCGCTTCGCACTTTTCCCGGAATTGCTCTAAGCGGGAAAGCGCGTGTTTTTCCCAACGTGGCAGTGATGTCAATCTTCGATGCAGCCTTGCTTTTCCTTGCCGGCTTTTTGTCCGGCGTGGTCAATGCCATCGCCGGCGGCGGAACCTTCGTCACCTTCGGCGCCATGACCCTGCTCGGCCTGCCGCCGATCGTCGCCAACGCCACCTCCTCGGTGACGCAGTTTCCTGGCTACATCACCGCGACGCTCGCCTATCTGGACGACATCAGGCATTTCTGGCGCCAGGCGCTTGTGCTTTGCGCCATATCCGCGCTCGGCGCACTGGCGGGTTCGCTCACCCTGCTGGCGCTCTCCAACACCTCCTTCCGAGCACTCGTGCCTTGGCTGCTCATCGCCGCCACCGCCCTGTTTGCCGCGGGCCCCTGGCTGAAGCCCGCGGCCGGCCCGGATCACCAGGCGTCAGTAGGCTCGCTTTTGGGATCGCTCGTGCAATTCATAACGTCCGTCTATGGCGGCTTCTTCGGCGCCGGCATGGGCGTGATGATGCTGGCGACGCTCGGCCTCACCCAGGCCGGCGACTACCACCGGCTGAACGCGCTGAAGAACATGCTGTCCATCGTCATCGCGGCGGTCGCCATCCTGGTCTTCGTTTCCGGTGGCGTCGTCGCCTGGCCGCAGGCGATCGTCATGATCCCGGGCGTCGCGCTGGGCGGCTACGCCGGCGTATGGATCGCCAGGCGCGTGCCGCAAGGCGTCGTACGGGCTTTCGTCGTCGCCGTCGGCCTATTTCTCGCCTTTTACTACTTTACCAAAGGCTGAGCGGCCGCCAACAAGTCCGGCCGCCGTTCCCGCGTCAGCTTCTCGGCCTCGGCGCGACGCCATTCGGCGATCTTCCTGTGGTTGCCGGAGATCAGCACATCCGGGATCGGCCTTCCTTCGAACTCCTGTGGCCGCGTATAGTGCGGATGCTCGAGCAGGCCGTTCTCGAAACTTTCTTCCTCGCCCGACACCGCATTGCCCATGACGCCTGGCAGCAGCCGCACCACCGCGTCGAGCAGCACGAGTGCCGCCGGCTCGCCCCCGGACAGGATGAAATCGCCGATCGAGACTTCTTCCAACGCCCGCGACTCGATTAGCCGCTGGTCGACGCCCTCGAAGCGTCCGCACAGGATGACGGCCCCCGGCCCGGCCGCGAGCTCGCGCACGCGCGCTTGCGTAAGCGGTTTGCCGCGCGGGCTCATCAACAGGCGCGGGCGCGGATCGCCCGGCGGCGAGGCATGGTCGATGGCCTTCGCCAGCACGTCGGCGCGCATCACCATGCCGGCGCCGCCGCCGGCCGGTGTGTCGTCGACGGTGCGGTGCCTGTCGGTGGCGAAATCGCGGATCTGGATCGCTGCAAGCGACCATGTGCCGGCTTCGAGCGCCCGGCCCGCAAGCGACAGGCCGAGCGCGCCCGGAAACATCTCTGGATAGAGCGTCAGCACCGAGGCGGCAAAGCTCACCGGTTGCCCCCGGCATCCTTCGGCCCGCGCGGCCGGCCCTTCGGGTCGAAGCCTTCGTCGCGCGGCGCTTCGCCGTCCTCGTCTTCGACCAATCCGGCCGCCACGGGATCGACGCGGACAAAACCCTCGGCGATCGACACTTCCGGCACCGCCGCCTGCGTGAACGGGATCAGCACGCCCTTGCGGCCGGCAAGCGTGACATCGAGGATGTCACCGCCGCCGAAATTGTGCACGGCGACGATTCTGCCGATGGCAACGCCCTTGTCGTCCCTGATCTCGAGCCCGATGAGATCGGCGTGATAGAACTCGTCCTCCTCGCCGTCGTCCGGCAGCACCGAGCGGTCGACAAAGAGCTCGGTGCCGGCAAGCGCCTCGGCGGCGTTGCGGTCGTTGACGCCTTTGAAGCGTACCACCACCACCGTGCCGGCCGGCCTGATGTCGAGGATCTGGAAGACGCGCCCGTCCCTGGCCTGGAGCGGACCATAGTCGGCCAGCGCCAGCGGATCGCCGGTGAAGGTCTTTACCCGCAATTCGCCCTTGATGCCATGTGCGGCGCCGATCACGGCCATCTGTACGGGGTTTTCGAGCTTGGACATCGGCGCTTCCTTTGCCCTGCTCTAACCCCGTCAAGCCGTCATTTCAATGATCGCGTCTTCACCGCTTCCTAACCGGCCTGCTCGACAATGCCGGCATGCAGGAATTCCTCATCCCGGCAAAGCCCGATCTCCAGGCGGCGCGCGAAACCTGGCTGAAGATGCTGGCGCATGAGCGCCGGCTGTCGCCGGAAACCGTGGAAGCCTATGAGCGCGACACGCGCCAGTTCCTGCATTTCCTCACCGGACATTGCGGCGGTCCGCCGGGCGTTTCAGACATTGCCGACCTGCGCCCGGCCGATCTTCGCGGCTTCCTCGCCGCCCGTCGCAACATGGGCGTGGGCGCCCGCGCGCTGGGGCGCGGCCTTGCCGGCATCCGTTCGCTGCTGCGCTTTCTGGAACGGCGCGGCCTGGTCAACGCGGCCGGCGCGGTGGCCTTGCGCGCGCCGCGCCAGCCGAAGTCGCTGCCCAAGCCGCTGACCGCGAGCGACGCCAGACAGGTCGTCGCGATCGAAGGCCAGTTGGCGGAAGAACCCTGGATCGCGGCCCGCAATGCCGCCGTGCTGACGCTCCTTTACGGTTCCGGCCTGCGTATTTCCGAAGCGCTCGGGCTGACGGGCAGCGATCTGGCCAAGGAGGCCGACACAGTGCTGCGCGTCACCGGCAAGGGCGGCAAGACCCGGCTGGTGCCGGTGTTGCCTGTGGCGCTGCGCGCGGTTGCCGAATACCGCCGCCTCTGCCCTTTCCACATCGATCCGAAAGGGCTGTTGTTCCGCGGCGCCCGCGGCGGGCCGCTCAACCCGGCCATCATCCAGCGCGACATGGCGAAGCTGCGCTCGGCGCTCAACCTGCCGGACACGGCAACGCCGCACGCCTTGCGCCACTCCTTCGCGACGCATCTGCTTGGCCGGGGCGGCGACTTGCGAACCATCCAGGAATTGCTCGGCCATGCCAGCCTGTCGACGACCCAGGTCTATACCGGTGTCGACACCGCAAGGCTGCTCGAGATTTACGAGCAGGCGCATCCGAGGGTGTGACGCCTTTGGGATCATTCTGAGCCCTTCGGATTTCGTCATTCTAGGGCGGAGCAAGGAGCGAAGCGACGCGCGCAGACCCTAGAATG
>NZ_JANINM010000151.1 GCF_024509055.1 Mesorhizobium sp. | reverse complement strand
CATCGGCCGGAAATGCGCCATGATCACTTCGCGGGCGCGAAGCAGGGCCATCGGCAGGGAGCGGCGCGTGCTGGGCGGTAGCAAGGTCAGGTCTCCAATTGCAATTTTCGCTTGCGACTCGGCACAAAATTCGACGGCTATCGAGCTATATCCGCGATTTTGACGGGACCGGCAATCCCGACGCCCGGTTGCCACAACGCCTAGAGAACGACGCTTGACATTCCGCCGTCAAGATGTAATTCACATGTTAATTACAAGGTGGAGGAGCCCCCTTGCCCCATATGGCGATCGAATACTCGGCCAATCTCGACGCGAAGGTCGACATGGGCGAACTCTGCGCGCTGGTCTCGCGCACCATCCTTGAGACCGGCCTGTTCGAGCCGGGCGCGGTGCGCGTGCGTGCTTTCCGGGCCGAAGCCTATGCGATTGCCGACCGGTTGGCTGAGAACGGCTTCATCGACATGAATTTCCGCATCGGCAAGGGCCGCAGTGCCGAGGAAAAGAAAAGCGCCGGCGAAGCGATCTTCGCCGCGGTCACCGATCATCTCGCATCGCTGTTTGCTACCCCGCATTTCGCGCTGTCGCTGGAGATCCGTGAGATCGACGCGGAGCTCAGCTGGAAGAAGAACGCCATCCACCCGCGCCTGCGCGCCAAGTGATCTAGAATAGGAAAGAAATCATGGCGGCTTTAGACGAGAATTTGAGGAAAGCCGAGGCGTATCTCGAACGCTTCCGCAAGGGCGGCGTGCTCAACCAGATCGGCGGCGAGGCGGTGCCGGCGGCGGACGGTTCGACCTATGAGACGATCTCGCCGATCGACCTCAAGCCGATCGCCAAGGTTGCCCGCGGCAAGGCCGCCGACATCGATCGCGCCGCCAAGGCGGCGAAGGCCGCCTTCAAGGACTGGGCGGCTATCTCCGGCGATGCGCGCAAGAAGCTCATGCACAAGATCGCCGACGCCATCGTCGCGCGCGCCGAGGAGATCGCCTTCGTCGAATGCATGGACACCGGCCAGTCGCTGAAGTTCATGGCCAAGGCAGCGCTGCGCGGCGCCGAGAATTTCCGCTTCTATGCCGACCGCGCGCCGGAAGCGCGTGACGGCCGCTCGCTCAGAGGTCCCGGCCAGCTCAACATGACGACGCGCGTGCCGATCGGCCCGGTGGGCGTGATCACGCCCTGGAACACGCCGTTCATGCTGTCGACCTGGAAGATCGCGCCGGCGCTGGCCGCCGGCTGCACGGTCGTCCACAAGCCCGCAGAACTGTCGCCGCTGACCGCGAGGCTGTTGGTCGAGATCGTCGAGGAAGCCGGCCTGCCCAAGGGTGTGTGGAACCTCGTCAACGGTTTCGGCGAGGATGCCGGCCGCGCGCTGACCGAACATCCCGATATCAAGGCGATCGGCTTCGTCGGCGAAAGCCGCACCGGCTCGATGATCATGCGCCAAGGTGCGGAAACGCTGAAGCGCGTGCATTTCGAGCTCGGCGGCAAGAACCCGGTCATCGTCTTCGCCGACGCAGACCTTGAGCGTGCCGCGGATGCGGCGGTCTTCATGATCTATTCGCTGAACGGCGAGCGCTGCACCTCGTCGTCGCGCCTGCTGGTCGAAGCCTCCATCCATGACAAGTTCACCGACCTAGTCGCGGAGAAGGCCAGGCGCATCAAAATCGGCCACCCGCTCGATCCCGAGACAGTGGTCGGTCCGCTGATTCATCCGGTCCACGAAGAGAAGGTGCTTTCCTACATCGAGATCGGCAAATCGGAGGGCGGGGTGGTTGCCGCCGGCGGCGGCAAGTTCGCCGGCCCGGGCGGCGGCTGCTATGTCAGCCCGACCCTGTTCATTGGCGCGACGAACAAGATGCGCATCGCCCAGGAAGAGATTTTCGGCCCGGTGCTGACCGCGATCCCGTTCAAGGACGAGGCCGAGGCGCTGGCTTTGGCCAACGACACGCAATACGGCCTGACCGGCTATCTCTGGACCTCGGACGTGACCCGCGCGCTGCGCTTCACCGACGCGCTTGAGGCCGGCATGATTTGGGTCAACTCGGAGAATGTGCGCCACCTGCCGACGCCGTTCGGCGGCGTCAAGAGCTCGGGCATCGGCCGCGACGGCGGCGACTGGTCGTTCGACTTCTACATGGAAACCAAGAACATCGCGTTCGCCACGGCGCCGCATTCGATCCAGAAGCTCGGCGGCTGACCGGAGACACACAATGGCCCTGCCCCAACCCAACCTCTACCCTGCCTTCAACATCGTGCGACTCAGCCATGTCGAGCTCGCCGTCACCGATCTGGCGAAGTCTCGCGCCTTCTATGTCGACACGCTCGGACTGCAGGTGACCGACGAGACCAGCGGCGCGATCTATCTGCGCGCCATGGAAGAACGCGGCCATCACTGCATCGTCTTGCGCAAGGCAACGACGCCGGAGGCACGTGAGCTCGGCTTCAAGGTGTTCTCCGACGAAGACCTCGACAAGGCGGAGCATTTCTTCAAGGCCAAGGGCCTGCCGGTGGAATGGGTTGAGCGGCCGTACCAGTCGCGCACCTTCCGCACCCGCGACCCGCATGGCATCCCGCTCGAATTCTATTCCAAGATGGAGCGGCTGCCGCCGATCCATCAGAAATACGCGCTATACAAGGGCGTGAAGCCTCTGCGCATCGACCACTTCAACTGCTTCTCGCCAAATGTCGATGAATCGGTGGCCTTCTACAACGAGCTCGGCTTCCGCGTAACCGAATACACCGAGGATGCCGAAACCGGCAGGCTGTGGGCCGCCTGGACGCACCGCAAAGGCGGCGTGCACGACATCGCCTTCACCAATGGCGTCGGCCCGCGCCTGCATCATGTGGCGTTCTGGGTGCCGACCCCGCTCAACATCATCGACCTGCTCGACCTGATGGCGACCACCGGCTATGTCGGCAACATCGAGCGCGGACCGGGACGGCACGGCATATCCAACGCCTTCTTCCTCTATGTCCGCGACCCCGACAATCACCGCATCGAGATCTATTGCTCGGACTACCAGACCGTCGATCCGGATCTCGAACCGATCAAATGGGACCTGAAGGATCCGCAGCGCCAGACATTGTGGGGCGCGGCGGCGCCGAAGAGCTGGTTCGAGGAAGGCAGCCTGTTTGCGGGTGTCGAGCCGCGAAAGTCCGACCTGGCCGCCTCGCCGATCGTGGCGCCTTGAGTTCATATTTTGCGATGACAGCGGAGTTTCAGCATGAGCATGGCGCGCCTCGCCACATTCACCGTCGGCGGCAAGACGCGCTACGGCGCGATCACGAACAGAGGCGTCGTCGATCTTTCCGCGCGCCATGCGCAATGGCCGACATTGCGCGAGGTGATCGAAGCCGGCGCTCTCGGTAAACTCGCTGAAGAGGCCGAAGGCCTCGCCGCGGATTTCAGCGTTGAGGATATCGCTTACGAAATCCCCATCCCCTCGCCTGAGAAGATCATCTGTGTCGGGGTCAACTATCCGGACCGCAACGAGGAGTATAAGGACGGGCAGGCGGCACCCTCCAACCCGTCGCTGTTCATCCGCTTCCCGCGCTCCTTCGTCGGCCATGGCGCGCCGCTGGTGCGGCCGCCGGAATCGCCGCAGCTCGACTATGAGGGCGAGATCGTCATCGTCATCGGCAAGGGTGGCCGGCGGATCGCCGAGGCCGATGCGCTCGGCCATATAGCAGCGCTGTCGCTCTGCAACGAAGGCACGATCCGCGACTGGGTGAGGCATGCCAAGTTCAACGTCACGCAGGGCAAGAACTTCGACCGCACCGGCTCGATCGGCCCGTGGCTGGTGCCGTTCACCGACGAGGCGC
>NZ_JANINM010000150.1 GCF_024509055.1 Mesorhizobium sp. | reverse complement strand
CCTATGCGATGTGGAACCTGGAAGACCGCGGCCCGATGATCATCGATCCGGGCGTCAAGGTCTATCAGGGCATGATCATCGGCATCCACTCCCGCGATAACGACCTCGAAGTGAACGTGCTGAAGGGCAAGAAGCTCACCAACATCCGCGCGGCCGGCAAGGACGAGGCGGTGAAGCTGACGCCGCCGATCCGCATGACGCTGGAGCGCGCGCTGGCGTGGATCCAGGACGACGAGCTGGTCGAGGTGACGCCGAAGACCATCCGTCTGCGCAAGCTGTATCTCGATCCGAACGAGCGCAAGCGCTTCGAGAAGTCGGCCAAGGTGATGGGCGCGGCCTAGAGCCTTCCAGACAGGTTTCAAAGAGGGAGCGCGTGCTCCCTCTTTAGTTTCAGCGGCACGCAGAAGCCACGATGATGTCGCGGTCCGCTTCGCCGGACAGATCAACGCGAACCGCCATGCGGTCGCGCGCCGGCTTGCGCAAGGCCCTGATGCCGTCCGGCTCGATGGTCAGTTTCCGCTCTTCCCAGCCCTGCAACCTCGATCGTGAAATGCCGAATTCCGCAGCCAGCAGCCGATCGAGCCGCAGCGGCGTCGCGGCGTCGAGCCGAAGCTCGAGCCAAAACACGGTCGCGCCTTCCGGATCGCCTCCCAGAATCTGTTTGCGAATGGCGACGTCCGCGAACTCCTCGATCTTTCCGGTCCGGTCGCGCAGCGCGGCGGCGTCGAAGGCAAAGCGGCGGGCAAGAGCCGGTTCATTGCTTTCAAGCGCCGCGAGCAAGACCGGCTCGATATCGCGCCGATTCCGCCGCTCCAGGATGGTGAAGTTCCATGAATTGTCGCAAGCCACGCAGCGATAGATCAGCCATGCGTCGATGCGCTTGCCGTTGGCATTGACGCGGAATTTGTCGCTGCACCGGTATGGCCTGATGCCGCCGCAGCGGTTGCAGTTGATGAGAGGTCGAGGCGCGATCGCCGGTGCGATCGTCCAGCGGATACACAAGGTAGAAGACAAGCCGGTAAGTCCTTCCCGTCGGGAAGTCCGTCAGGCGGGCACTGTCCGAGATGCCCATGCGGGCACGGCGTGGCGAAAGGCTGCAATGTTGGAAATCAGGCGTCGGCGTGGATCACGCGCGGCGGCTCAGCAATGCCAAACCGGTCTCGAATCGCCGCCTGAAGAACACATGAAACGATGCCGGCGCCGGAATGCGGTGCCTGCGGTGCTTTCGGGGAGTTGACGAGACCGGCGGTTACTGAGGCAAAGTGATGCTCAAAATGGATGTATGTGCAGCCCTTCTAGCTGCGCGCCGACGAGCCGGCAAGTCCGGCCGGTTGTCAATGCCGTGGCGGTCGCGTTGGGTGGGCTCAAACCTCAAAACGAAAGACAATCGGGCGAAGAAGATCGCCAACCGCGTCAGCGCCACGGCGATGGCAGGAGGCGCGGCCGCGATCGCAGTTCGCTCCCGAGCCTCACATCATTTCGATGATTGGCGCTACTTCGACGCTGCAATTCGGCATCGCCAGCATCGGGCAGCCCTTTGCCTTCTCGGCGGCATCGTCGATATCCCTGGCCTCGATGATCGAGTAGCCACCGGTCGGATTGATGCCGCCATTGTTCTCGATCTTGCCGCCGGACAGCACGGTCTTCGACATGCCGACCGGATTGCCGCCGTCGACCACGGCCTTGCCGAGCTTACCGAACCAGCCATTCCAGGCGTCGGTCACCGCTTTGCGCTCGGCTTCGGTGGCTGGCATCTTGCCGGAGCCATGATAGACATAGAGAAATTTTGTCATGTTCTCCTCCGTTGTCAGCGGCGTCGAACCGGCACGCGGCTACGCCGCCTTGCGATATGCGGCCATGCCGCACCCCTCGATCATCGGACCAAACCGGCGAACACGCAATCGATGATAAGTTGTGTCTAATGTAGTGAGCTTCACCGCGCCATGGCGTGGTATTCGGGGTTCGGCCGCATGTCGACAGCCGCCGCTACGCGGTTCGACATGTTGAAGAAGGCTGCCGTCGAGGCAATGTCCCAGATATCGCGGTCGGAAAAGCCGGCTTGGCGGAGCGCCGCGCGGTCGGCTTCAACGATCCTGGCCGGCTCCTCGGTCAGCTTGACCGCGAATTCGAGCATAGCCGTCTGTCTGGCCGAGAGAGCGGCGGCGCGGAAATTCATCACCATCACCTCGCCCAGCGCCGGATCACCCGACAGTTGGCGCACCGCGGCGCCATGCGCGGTGAGGCAATAATAGCAGTGGTTGATGGAGGAGACGGCGACCGCGATCATCTCGCGCTCCAGCTTCGAGAGGCCTGACTCGCCCAGCATCAGGTCATTGTACATCTCGGTGAAGGCGCGCAGCTTCTTCTCGTCGAAGGCGTAAGCCAGAAGCACGTTGGGGACGAGGCCGAGCTTCTCCTCGCATTTGGCAAAATAGGCTTTCGTCGCCTCGCTGAGCTCCGCCTGAACGAGGTCGAGCGCGGTAATTTTCTCGGTCATGGCCGTTCTCCTGGCGGGCGCGATGGCGTCGGTTCGAATTTTTTAATGCGTCGTCAAACCTTTGTCGCCAAACGGCGGTCATCTGCTACCATAGCCGCAAAAGCATGCCACGGGAGGGAATAAGCGTCATGGCCAGCGTGAAATCCAAGCCGAAGAAGAAAGCTGCCGCCACCGCCAAAGCGGCGGATAAATCGGGAAAGCTTGCCGACTATCTGCTTGCCCGCGCCCCGGCCGAGGACATTGCGGCGTATGACGCAACCGCCCTGGAGCGCGCCGGCGAACTCGCCAGCCGGGCCGTTGCCGCCCACAAGAAGGGCGAAAGCGTCGTCGCCGTCGATGCCGACTCGGGCGTTGCCTGCGACGGCCGCCCGATCACGGTCATCACCGTCGTCAACGACAACATGCCGTTCCTGTTCGATTCGATCCTCGGCGAGATTACCGAGACGTCCGGCGAGCCGACCCTGGTCACCCATCCGATCGTCACGGTTCGCCATGGCAAGACAGGTGTCGCCGAGGTCCTCGGCGACGGCGCCAAGGAGGATGACGATCACGACCGGCTGAGCGTCGTGCATGTCCACATTCCGCGGCTGAGCGCCGAACAGGCGAGCGCGCTCACCGAGCGACTGCGCAAGATGCTGAGCCAGGTCCGCGCCGCCGTCGTCGACTGGAAGCGGATGCTCGCCCGCCTCGACCAGGCGATCTCCGAGTTCCGTTACTCGGCCGTGCCGCTCGACAAGAAGAGCGTCGCGGAGGCGATCGCCTTCCTCGAATGGCTGCGCGACGACAATTTCACCTTCCTCGGCATGCGCGAGTTCAAATATGTCGGTGGCGAGGAGAGCGGCACGCTGGAGCGCGCCGAGAAGCCCGGCCTCGGCATCTTGACCGATCCGGACGTGCTGGTGTTGCGGCGCGGCACCGAGGCAGTGACGACGACGCCCGAAATCCGCGCTTTCCTGCATGGGCCTGAGCCGCTGATCGTCACCAAGGCGAACGCCAAGTCGCTGGTGCATCGCCGCATCTATCTCGACTATATCGGCATCAAGACCTACACGTCGAAAGGCGCGCTCGCGGGCGAGCTGCGCATCGTCGGCCTATTCACCTCGACCGCCTACACGCGCTCGGTGATGAAGATCCCGTATCTGCGCTCGAAAGCCGAGACCGTGATCTCGAAATCCGGCTTCGATGCGCACGACCATTCCGGCAAGGCGCTGATCAACATCCTGGAGAGCTATCCCCGCGACGAGCTTTTCCAGGTGCCGGTGCCGATCCTGCGCAAGCACGCAGTCGCCATTCTGGGGTTGATCGAGCGGCCGCGCGTCAGGGCGCTGGTGCGCGTCGACCAGTTCGACCGCTT
>NZ_JANINM010000149.1 GCF_024509055.1 Mesorhizobium sp. | reverse complement strand
CGCCGTGCTCGACAAGATCAAGGCCGACGGCACCTACATCCCGATGGCGATGGGCACCAAGGACCTCTGGGAAGCCGCGACCATGGGCTACCAGAACATCGGCCCGAACTACTGGAAGGGCGAGGAAGGCCGCGCGGCCCTGATCAAGGGCACGCAAAAGTTGACCGACGCCGATTGGGTCGCTCCCTACAAGGAACTGGCCAAGTGGAAGCCTTACCTCGGTGACGGCTTCGAGGCGCAGACCTATCCGGACAGCCAGAACCTGTTCACGCTCGGCCGCGCCGCCATCTACCCGGCAGGCTCGTGGGAGATCGGCCTGTTCAACACGCAGGCGCAGTTCAAGATGGGCGCCTTCCCGCCGCCGGTGCAGAAGGCCGGCGACACCTGCTACATCTCCGACCATACCGATATCGGCATGGGCCTGAACGCTGCCTCGAAGCACCCGGAAGAAGCCAAGAAGTTCCTCTCCTGGGTTGCCTCGCCGGACTTCGCAACCATCTACGCCAACGCGCTGCCGGGCTTCTTCAGCCTGAACTCGACGCCGGTGAAGATGGCCGATCCGCTGGCCCAGGAATTCGTCTCCTGGCGCGGCAAGTGCAAGTCGACCATCCGCTCGACCTATCAGATCCTGTCGCGCGGCACGCCGAACCTCGAGAACCAGACCTGGGTTGAATCGGCCAACGTGATCAACGGCACCGATACGCCGGAGGCCGCGGCCAAGAAGCTGCAAGACGGCCTCGACAGCTGGTACAAGCCTGCGAAGTAAGCCTTTGCCATCGAGCCGGCCGGGCCCTGCCCGGCCGGTCTCACAATAGCGATTGTCGGCGCAGCCTCTCGGTCTTACCCTCACCGTTGCGGGGAAGACGAAGCCGCACTGTCGCGGGCCTTGTCCTCCCCTCAAGGGGACAATCAGGCCGTGCATCGAGGCATCAGCTAAGCATCATCCGACCTGGAACCGAGAGACGGCGGGGACCGAACTCATGGCCGCAGAAACACGACCGAAGAAACCCATTCGCTGGCATATCGGCGTCTTCCTGGCGCCGGCGGTGCTCGTCTACTCGGCGATCATGATCCTGCCGCTGTTCGGGACGTTGCAGCTTTCGCTGTTCCGTAACATCAATCAGCTCCAGGTCTTTGTCGGGCTCGACAATTTCCGCACGCTGTTCGGCGATCCCAACTGGTCGGTGAACTTCTGGAATGCGCTTCGCAACAATGTCTGGTTCTTCATCATCCACATGCTGGTGCAGAACCCGATCGGCATCATGCTGGCAGCGCTTCTCTCCAGCCCCCGGTTGCGCTTTGCCGCCTTCTACCGCACGGCGATCTTCGTGCCTACCATCCTGTCCTTCGTCATCGTCGGCTTCGCCTGGAAGCTGATCCTGTCGCCGATCTGGGGCGTAGCGCCCGACCTGCTCGGCCTCGTCGGACTGAAGAGCCTGTTCACGCCATGGCTCGGCAAGGAGCAGTATGCGCTGACGGCGCTCAGCCTGATCTCGGTCTGGCAGTTCGTCGGCATCCCGATGATGCTGATCTACGCGGCCCTGCTGTCGATCCCGGATGAGGTGATCGAGGCGGCAGAGTGCGACGGCATTACCGGCCTGGCGCAGTTCTGGAAGATCAAGCTGCCGCTGATCCTGCCTTCCATCGGTATCATCTCGATCCTGACCTTCGTCGGCAATTTCAACGCCTTCGACCTGATCTACACGGCGCAAGGAGCGCTCGCCGGGCCGAATTATTCGACCGACATTCTCGGCACCTTCCTCTACCGCGCCTTCTTCGGCTTCCAGCTGCAGGTCGGCGACCCCAACATGGGCGCGACGATCGCCACGATGATGTTCCTGATCATCCTTGCCGGCGTCTGTGTCTACCTGTTCCTCGTCCAGACGCGCCTGCGTCGCTACCAGTTCTGAGGGTCGAAGATGAGCACCGCTACCCGTTCGCTTCCCCGCACCGTCGGCGCCCACGCCATCCTGTTGACCTACACGGTGATCGCGCTGTTCCCCGTGATCCTGGTGGTGATGAATTCGTTCAAATCCCGCGCGGGCATATTCGGGGCGCCGCTGACGCCGCCGACGACCAAGACCTTCGACCTGATCGGCTACACCACGGTGTTCGGCCAGGGCGATTTCTTCCACTATTTCCAGAACAGCCTTGTCGTCACCGTCGCCTCGCTGTTCTTCGTGCTCCTGTTCGGCGCGATGGCCGCGTTCGCGCTTTCGGAATACCGCTTCCGCGGCAACACGCTGATGGGGCTCTATCTGGCGCTCGGCATCATGATCCCGATCCGTCTCGGCACCGTCGCCATCCTGCAACTGATGGTGGCGACCGGGCTGGTCAACACGCTGACGGCGCTGATCCTGGTCTACACCGCGCAAGGACTGCCCTTAGCGATCTTCATCCTGTCTGAATTCATGAAGCAGGTGTCCGACGACCTGAAGAATGCCGGCCGCATCGACGGGCTTTCGGAGTACACGATCTTCTTCCGGCTGGTGCTGCCGCTGGTGCGCCCGTCGATGGCGACGGTCGCGGTCTTCACCATGATCCCGATATGGAACGATCTGTGGTTCCCGCTGATCCTGGCGCCCTCGGAAGAAACCAAGACGGTGACGCTGGGCGCCCAGCTCTTCCTCGGCCAGTTCGTCACCAACTGGAACGCGATCCTGGCGGCGCTTTCGCTGGCGATCCTGCCGGTGCTCATCCTTTACGTCATCTTCTCGCGGCAGCTGATCCGCGGCATCACCTCCGGAGCCGTCAAGTGAATTCAGAAAGACCCCTTCGCGTCGTCGCCGCCGGCCTCGGCAATATGGGCCGCAGCCACGCGCTGGCCTACCATACCAATCCGGGCTTCGAGATCGCGGCGTTGATCAACCGATCCGACGTGCCGCTGCCGGAAGGGCTTTCCGGCTATGGCATAAGGCGTTCCTTCGAGGACGCGCTGCGCGACGAGAAGCCGGACGTCGCCGCGATCGCCACCTATTCCGACAGCCATGCCGACTATGCGGTGCGGGCGTTCGAGGCCGGTTGCCATGTCTTCGTCGAGAAGCCGCTGGCGACCACCGTGGCGGACGCCAGGCGCGTCGTCGACGCCGCCAAGGCCAATGGCAAGAAGCTGGTGATCGGCTACATCCTGCGCCACCATCCGTCCTGGATCAGGCTGATCGCCGAAGCGCGCAAGCTCGGCGGCCCTTACGTCTTCCGCATGAACCTCAACCAGCAGTCCTCCGGCCATACCTGGGAGACGCACAAGCAGCTGATGCAGACCACATCGCCGATCGTCGACTGCGGCGTGCATTATCTCGACGTGATGCTGCAGATCACCGACGCCAGGCCGGTCGAGGTGCGCGGCATGGGCGTCCGGCTGAGCGACGAAGTGGCGCCATCGATGTACAATTACGGCCACCTGCAGGTGCTGTTCGATGACGGCTCGGTCGGCTGGTACGAGGCCGGCTGGGGTCCGATGATCTCGGAGACGGCCTTCTTCGTGAAGGACGTGATGTCGCCCAAGGGCTGCGTGTCGATCGTCATGAAGGAAGGCGTTAAGTCCGACGATATCGACACCCACACCAAGACCTCGACCATTAGGGTGCACAACGCGGCAACCGGGCCGGACGGCAAGTTCGCCAGGGAAGACCAGTTGCTGTCGATGGAAGGCGAGCCGGGCCATCAGGAGCTCTGCGACCTCGAACAGGCCTTCCTGCTCAAGGCCATCCGCGAAGACATCGACCTTACCCGCCACATGGACGACGCGGTCAAGTCGCTCGCCGTGTGCCTGGCCGCCGACGAGAGCGTGCGCAGCGGCGCCGCCGTGAAACTCTAGAACAGGAACGAAGCCGTGGGCTCGCTGAAGATCGAGAATGTGAAGAAGGCTTTCGGGCCGGT
>NZ_JANINM010000148.1 GCF_024509055.1 Mesorhizobium sp. | reverse complement strand
GGCTTTGCATTTGTGGCCTGCTCTATAGTCTGCCGCTTCGCACCAAAAGGACGATGGGAAGAATGGCGGAATATTCAGCCTTTTCGCTGATCAAGAACGCGCTTACCGGCAACCAGGACTGGAAGCCGGCATGGCGCAAGCCGGACCCGAAAGCGTCCTATGACGTGATCGTCATCGGCGGCGGCGGCCATGGCCTGTCGACCGCCTATTATCTCGCCAAGGAACACGGCATCACCAATGTCGCGGTGCTGGAAAAGGGCTGGCTCGGCTCCGGCAATGTCGGCCGCAACACCACTGCCGTGCGCTCCAACTACCTCCTGCCGCAGAACACCCGCTTCTACGAGCATTCGATGAAGATGTGGGAGAACCTGTCCCACGACCTCAACTACAACGTTATGTTCTCGCAGCGCGGCTGCCTGAACCTCGCGCACACTCCCGCCCAGCTCGACGACTACGCCCGGCGCGGCAACGCCATGCGCCATCTCGGCGTCGATGCCGAACTGATGAGCGTCGACCAGATCAAGCGCCTTGTTCCTGCGCTCGACGTCTCGGGTTCGGCGCGCTTCCCTGTCCTTGGCGGACTTATGCAGCCTCGCGCCGGCACCGCCCGCCATGACGCCGTCGCCTGGGGCTATGCGCGCGGCGCCGACCGACGCGGCGTCGACATCATCGAGAATTGCGAGGTCACCGGCTTCCTGCGCGACGGTGACAAGGTCATCGGCGTCTCGACGACGCGCGGCGAGATTCGCGCCAAGAAGGTGGCGCTTGCGGTCGCCGGCAGCACCGGTCGTGTCATGCAGCTTGCCGGCATTTCCCACATGCCGATCGAAAGCCACGTGCTGCAGGCCTTCGTCTCGGAATCGCTGAAGCCCGTCATCGACACCGTGCTCACCTTCGGCATGGGCCACTTCTACATCTCACAGTCCGACAAGGGCGGCCTCGTCTATGGCGGCGACCTCGACGGATACAACAGCTACGCCCAGCGCGGCAGCCTGCCGATCGTCGATGAAGTGATGAGCGAAATGCTGGCACTGTTTCCGGGCTTGGCGCGGGTGCGCATGCTTCGCTCCTGGGGCGGCGTCTGCGATATGACGATGGACGGCTCGCCGGTCATTACAACGGGCCCGCTGCCTGGCATGTACCTCAACTGCGGTTGGTGCTACGGCGGTTTCAAGGCGACACCGGCTTCGGGTTGGTGCTTTGCCTGGACCATCGCGAAGGACGAGCCGCATGAGTTCAACGCTCCCTTCACGCTCGACCGTTTCTACCGTGGACTGATCATCGACGATAAGGGCCAGGGCGCCAACCCGCGACTTCATTAGACCACGACCCCAAAATGGAAGCCGGTTTTTTGGAAAAGATCGCGGTTGAACAAGAAGATATAAGAAAATGCTGATCACTTGCCCCTATTGCGGCCCGCGCGACGTCATAGAGTTCACCTACCAGGGCGACGGCAACCGCGAGCGGCCGCAGCCGGCCTCGCAGAATCTCGACGCCTGGAACGCCTATGTCTACGACCGGCTGAACCCTGCAGGCGACCACAACGAGCTCTGGCAGCACTCCGGCGGCTGCCGCGCGCATCTGCGGGTTGTGCGCAACACCGTCACCCATGAGATCCTGAGCACCGCCTTCGCCCGTGGCGGGCACAAGGCCGCAAGCCACCGGACGGAGGGCAAGCCGTGAGCCCGCGCCGCACAGAGGCCGGCGGCCGGATCGACCGGCTGCGCACCATCCGCTTCACATTCGACGGAGCGCCCTATACCGGCCATGCCGGCGACACGCTGGCTTCGGCGCTGCTCGCCAATGGCGTCACGCTGTTCGGCCGCTCCTTCAAATACCACCGCCCGCGCGGCCTGCTCGCGGCCGGCGTCGAGGAGCCGAATGCGCTTGTGACAGTGCTGCGCGGCGAGGTCCGCGAGCCCAACATTCCCGCCACCATGGTCGAGATCTATGACGGGCTCGTCGCCGTCAGCCAGAACCGCTCGCCTTCGCTCGCCTGGGACATCAGCGCGATCAACCAGCTTGGCGGCAAGATCCTGTCCGCTGGCTTCTACTACAAGACTTTCATGGGGCCGGTGATCGGACCGCTGAAGGGCACCCGCTTCTGGATGTTCTGCGAGCATTTCATCCGCCGCGCGGCCGGCCTCGGCAAGGCTGGCGTCGCCCCGGACACCTCACGCTACGAACGCATGAATGCGTTTTGCGACGTGCTGGTAGTCGGCTCCGGCCCGGCCGGTCTGATGGCGGCCAAGGCAGCGGCTGACCAGGGCGCGCGCGTGATCCTTGCCGACCTCGATGCGCATTTCGGCGGCTCCGCCAACTGGTCCGGCGAGGTCATCGACGGCATCCCGGCGGCTGAGTGGGCACAGCGCGCCGTCAGCCAGCTCGAGGGCAATGACAATGTCCGCCTGCTGCCGCGCACGACCGTGTGGGGCTATTATGATGGCAACACGCTCGCCGCGTTGGAGCGGGTGACCGACCACAAGGAAGTCTCTGCCAAGGGCGAGCCGCGCCAGCGCTATTGGGCGATCCGCGCCAAGACCGTGGTCCTGGCTACCGGCTCCTTCGAACGGCCGCTGGTGTTTCCCGGCAACGACCGCCCGGGTGTCATGCTGGCGCATGCGGCCGAGCGCTACGCCAATGAATTTGGCGTGCTGCCGGGGGGGCGCATAGCGCTCTTCACCAATAATGACAGCGCCTATCGCTCCGCTGTCGCGCTGAAGAAGGCGGGCGCTGGCGCCGTCGCCATCATCGACGTCCGCGGCGACGTGTCGAACGAGATGCGCCGGCTGGCGAGCGAGGCGGAGGCCGAGCTGCTGGCCGGCCATGCCGTGATCGCCACCGAGGGCGGCAAGGCGCTTTCCGGCTTCAAGGTACAGCGCTTCGACATGATGAGCCGAGTGCTCAGCGGCGACGAGCGCAGCATCCATGCCGACTGCCTCTTGATGTCGGGCGGCTGGTCGCCGACCATCCATCTCGCCAGCCAGGCCGGCGCCAAGGCTGAATGGAACGCTGCCCGGCAGGCTTTCCTGCCGCCGCAGCCGACGCAGCGCTGGATCGGAGCAGGCGCCTTCACCGGTAGTTTCTCGACCGCGGAAGCCATCGCCGAGGGGCGCGCCGCTGGCCTTGCGGCTGCAGGCGGAACAGCAGCACCGGTGGCCATGCCCGTTGTCGAGGCCGCCCCCGGCGACCCCGATCCGGCGCCGGTCTTCGAGATCAAGGGCAAAGGCAAGGCCTTCGTCGATTTCCAGCATGATGTCACTGCCGAGGATGTGCGGCTTGCGCATCGCGAAGGCTTCATCTCGGTCGAGCATCTGAAGCGCTACACGACGCTCGGCATGGCGACCGACCAGGGCAAGAACTCCAATGTGCCCGGCCTCGCCATCATGGCCGAAGCGCTGGGCAAGCCGATCCCCGAGGTCGGCACCACGCGCTTCCGCCCGCCCTACACGGCGGTTTCGATCGGCTCGCTTGCTGCCGAACGCTTCGGCGACCTCAAGCCCGAGCGGCTGACGCCGATGCATGACTGGCACATCGACAACGGCGCGACGATGTATTCGGCCGGCCTTTGGTACCGGCCGATGATCTACGGTCTCGCTGGCGAGACGGTCGAGCAGGCCTATGTCCGTGAAGCCAAGGCGACGCGCGACAGCGCCGGCATCGTCGACGTCTCGACGCTGGGCAAGATCGCCGTGCAGGGACCAGACGCCGCCGAATTCCTCGACCGGGTCTACACCAACATGTTTTCGAGCCTCGCTGTCGGCAAGGCCCGCTACGGCCTGATGCTGCGCGAGGACGGTCTCGCTTTCGACGACGGCACGACCTGGCGGCTCGGCGAGCAGGAATTCCTGATGACCACCACCACCGCCAATGCCGGCAAGGTGA
>NZ_JANINM010000147.1 GCF_024509055.1 Mesorhizobium sp. | reverse complement strand
TGCCGTGGCGGGACGCGCCCGAGATCGCCGCATTGTTCGGCGACGGCGCGGCGGCGGCCGTGCTGCGCAAGGCAGGGCCGGGCGAGGGCGGGGTGGCCGCCGGCCTGATGCGTACCTATCCGTCGGCCTGGGAGGCATGCGGCATCGGCTCCGGCGGCACCCGTTTCGACTTCCAGAAGGACCCGGAGGAGTTTGCCCGCCACACCCTTTTCCACATGGACGGCAAGGAGCTTTTCCGCCTGACGTCGCGCCATTTCAGCGGCTTCGTTTCGGCGCTGCTGGAGCGCGCCGGCTGGACGCATGACGATGTCGATCTCGTCGTGCCGCATCAGGCCAGCCCATTCGCGCTTGCCCACATGGCCCGGCAGACCGGCTTTGCGCCGGAGAAGCTGGTCGACATCTCGGCCCGCTTCGGCAACCAGATAGCGGCCTCCATGCCCTTCGCGCTCGATGTCGCGCGCCACGAGGGCCGGGTGACGCCCGGCACAAAACTGCTTTTCCTCGGTACGTCGGCCGGCGTCTCCTTCGGCGGCATGGCGCTGGAGGTATGAGGGTGGCCGTCCTCGTCACCGGCGCCAGCGGTTTTCTCGGCTCCCATATGCTCGCGCGGTTGGCCGGATCCGGCACGCTGGCGCTCGGGCTCGGCCGAGACGAAGGACGCTGCGCGGCGCTCGAAGCCGCCGGCCATCGCATCATCCGCCATGACCTCGCGCAGCCGCTCGACGACGCGCCCGACCCCAGGCTGGGCAGGGTCGAACGGATCATCCACTGCGCGGCGCTCTCCTCGCCCTTCGGCCGGCTCACGGATTTCGTGGTGGCCAATGTCACGGCGACCCGGAACCTCGTCGATTTCGCGAAGCGACAAGGCGTCAGCCGCTTCGTCCATATCTCCAGCCCGTCGGTCTGCTTCGCCTTTCGCGACCAGCTTGGCCTCGCCGAGGACGCAGCTTTGCCGGAGCCGGTAAACCACTATGCCCGCACCAAGCGCGAGGCCGAGCGGATCGTGTTGGGTTCGCCTTTGATCCACCCCGTGGTGCTGCGGCCGCGCGGCATCTATGGCGCCGGCGACCGCGCGCTGCTGCCGCGCCTGGTCAAGGCGGCGAAGAGCCGGCCGCTACCATTGTTTCGCGATGGCCGGGCGGCAATCGATCTCACCCATGTCGACGATGTGGTCGATGCGGTGATGGCCGCGCTTGCGGCGCCGGCGAGGGCGGAAGGCCAAATCTTCAATGTTTCCGGCGGAGAGGTGCTGCCGGTGCGCCGAATCGCCGATGAAGCCTGCGCCCGCGCCGGCATCGATGCGCGCTGGCGGCCGATGCCACTCATGCCGGCCATGCTTGCGGCTGGCGTGATGGAAGCAATAGCGATCCGACTGCCTGGCCGACCGGAGCCGCCGGTCACCCGCTATGGGCTCGGCCTCTTCGCCTATGCCCAGAGCCTCGATCTCTCCAGGGCGAAGCGCAACCTCGGCTGGACGCCGAAGGTCTCCTTCCAGGAGGGCCTCGACCGCACTTTCGCCGGCGGGAGTGTCGGATGAAGATCGTCTTCGCCAACAGCGCCTGGGTGAGCGCGGCCGAGCGGCTCATCCTGCGCGGCGGCAGTTGGCGGAGCGTGCGGCTGCGCGTCCGGTACGGCCTGATTTTCCACCCGACAGCGGGACCCGTTCTGGTCGACACCGGCTACACGCCGGAGGCGTTGACGGGAGCAGGGCGCGGCCGGATGCTGCGGCTCTACGGCGCGTTGCTGAAGCCCGAGCTCAACGCCGCCCAGCAGGTCCTGCCGGTGCTGAAGCATTTCGGCCTTTCGCCGGATGATGTCCGGACCGTCATCGTCACGCATTTCCACGCCGATCACATTTCCGGCCTGTCGCTCTTTCCCAGGGCTCGCTTCATCGCCAGCGATGCGGCCTGGGCGCGGGTGAAGGCGCGGACGCCGCGACAGAATTTGCGCCATGGTGTCTTCACAGAACTCTTTCCCGCGGATTTCGAGGCAAGGCTTGACGGCCTGTCGGCAAAGCGGCGGGCCGGGGCCCAGGGCGGCATTCCTGGCGGCGCCGATCTCTTCAGCGACGGCAGTGTCATCGCCGTCGATCTCCCGGGACATGCCGATGGCCAGTTCGGCCTGCTCTTTGGCAAGCTGGACCGGCCACTGCTCTATGCCGTCGACGTGCAATGGTTGCTGCTTGCGCTGACAGGCCACCGCACGCCTGGCTTTCCCACGACCCTCATCGCCGAGGGTGCCTTGGCGATCGAGCCGACCAGCGCCATGCTGCGACGTTTCCTTGCGACAGGTGGCGAGGTGATGCTTTGCCATGATCCGGAACTGATCGCGTACGACCTGCTGCAAAGCGATGTGAGGGCCGGATGAACGGGCTGGCGGAAGCTGTCGGTTCCTTCGCGCTGACCCGCTGGGTCTCACGGAAAAGCCGAGCGGAGTTCGAGCGCTGGCAGGCGGCCGCGCTGCGCCGCTTCATCGACCGCGACCTGCCGAGCGCCGCTTTTTACGGCAAGGCACCGGCCTCCCTGGCCGATTTGCCGATAACCGACAAAGCCTTGCTGATGTCCCGCTTCGAGGATTTCAATATTCATGGCCTGACGGCAGGCGAGGGCTGGGCGGCCTTGGCGCGCGACGGTCGCGTCGGCCCGCTCACTGTCGGCGCCAGCACCGGCACGTCCGGCAATCGCGGCCTGTTCGTCATTTCAGAGGCGGAAAAATATCGTTGGCTCGGCACTATCCTCGCCAAGGCTGCGCCCGACCTTCTGTGGCGCGGCATGCGCGTCGCCGTCATCCTGCCGCAGAACACCGGGCTTTATGACAGCGCCCGCAAGTCACGGCTGGTCAGGCTCGCCTTCTTCGACCTGACGCTCGGGCCGGAGCGCTGGCGTGAAACGCTCGAAGCCTTCGAGCCAACGGTGATCATCGCGCCGCCGAAGATCCTGCGCCATTTCGCGGCCGAGCGCTTCCGCCTCCAGCCAGGGCGTGTCTTCTCGGCCGCCGAGACGCTCGACCCGGTCGACCGCCCGGCGATCGAAGCGTTCTTTCGCCGGCCGCTCGAGCAGATCTACATGGCGACCGAAGGCCTGTTTGCCGTGACGTGCCGGCGGGGCGGGCTGCATCTTGCCGAGGACTCCGTCTTCTTCGAATTCGAACCGGTGGGCGAGGGGCTGGTGACGCCTCTGGTGACCGCGTTTCGCCGCCAGACCCAGATCATGGCGCGCTATCGCATGAACGATCTGCTGCGATTGTCGGAAAAACCCTGCCGCTGCGGCTCACCGCTGCGCTGCGTCGACGAGATCGTCGGCCGAATGGACGATGTCTTCCGCCTTGCCTCCCCGAACGGTTGCGTCCTCGTCACGCCGGATGTGCTGCGCAACGCCGCGCTCAAGGCCGACCGCCGCATCGACGATTTCCGCCTTATCCAGACCGCGCCGGATGCGATCGAGCTCAGGCTTGCGCCGGACTTGGCCGACGACGCGGCCGCGAATGCGACTCAGGCGGTGCGTGCGCTGTTGGAGGCGCGAACGGCCAGCGCTACGGTTGCTCTCATCCGTGCACCGCTGCCGCTGGAAACCGGCCGCAAGCTCCGCCGTGTCGAATGCCGGCTGGAGCACGCATCGTGAGCCGGGTGGCCATCATCGAAAGGCCATTGCAGCAGGCCGACAGGGTCGAGAACAGGCCGGCCAAGGTCGAGGCTTTCGTCAATCTTTTCACCGAGATGCCGGTACAGGATCTTGTCGCCAACCTGAAGACCAGGGTCGAGATGTTCGAGATCGCCGGCCGAACCTTTCCGCTGACGCTCAACGACACCGGCGATGCGCCGAACTGCTACATCTGCTGCCCGTCCGGCGCCTATATCGACTACGCGATAGACGAGACGCGCAACTTCGCCGCCCACCCGCT
>NZ_JANINM010000146.1 GCF_024509055.1 Mesorhizobium sp. | reverse complement strand
CGCCTTCGCCGCCGCCGCGATGGCCGGCGCCGAAGTCTTCCACGCCATGATGGCGAAGCAGGCCGATGACCTTTGATCCGCACCGCGATTCCGCCCGGTGCTGCATGAGCGGGTGATCGCGCCGATGCGGCCATGCCGGGCCGCGGTCCGGATTGCCACGGTCCAACGCACCAATGTTGCAATCCGACCCACCGCCATCGGAACCACAGAGCATGGCAACGAGGAAGCGTTGGACCATGGGACCGATGGACCATCACGTCACGGCAACCTCGACGTCGCGGGACGGCGGACCGACGCGGTTTCCGGTCCTCGCGCGGCCGGCGTCGGCTGCTTCGGACCCTGTGGCGACGCATCGGTGCCCAGGAGCTTTCGCCCATCGACAACCGCGGATAGCGCGCTGACCGCAGTGATCCCGACCGCCCCGGAGATACACGATCCGCTCACGCGGCCTCCGCTCATCGTTCGCCGCACGCGGGATCGCGCACGGCCCCTCGGGCTCTCTTCTCTCTTTCCCATCGCTCCGCATTGCGAGGCTTCATGCTGATCAAAACCTTCCCCTTTCTCGATCACCGCCGCGTCACGCCGGATTTCGCGGCGCGACTGCAGATGCTCGCCGACGATTGCGCCCGGCTTGCGCACGACGCCTCGTTCGTCGCCGCCCGGCTACGGACCTCGCCGATGATCGATCGGTATGTCCCGCTCACCACCCCGGTCGGCCTGCATCTGGTCGGCCAGGTCAGCGGCCATCCGCTGCGCGGCGCAGGCGTCATGATCACTTCGCCGCTATGGTTTGCCGATCCGGACGGCATGTGGATCCGCACCCTGTCGCGCTTCTACGCGCTCGGCCGGCCCGCCGATCCCAGGGACCGCGATCACATTCCGACCTCGGTATTGCGGACGTTCGACGGTCGCGATGACGACTGGCCGGAGGGCGGGGATTGATCGACAACGATGACGACCATGGGGTCGATGACGGTGACGAGCCGAACGCCGCCGCGCTCGATCCGGATACGGTCGCAACCGGCGCCGCGGCGGATTCCGCCGCCGACGCCGACGACCGGCTCAAGGGCCTGCCCCGGATCCTGCGTTACGCGATGCTGATCAACGACCGCACCGACGGATCGATCGCCCAGCGTCTGATCGCCGAGATCGACGAACTCTGTCCGGGCCTGCCGGCCAACATTGCCTGGGCGGCCGATCCTGCCGCCACAACCGGCCTTGCGCTGGCCGCCGAACTCGATCGGCTCGCGGTGCTTCGCGACCTGCCGCTGTTGCGCAGCCTGGGCGACTGCGCACGGTTGCTGTCGTTGTCGCTGCCGTGCGATGCCGGACGCCTCGGCGACTTCCGGCGCGTGACGCGGGCCATGCGCATCGCCTTCGACGACTGCGCCGACGATCTCGTGGAGGAACAGCGTTGCGACCTCGAGCGCTTCATCGCCGGCTGGGCCACGCTGCCGACCGCCGCCGACATGGCCGGCGCCCCCGGAACCTGGCCGGCTGTCAATTTTGCCGCCCGGCTGGGCGATCAGATGGCGCGCTACCGCATCCGCTCCGCCGCCGCCGATGCCGCCCGACGGGTGCGGCGCGACCTCGACCGGCAACCGGATGCGACGCGAGGCCCCGACGCCGCAACATCCACCCCGGCCCGGACCGCGCCACGCTCCGGGCTAGCCGAGCCGGCGCCCGCGACACCGCTCCCGCCGCACCATGTCCTGGTCGGCCGGATCGACGATGTCGGGATCGGAAGCGCAAAGCTCAAGGGCATCGTCGAACCCGTCAAGGATGTCCTCAACATCCCGCTGCCCTTGATCGAGACCCCGGCGCTCGATCAGGTCCGGAGCACGCTGCGCGCCGAGTTCCCCCATGCCGCCGCGGTCATTGACTTTGCCCTTGCCGATCTGATCGGCCGCCCGGTCGTCAAACTGCGTCCGCTGCTGCTCGTCGGCGAACCGGGCGGCGGCAAGAGCCGCTTCGCACGCCGTTTCGGGGAGGTCCTGGGGCTTTCGATCTGGCGGGTCGATGCCGCGCAGGCGGACGGTTCGGCGTTTGGTGGCACCGATCGGCGATGGCATTCGGCCGCATGCTGTCATCCGCTGCTCACCATCGCCCGGGGCAGGATCGCCAACCCTCTCATCCTGATCGACGAACTGGAGAAGGCCGCGACCCGCGCCGATTACGGAAGGCTGTGGGATTGCCTGCTGGGGTTCCTCGAGGGGGAGACAGGTTCACGTTATCCGGATCCGGCGCTGCAGATCCCGCTCGACCTTAGCCATGTCAACTATCTCGCCACCGCCAACAGCCTCGAGCCGCTGCCCGCGCCGCTGCGCGACCGCTTCCGGATCGTGACATTCCCAAAACCCACCGTCGCCGATCTCGATGCACTCTTGCCCGGACTGTTCAGAACCCTTGCCGTCGAGCGCGGCATCGATGCCCGCTGGATTGCCCCGCTCGACGTCGATGAGCGCAACGCCATTGCCTCCGCATGGCCCGGCGGATCGGTCCGCCGTCTCCTCCGCATTCTCGAAGCCGTCCTCCAGGCTCGCGATCATCATGCGACCAGGCAGTGACGCCATCGGCAATCCAATCTCACGAGGAACGCTGCGGACCGCAACAGACAGCGCCCGAGCCTCTAATCGCTTTCCAAGACGTTGTGCAGAACGGGCGTCACGCCCCTCGCAACCGCAAAACAGTTGCGCAATTTTGATTCAGGTCTCGAGATTTGCGTTGCAGACTCCCAGATAGACGATTCAAGGCTCCGTGCAGCCGTTGCAGAGTTCGATTTTTCCGAGTCAGCGGGTGACGCCGTTCGCCCATTGCTGCGGCGTGTGGTCCGCCGGCGAACCAATTGGCTTTATGTTGTTCGAATGAACCTCGGGTGGGCTCTTGGGATCTGCGACGTCGCCCACGATCATCGCTTTCCGGCGATCGCCGTCGCAGTTGCTGCAAGGTGCAGCGCCGATGCGGCGATCATGGCGTTGTCACTTACACCATATGCCATCGACGCGATCAGTTACTCTTCCGTGAGCGCCAACCTCAAATCCGGGCTCGATCGCACCGGCCCTGCCAGCGAACCCGTCAAAGCCGCGCCCTGACGTCTCAACATCCGTGGCAGGGCTTATTACCAGTGAAGGAAAGGACCACGTGACGCTGACCCACCCGACGCTCGACCGAGATGCAGGCCCTGGACCTGGGCTGGAATGGCGGCCGCCTATCGACGGTTGGCCGAACAGGACAATGCCGGCGATCTCGATCGCAATGAATGGCTCGGCCTGATGCTCGATCGCGAAGCCGCCATACGCGCCGACCGACAGCTTACCAATCGGCTTGCCGCAGCGAAGCTACGCTTCGTCGAGACCTGCATCGAAGATATCGACTTCGCCCCCCGTCGCGGCCTTGACCGGCGCAAGACCTTGCAACTGGAAGGCGCCTAGCTGAAAGCCCACGAAAACCTCATCCTCACCGGCCAGACCCCGGAAAACCTGGCTGGCCTGCGCGGCGGGTCCTGCGCCTGTTTGAGGATCTTGCCATGGCACGTCTCGACGGCCGCTTCCCGCGCCTCATCGACAAACTCGCCCGCGTGCAATTGCTGGTGCTCGAAGATTGGGGCAATCATGCCTTCAACGATCAGCAGCGCCTCGATCTCCTGGAATCTTCGAAGAGCGATACCGGCGCAAATCAACGCTGATTACCGCCCACCCCCTCGTGGCCCCGCGCGATTTATCGCACCGCTAATTGCGATCTCGCTCGTCGTTGGGATGGTTATCGAGAGCCCCTGCTTTTTCATCAGCAGCATCCTCAAACTCGACACCGGCTTTATACCCTCTTCGCCAAACAACACGGCACGGAAGGCTCAAATTGTCTTCCGGTATAACGAGCGTAAACTTTTCTGGAGCATCTGTCGGGAGTTCAAGCTCTAGCG
>NZ_JANINM010000145.1 GCF_024509055.1 Mesorhizobium sp. | reverse complement strand
CCGGATCGTCGGCGCAGGCCATGCTGGTGTCGAGATGCAGCTTGGTGAAGCCGGCTTCGGCATAAGCGTCGATCATCGCCGCGGCCTTCTTCATCGCCTCGGCGGCGGGCAGATGCTTCCACGGATTGGGGCCAAGATGGTCGCCGCCGAGGATCAGCCGGTCGAGAGGGAAGCCGGTGCTCGCCGCATGGTCTTCAACGAAAGTTCGGAAGGCCGCGGGCGTCATGCCTGTATAGCCGCCTTCGTGGTTGACCTGGTTGCAGGTCGCCTCGATCAATACATCCGAACTATAAGCGGCACCGTGGCGTAGCGTCGCCTCGATCACCAGCGGATGGGCCGAGCAGATCGAAGCGATGCCGCCCCTGCTGCCCGCCGCTCGCCGCGCGGCGATCCCCGCAAATCTCTCGGTCGCGCTCATGCGCTTGCCCCTGCCCTGGCGATGAAGGCCTCGACATCGGCAAGCCGATGGATGCCCTCCATCGGCCCCTTGCGCGTGACCGCGAGCGCACCGCAGGCATTGGCGATGCGGAGCGCTTCGGCTGGCGCCGCGGCACGCAGCCAGAAGGAAACGAAGGCGGCGCCGAAGCAGTCGCCGGCGCCGGTCGGGTCTACCTCTTCGACCGCAAAGCCGGGCATGGTGACCGTGCCTTGCCGGTCATGGTAGGCAGCGCCGTCGGCGCCCTTCTTCAGAACGATGCATGAGACGCCCCGCCCCAAAAGGTCGTCGACCGCGCCCTGCTCGTCGCTGGCCGTCGAGAACAGGAACAACTCGCTGCCGCTAGGCAAGAAGACATCGGTCTGCGCGAGCACCTGGTCGAGCGCCTCGCGCATCCCGGAAGCCTGCATGATCTCACGGCGGATGTTCGGGTCGAAGGACACTGTGCCGCCCCTGGCCTTGACGGCTACGATCGCGGCGAGCGCGACGTCCGTAGCACGATCCGAAAACAGCGAAGAGCCCATGACATGGACGTGATCGGCGCCGGCAAGCAGCCGCCGGGCGGCGTCGTCCATGTCCAGCAGGCCGGCGGCGCTGTTGCGGATGTTGAAGACGAAATGCCGGGACGCGTCTGCCCGATAGGTGACGAAGGCCGTGCCGGTCGCATGGCCTTCATGGACGGCGATCGCTGAAACATCGGCGCCCAGAGTGCGCAGCCGATCGATGTTCAACTGGCCGAAATCGTCCTTGCCGACGGCGCCGACGAGACCCGCGGGCTGGCCGAGCGCCGCCGCCTGGCCGATGAATATGGCCGGCGCGCCGGACGGAAAGGGTCCGACCAGCGGCCCAGGTTCGAGAAAGCTCTGGCCGATCCGTTCGGCCATGATCTCGACGAGGATCTCGCCGGCTGAAACCAGCTTCTTCATCACATCCTCCGGCATTTCGTCGGCGAAGCCCGCTCTCCGCGCATGCCTAAAATTGAATACGGCTCGTTCTTTTTCACGTCAATTAATAAATTTACGCGTGGAATAATTTCACCCAACGCGTTGAAACTTGCAAACTTGTCTGTAAAGTTTCAACTTGCAGTCGCGCGCTGGCGCGCCCTATGTAGGCGCCAGGGCAGCGCATGGGACCAAGGATTCCATGTCGCGAGGGTTGGAATGCCGATGACGCACAAGACAATGGAGGATTTCGCCCGTTCCTGCGGCGTCTCAAGACCGACACTATCGAAATATTTCGACGATCCGACCAGCGTCAAACCGGCGACGCGAAAGCGCATCGAGGAAGCGCTGCGCTCATCCGACTACCAGCCCAATCTTTTCGCCCGGAACCTCAATCGCAAGCGCACGCGCAGCATCGGCATCGTCGTGCCGACGGTCGCCGACCCGTTCTATTCGGAAATGGTCAGCCGCATCGAACTGAGGCTGCGCGACGAAGGCTACTGGCCGATCGTGATTTCCTCGCACGGATCGAGCGAGCTCGAAGCCGAGGCGACGCGGACCATACTGTCACTGAAGGTATCCGGGGCGCTGATCGCGCCGCTCGGCCGGCGCTCCGACCGGCGGGCGATCGAGAAGCTGACGCAGGCGATCCCGATCGTCTATTTCGACACCTACCTCGAAGGCGACACACCCTTTGTCGGCAACAACAACGTGCAGAGCATGTCAACCATCGTCGATTATCTCTGTCGCTCGGGCGACGCCCCCGTCTATTTCGACATCCCGCATGTCAACCACAATTCGCGAGAGCGGGTGGAGAACTATGCCGACGCAATGCGCCGGCTCGGCCAGCAGCCGGTCGTCTTCGGCAACACCGACGACTACACATGGGATTTCGAGCGCATCGGCTACGAGCAGACGGAGAGGATGCTCGGCAATGGTGGCCTGCCGGGCAAGACCATTCTCTGCGCCAACGACCGCCTTGCCTTTGGTGTCATGGCGGCGGCTTTTTCGAAGGGCCTGAGAGTGGGCCGCAAGGCGGATTGCGACCTGCGGGTCGCCGCGCATGACGACCATCCGCTCAGCCGCTACACCTGCCCTGCGCTTACCACCATGGCGCAGGATTTTGCTGCCATGGCCGGACGCAGCGTCGAGACGCTGCTGGCGTTGCTCGACGAGGACGGAGCCAAGGTCACGGCAAAGGTCAACCTGGACGCGACGCTGGTGATGCGCCAGTCGGCCTGAGAGCTAGAGCATTTCCGCGCGGAAGGCCGCTTCACACTTTTCCTGAAATTGCCCTAGCCGAAAGCAGGGTCGAACTCCCGCCACGTGGCAACCGCAGCCTCGACGGCCTGCCGCGATGCCTGCCCGTGACGGCCCATGGAAACGAAACCGTGGATCTGCCCCGGCCAGTGCCTCAGCACGACCGGCACGGCGGCCTCTTCAAGCCGTTTGGCGTAGGCCTCGCCTTCGTCGGCGAGGATGTCGTGGCCGGCGATCGCGACGAACGCCGGTGGAGCACCGGCCAGGTTCTTCGCCCTGAGCGGCGAAACGCGCCAGTCGTCGATATCCGCGGTATCGCGAATGTAGTGGTCGCGGAACCAGGCCATGGTCGACGCCGTCAGGCCAAAACCCTCGCCGAAGCGACGATAGCTGTCCGCCGTCTGAGACGCATCGGTGTTCGGGTAAAGCAAAAGCTGCGCGGTCAGCCGCGGACCGTCGTCTCGCGAGAGAAGGCCCAGCACGGTGGCGAGATTGCCGCCGGCGCTGTCGCCGGCAACGGCGATGCGAGCACCGTCGACGCCGAGATCGCCGGCCGCTTCCCGCATGAAGGAAAGCACTGAGCGGCAATCCTCGACCGCCGCCGGAAACTTGTGCTCCGGCGCCAGCCGGTAATCGGGCGAGACGACGACGCACGCTGCTATGTTGGCGAACCAGCGGCAGATCTCATCGTGCGAATCGAGATTGCCGATCACCCAGCCACCGCCATGCAGATAGAGCAGCGCCGGGGCATCGGCCAGGGGCGCGCCCTGCCCGCGGTAAATACGCAGCCTGAGCGGCCCGCTTGGCCCCGCGATGCTCCGCTCGGCGACCTCGGCGACTGGCTCTTTATCGCCCTGCAGGCCGGGGAAACCGCTCTCGTAGGCGCGCCGCGCTTGTTGCGGCGTGCCAGCCTCGAAAGGTGGCTCGCTCTCCTGCCGGCCGAGTTCGAGGACGCGCTGTGCCTGTGGGTCGAGCGATGGCATCGTGAAGCCTCAGGCGAGCAGGCTCGCCGCCTCGTCCTCGCCGAGCAGCGGCGGCTGGTCGACCGCGCCGACGACCGCGACCGAATTGCGGCTCTCGCCGGAGGCAAGGATCGCTTCCATGATTTCCAGCACATGCAGCGCCAGCTCGCCGGAAGCGCGCGGCTTCCCGCCTTCCGACAACGACCGCGCCAGATCGGCGACGCCGAGCATGCGGTAATTGGCGCGATCGGGCGCGGCGTAGGGCCAGTTGCGCGCGCCGTAGAGCTCACCTTCGCTCTCGAAATCCTTCCAGTCGGCGCCGCGCGCGGAGAGCGAGACCGTGCCGCCGAACGTGTC
>NZ_JANINM010000144.1 GCF_024509055.1 Mesorhizobium sp. | reverse complement strand
AGCTTGAAGCCATAGGCCTTGCCGAGCGCTTCCAGCGTCTGCGCGTAATAGGGCGAGGTCGACTTCGCCCACGGGCTGATGGCGCCATCGCGAAGCGAGACGTTCTCGTCGGGCACGACGAGATTGGCGTCGATGGCGCGCTGGCTGCCCAGGCCATCGCAGGTCGGGCAGGCGCCGAACGGGTTGTTGAAGGAGAACAGCCGGGGCTCGATCTCCGGGATGGTGAAACCGGACACCGGGCAGGCGAACTTTTCCGAAAACAAGATACGCTCATGCGTCTCGTTCTTGGATTTGTTGACAGCATCCTCACCGGTCTGGCTGGCATCGAGCGGCCGGTCGGCGAACTCGGCCACCGCCAGACCCTCGGCGAGCTTGAGCGCCGTTTCCATCGAATCCGCGAGACGCGTCGCCAGATCGCCACGCACGACGATGCGGTCGACGACCACGTCGATGTCGTGCTTGTACTTCTTGTCGAGCGCCGGCACGTCGGCGATCTCGTAGAAGACGCCGTCGACCTTGACGCGCTGGAAGCCCTTCTTCTGCAACTCCAGCAGTTCCTTGCGGTATTCGCCCTTGCGACCGCGCACGATGGGCGCCAGCAGATAGAGGCGCGTGCCTTCCTCGAGAGCCAGCACGCGGTCGACCATCTGGCTGACCGTCTGGCTCTCGATCGGCAAGCCGGTGGCCGGCGAATAGGGAACGCCGACGCGCGCGAACAGCAGGCGCATGTAGTCGTAGATTTCGGTGACCGTGCCGACCGTCGAGCGGGGATTGCGCGAGGTGGTCTTCTGCTCGATCGAGATGGCGGGCGAGAGGCCGTCGATCTGGTCGACATCCGGCTTCTGCATCATCTCCAGGAACTGACGCGCATAGGCCGACAGGCTTTCGACATAGCGACGCTGGCCTTCGGCATAGATGGTGTCGAACGCAAGCGACGATTTGCCGGAGCCGGACAGGCCGGTCATCACGATCAGGCTGTCGCGCGGCAGGTCAAGATCGACGTTCTTGAGATTGTGTTCGCGCGCCCCGCGAATGGAAAGGTATTTATGGTCGGCCATTGCCGGTCGCCGCCTCAGGTCTGGAATTTGCTGGATTGGCGGGTTTGTTCCCGGCCATCCCCTATGTAGGTTGTTTTGCCGCTACGTCGAGTGACGCCACATTTCTCGACGCAAGTCGTTTAACCGTCTTTCGCGCGAGGGGGCAAGCAGAAAGAACAAAGGTCGAACACCCTCCTGACAAAGCGCTGTGGAAACCGAGGTCGCCGGCGCCCGTTCCCTTCATCCACAGAGGCGCTCGACTTACCCGCACGTAACCTCCCGGCGATCACATTTTTCGGTAACCGGCTATTGAACGGTTGACGCCGCCGACACACGGGAGCAGTCTCGGTGTGTCAACGAAGCCGGCCGTCTTTCGATGGCCTCGCCACCCAGAGGTGGCCCGCGAGACGCCGTGGGCAAAAGCGATTTTTGCTTCGAATGACATCGTCGCAACGGACCCAGGAGCGGAGCATGACGCCACCGGACTGTCCCTTGAGGCTCCACACGGCGATGGAGCCACGGCAGGCATAAGTGCCAGGGTAGGCGTGAGCGCCAACCCGACAAACCGTGACTTGCTGTTCCCCTAAAATCAGAGACGATAGTCGGATCGTCGGCAGATCGCCGCGGTGCATCCGAAGCAAAACGCCGGCAGAACACTCCCGGCTAAGATTGGATTTGAGATCCATGAAAGCCCCGTCAGACTGCGGAAGCAGCGGCGGGGCTTACATTTTGCCGATCCCCCATTCACCGGCGGCACCGTCACAAACGGTGATTGGCCAAGGTCTCCCTGACGAACCGAGACGCTTCTGCCAATAGCCACTGTCCTTGGCAAGCGGACGGCACCGGCCAATCCGACAGGTTCTATTACGGGACGATCAGTGGTTCGGAATCCGCGTGCCGCCCGTGGCCATATCGATGGTTATGCTGCCGGAAATCCTGACATCGGTGTTGCCGATCTTGAACGTGCCGTTGTTGCCCGCGGGCTGAGCGTCGTCCGGCTCCGGCTGGGGAGCCGGTTTGGCGATGCGATAATCACCACTCACGCCGGGCAGCTTCTGGGCGGAGTTATCATCCGCGAAAGCGGCGCTGCCGAACGCCAAAGCGCCGGCAAGCGCTGCCAGCGCGAGCAAATGTCTGGGTGTCCGGCGCATCGTCATCCGTGAATTATAGTGGCGCCGGCGAAGCGAGACCAGACGCGCGGCAATGAAATTGGCGCATGTCGGTCAAGCCGCCTTCTTGCGTGTGTCGTAGACGTGGTCGACGAGGCCCCAGGCCTTGGCCTCATCAGCGGTCATGAAATAGTCGCGGTCGAGCGTGCGCTCGACCTCCTCATAGGTGCGGCCGCAATGTCTGGCGTAGAGTTCCGTCATGTGGCGCTTGGTGCGCAGGATATCCTCGGCGTGGCGCTGTATGTCGGAGGCCTGGCCCTGAAATCCGCCGAGCGGCTGGTGCAGCACGATCCTGGTGTTGGGCAGGGCGATGCGTCGGCCCGGCGCGCCGGCCATCAAGAGGAAAGAGCCCATCGAGGCCGCAAAGCCCACGCACACCGTCGATACCGGGCAGGAAATATATTGCATCGTGTCGTAAATGGCGAAGCCGCTGGTGACCACGCCGCCGGGCGAGTTGATGTAGATCGATATCTCCTTGTCGGGATTGTCCGATTCCAGCGACAGCAATTGCGCGCATACCAGCGCCGAAACGCCATCGTTGATCTCGCCGTTGATGAAGACGATGCGCTCGCGCAGCAGCCGCGAGAAAATATCGAAGGCGCGTTCGCCTCGGCTCGACTGCTCGATCACCATCGGCACCAGATTGGCTATGCTCATCGCTCTTTCCTCGATTGGGCTCAGGCAGCGCGCAGCATCATGCAGGGCGCGTTGGCGGCGGTTGGGTTCCTGCGGGCGTCCAACGAGAGCCCGCAACCGGCGCCGGCGACCGCGACGACGGGCTGCGCCACCTGCACGAAGCTGTCATGGACGATGCAGAGACGCGTGCCGCCGGAGGCTGTGCATTCCAGCCTGAAGGTGACCACGCTTTCGAAGGCCGGCAGTCGATCGGCCGCTCCGGAGCGGGACCGCTCGCGCCAGGAGTAACGCAGCAGCCTGCCGGGTTCGGCCTTCAGTACCTCGCATTCGATCGGCGCGTCCGGCCCGGCAAAGGCGAAGCGTCTGCCGGCTTCCGGCCTGATGTCGTTCGGCATAAGCCACGCCGCCAGCAATTCCGGTTCGGTCAACGCCCGCCACACCTTTTCCGGCGGATCGGGAAGCTCGCATTCGAAGCTAAGCGGCGCCTCGGCCGGGCGCGGGTGTTCTGTCGCTGTCATTGGTCCATTTCCTTCAGAACCGTCTTCAACTTCTCGATGCGCTCCGGCCAGAAGGCGCGGTAGCGATCAATCCAGCCAAGCAGCGGGTCGAGCCCTTGCGGGTCGGCGCGGTAGTAGGCGTTGCGGCCTGCGCGGCGCTCGACCACGAGGCCGGCGCCGCGTAGCACGGCGAGGTGCTGCGAGACCGCCGGCTGCGACACGCTCATGCCTGAGCGCAGCTCGGACACGGTCATTTCTGTGGCCGTTAGCCGCTCGTAGACGGCGCGCCTGGTCGGATCGGCGAGCGCCCGGAAAATCTCTGCCTCGATCATGACAAAAGCATAAGTCGATACTTATTGGTTTGGCAAGCGGCTATTTGATCGCCATATCGAAACAGGCGTTCGAGTTCTGCCTTTGCTGACATTCCTTGACAGACCGCAAGGTCGTGCTAGAACGAAAAGAGAACAAAAACCTTGTGGGAAAAGCCAGCCTTTTGCAGGCATCGGCAGCCTACAGGCTGTAAGGTGAGCGACTTAAAATCGGATGAGCGCGGAGAAGTAAGATGGCGGGTAGCGTCAACAAGGTCATTCTGGTCGGCAATCTCGGGGCGGACCCTGAAATCCGCCGCCTGAATTC
>NZ_JANINM010000143.1 GCF_024509055.1 Mesorhizobium sp. | reverse complement strand
GAGACTGTTTGGTGGAGCCAATCGGAATCGAACCGACGACCTCTTGAATGCCATTCAAGCGCTCTCCCAACTGAGCTATGGCCCCACTCCCGGCAGTCAGCCGGCGCCGTTTCCGGCGAAGAGATCCGGCGCGGGTTTTGAGAACCGCGCCGTCGTTTAGTGCTGGCGGCTTCTAGCGCCGCCTTCGGACAAGATCAAGCCTTCAAAAGCCGCTTTTTCGTCACAGGCCAAAATGGCCGGCAAACAATAAAAATCAGACCTCGTCCTCGTCGTCGCCGACGCCGATCATATCGGAGACGTCGTCGTCTTCTTCTTCCTCGTCGGCAAGGAAGGTGTCATCGTCGTCATCATCGCCGAGATCGACATCCTCGTCGTCGCCGAGATCGGGAAGATCGTCGCCGCCGCCCTTCGCCTCGTCGTCAGCCTCTTCCAGCGAGACGACCTCGGCGCCTTCCTCCTCGTCGCCATCCACTTCCTTGTCGGCGACATCCTCGTCGTCCTCGACGGCGGAAATCTTGCCTTCATCGAAATAGGAACGCGGATAGCTCTTGCCGGTATAGGGCGAGACGATCGGGTCCTTGTTCAGGTCGTAGAATTTCCGCCCCGTTTCGGGGTCGACACGCTTCGTGCCAAGTTCAGCTTTTGCCACAGCAGGCCTCGTCAAAAAAAGAATGGTCCCCTTAACCGCAGTTTTCCGCGCTGTCAAAGCCAAAAGCCGGCGTTGCAAAAGCTTGCGTTCGAGGGGCGCCGCGAGGGGATGACCATTGCGGCGTGCCGTGATACGAGACCGCCGCAAACATGACGAACTGCGCCGGCCAGCCGGCATTTCATTTGGAAGACAAAATGTCTCATTCAGCCGCAGCTAAACCAGCAACGGCCCGCAAGTCTCCTGCCCTTTCCGGCACCGCCAGGGTGCCAGGCGACAAATCGATCTCACACCGCTCCTTCATGTTCGGCGGCCTCGCCTCCGGCGAAACGCGCATCACCGGCCTGCTCGAAGGCGAGGATGTGATGCGCACCGGCGCCGCCATGAAGGCAATGGGCGCGCATATCGAGAAGCACGGCGCCGAATGGGTGATCCGCGGCACCGGCAACGGCGCGCTGCTGCAACCGGAAGGCCCGCTCGACTTTGGCAATGCAGGCACCGGCTCGCGTCTGACCATGGGGCTTGTCGGCACCTATGACATGGAAACGACCTTCATCGGCGATGCCTCACTTTCCGGCCGACCGATGGGGCGCGTGCTGGACCCGCTGCGCCAGATGGGCGTGCAGGTGCTGAAGGCTGCGCCCGGCGACCGCATGCCGATCACCCTGCGCGGCCCGAAGCACGCCGCGCCCATCACCTATCGCGTGCCAATGGCATCCGCGCAGGTGAAGTCGGCGGTGCTGCTTGCCGGCCTCAACACGCCGGGCATCACCACGGTGATCGAGCCGGTGATGACGCGCGACCACACCGAAAAGATGCTGAAGGGCTTTGGCGCCAACCTATCGGTCGAGATCGACGAGCGCGGCGTGCGCCACATCTTCATCGAGGGCCAAGGCAAACTCACCGGTCAGACGATCGCCGTGCCGGGCGACCCGTCCTCGGCCGGCTTCCCGCTGGTGGCGGCGCTCATCGTGCCGGGCTCGGACATCATGATCGAAAACGTGCTGATGAACCCGACTCGCACAGGCCTGCTGCTGACGCTGCAGGAGATGGGCGGCAGGATCGACATCCTCAATCCGCGCAATGCCGGCGGCGAGGACGTGGCGGATCTGCGCGTGCGGCATTCGGAATTGAAGGGCGTCATGGTGCCGCCGGAACGCGCGCCATCGATGATCGACGAGTATCCGGTGCTGGCCGTCGCCGCGAGCTTCGCCGAGGGCGAGACGCTGATGCAGGGGCTGGAAGAGCTGCGCGTCAAGGAATCCGACCGGCTCTCGGCGGTGGCCAACGGCCTCAAGCTCAACGGCGTAGACTGCACCGAGGGTGAGGCTTCGCTTGCGGTGCGCGGCAAGCCGGGCGGCAAGGGGCTGGGCGCTCACCCCAACGGCCCGGACACGGCTGTGAAGACCCATCTCGACCACCGCATCGCCATGAGTTTCCTGGTGATGGGGCTGGCGACCGAGAAGCCTGTGACGATCGACGACGCCAACATGATCGCGACGAGCTTCCCGGAGTTCATGGGATTGATGAAGGGGCTGGGCGCGGAGATCGAGTGACGGGCAATGAACTTGAGCCGACCTGAGAGGTTGGTGGGACAGCGCCCCCCTCTGTCCTGCCGGACATCTCCCCCACAAGGGGGGAGATCAGCTGTCATCGCAGCTTTCGCCAATCACCAGCGTCGCGAGAATGAGCAGGGCGCCCGAACTGCCATTCTCCCCCCTCGTGGGGGAGATGTCCGGCAGGACAGAGGGGGGCGCGAAGGATCGCGGCGCTTGGTTCTTTCGGCAGAGGCGATCCGCCCATGAGCATCCCCTTCACCATCGCGATCGACGGTCCCGCCGGCGCCGGCAAGGGCACGCTTGCCCGCCGGCTGGCCGACCACTACCGGCTGAACCTGCTCGACACCGGCCTCACCTACCGCGCGGTGGCGCACAAGCTGCTCGAGCTCGGCCTGCCGCTGGACAATGTCTCGGCAGCCGAAACCGCTGCGCGCCAGGTGAACCTTTCCGACCTTGACCGCACAGTGCTTTCGGCACATGCCGTGGGCGAGGCCGCCTCCAAGGTCGCGGTCATTCCTACCGTAAGGCGAATCCTGGTCGAAAAGCAGCGGGCTTTCGCCAAGGCGCCTCCAGGCGCGGTGCTCGACGGCCGCGACATAGGTACGGTCGTGTGCCCCGACGCCGATATCAAGCTCTACGTGACGGCAAGTGCCGCGGTGCGGGCAAGGCGCCGGCTGGCCGAGATCGAGAGCATGGGCGGCAGCGCCGACTTCGCCACGATCCTTGCCGACATCGAGCGCCGCGACGAACGCGACATGGGCCGCGCCGACTCGCCGCTGAAGCCAGCGGGAGACGCGCACTTGCTTGATACGAGCGAAATGGCTATAGAAGCCGCGTTTCTGGCGGCGATGGCGATCGTTGACGACGTCCTGGCCAAGAGAAACAGGGCCTGATCAAGGTTTTCTCACGCGCTTGCGATTGCCGAACGCGAGAAAAATACCCATATCGGGCACGAACCAGCCTGCCAGCATTCTCCATGCGCCGGACTTGCCGCCTGAACCGCGGCCAAGGGCTCTTCAGCCCGGAACGCCGGCAGGCTCACGCAACGCTAACCCACGGCGCCCGCTTCGCTCATGCGGGGCATTCCAGGAGAAACAATGTCAGCTGCTAATCCCACTCGCGATGATTTCGCGAGCCTGCTCGAAGAATCATTCACCGCCGGCCATTCCGGCGAGGGCCAGGTTGTCCGGGGCACGATCACCGCGATCGAAAAGGACATGGCCATCATCGATGTCGGCCTCAAGGTCGAAGGCCGCGTGCCGCTGAAGGAATTCGGCGCCAAGGGCAAGGAATCCTCCCTCAAGGTCGGCGACACCGTCGAAGTCTATGTCGAGCGCATCGAGAACGCGCTTGGCGAGGCCATGCTGTCGCGCGAAAAGGCTCGCCGCGAGGAGAGCTGGGTCCGTCTCGAAGAGAAGTTCACCAAGGGTGAGCGCGTCGAAGGCGTCATCTTCAACCAGGTCAAGGGCGGCTTCACCGTCGACCTCGACGGCGCCGTGGCGTTCCTGCCGCGCAGCCAGGTCGACATCCGTCCGATCCGCGACGTCACCCCGCTGATGCACAATCCGCAGCCCTTCGAGATCCTCAAGATGGATCGCCGCCGCGGCAACATCGTGGTGTCGCGCCGCACCGTGCTCGAGGAAAGCCGCGCCGAACAGCGTTCGGAAATCGTGCAGAACCTCGAGGAAGGCCAGGTGGTCGAAGGCGTGGTCAAGAACATCACCGACTATGGTGCGTTCGTCGACCTCGGCGGCATCGACGGCCTGCTGCATGTCACCGACATGG
>NZ_JANINM010000142.1 GCF_024509055.1 Mesorhizobium sp. | reverse complement strand
CACAAGGTCAAGCCCGGCGTCACCGGCTGGGCGCAGATCAATGGCTGGCGCGGCGAGATGGACACCAACGAGAAGATCCGCATGCGCACGGAGTACGACCTCTACTATATCGAGAACTGGTCGATGCTGTTCGACCTGCGCATCCTGTTCCTGACGCCGATCCGCCTGCTCAATACGGAAAACGCCTATTGAGCGCCGTCACGCATGAACTGCCGGCGGCAGCGGTCAATAAGTTGCCGCCACAGGCGGTCAACGCCAAGCTGATCGCGCTGATTTCGTCCGGCGCCATCGTCCTCGGCATCCTGCTTTCCGGCTTCGTCATCGGCGAACCCGCGCCTTACGAGCTCTACATGGCGGGGTTGATCGCGGTGTGGGCGCCGTTCGGCCTCAGGATTTCGCGCGCGGTCGTGCCGCTGCTGGTGCTCCTGGTGGCGATGAACATCGGCGGCATGATCGCGATGTCGCAGATGTCGAATCTGGCCAACACGCCGCTCTATCTCGCCGTCTCTCTGTTCCTCGCCTTCACGGCCGTCTTCTTTGCTTCGGTGACGTCGACCCAGCCCAGCCTCTACCGGCTGATCTTCTTCGCCTATGTGGTGTCGGCTGTCGCGACGTCGCTGCTCGGCATCGCCGGCTATTTCCACGCCTTTCCGGGCGCCGAGATGTTCACCAAATACGATCGCGCCGCCGGCGCTTTCCAGGACCCGAACGTGTTCGGCCCGTTCCTGGTGCTGCCGGGCACCTATCTGCTCTACCTGCTGCTGACCGGGCCGGTGTCGCGCATGCCGCTGCTTGCCGTGCCGTTGCTCATCATCACCGCCGGCATCTTCTTTTCCTTCTCGCGCGGCGCGTGGGGCATGTTCGCGGTGTCGGCGGTGCTGCTCACGGCCTGCCTGTTCCTGCAGAGCTCGAGCAGCATGTTCCGGCTGCGGCTCGTGGTGATGACAATCGCGGCGCTCGCGCTGCTCGTGATTGCCGTGCTCGTCATCCTGCAACTGCCTGGCGTATCGGACATGTTCAGCCAGCGCGCGCACCTGGAACAGAGCTATGACAGCGCGCGGCTTGGCCGTTTCGCCCGCTACACGATCGGCTTCCAGATGGCCCTGGAACATCCGTTCGGCATCGGCCCGCTGGTGTTCGGCACAATCTATGGCGAGGACACGCACGACATCTGGCTGAAGGCACTGATGGACTACGGCTGGCTGGGCTTCGTCTCGTTCCTGACGCTGACGCTATGGACGATATCGGCCGGCTTCCGCATCCTACTGCGCGACCGGCCGTGGCAGCCTTATCTGCTTTGCGCCTATGTCGCCTATCTCGGCAATATCGGGCTTGGCACCTTCATCGACATCGACCACTGGCGCCATCTCTATCTACTGCTCGGACTGGTCTGGGGGGCGATCGCGCTGGAGTACCGGCACCAGAAGGAATTGCGGCTGGCGCACGTCTCGGCCGCACCGCAAATTTCATCGGTGAGATAGGCGCCGAATTCGGTTGACCCCCACGATACATCGCCACCCCGTCCGGAATGCAGCGCAGCCCGGTAGCGCACTTGATTGGGGGAAATCGGGGCTCAGCCAGCTTTCCCGAGACCTTTCAATCCATTAGCCTCTTCTGCCGCCGCTTCCGTGGGGCTTGCCGCTTCCATCGCGGCGAGCACATCTTCGACCATGGCGTGGGCATATTTCGTCGTCATCTTGATGGAAGCCGAGAATAGCGGTCATATCAACGCTCCTATGACGACGCCCTGACAAGGCCTGCCACGAAGAGCGGCCACGACTGGCGCAGACATCCGGTAAGCACTTGGACGGTGATTGGTTGCTGGCTAAGGCAAGAGCAGGATGTCAAACTGCCCATCGAGAGAGAGTTCACGAAGATCGACCTCGCATTCCTCGCCCGCCTCGATGAGCAGGCACCGCCCATAGTGCTTGGACAGATACCTCGTCATCTCCCTGGCTTTGCCGGAATCGTACCGCAAAGGCGCGTACTCCATCACGATGGGTACGCGCTGCTCGACCAGCTCGGCCATCGACTTGATCGCTTCCGGCTCAGCCCCTTCGATATCCATCCAGACCAGGCCGATATCGTCAGCACGGAGGCCGAGGTCACGCAAAATCCCGTCGACCCGACGCACCTGCACCGAGGTTGGAGCCCCAGCGCCATCTGGCTTGATCAGGGTGCTCGCGCCAAAATTCTGGTCGTTGAAATAGAAGTCAGCCACCCCTTCGTGATCGCTCACGGCGCACTCGACGACGGTCGTCCGATCTCCGAGATCGTTTAGTATGAGGTTCTGCTTAAGTAACAGCAGATTCCTTGGCTCGGGTTCGATGCATATCACCTGCTTGAACTGGCCGCTGCGCGTCAAGTACACGGTGTGGGTGCCGATGTTCGCGCCGATCTCAAGCAACGTCCTGCCAGGCGGTTTGCCGAGGATAGCGAGAACTCTCTCGGCTAAGTCCCGCTGATAGTGTCCCTGTCGGAACAGTAAATTTCCGATCGCCTCGTAGGGCGAGAATGTCAGGCGGTGGTCGTCGAACTGCTTCGTGACCAAGACGACCTGATCTTTGAGGATCCGTAGGATGGTCCTCTGGAACCAGTCGACGTCCCGCAATCTTGCGAATGCACTGTCGCGGAGGTGGTGAACTGCTTCTTCGATGGGCAAAAGGAATTTCATGCTGGCTAACTATGCTGCCGAAATCCCCTCTGCAATATACTAAAGCGTAATATTCCCAGATGAAACGATACTTGACGGCGGCCCTATCAGGCCGCAGGCGCGGCTGCGGCGCTTTCCGCCTGCGCGGTATCCTACGCGGCGTGTTCGATCGACGCTGCGGCTTCCGCGCTGGAACGCCCGTGGGACTTTCCGTCGGAAATTATGCGCCCATTGCTGCATCTGCCGGCGCTTCGGTTCCCTTATGTTCTATCGGCTCGATTTAGCGCTTGCGCCGGAAGCCCTGAGAATATAGGGCTTTCCGCGGTCCGGAGTGTAGCGCAGCCCGGTAGCGCACTTGACTGGGGGTCAAGGGGTCGTCGGTTCGAATCCGGCCACTCCGACCATTTTAAAACAACGACTTAGCCGTTTACCGGGGATGGCTGCACGACATTGTCGCCGAGCCACCTCGAATCGGCTGCCCGCAGCTGAAAGTCGCCTGCATATGAATTGGTATTTCATCATCGGGTTGGCGATCGCCTCCAACATCGACAACCTGGCCGTCGGGATGTCGTATGGGGTGCGCAGCATCCGAATCGGCTTCTTCGCCAACCTGATCATCACCGCGATATGTTTCGCGTTCAGCGAGATCGGCATCTTCTCCGGCGAATGGATCGGCAGGGTCCTTCCCGGCGACCTGCCTGACTATGTGGCGGCAGGGCTTTTGCTGCTCATCGGGGTGCGCGTGCTGTTCCTGGCGATGTCGGCGGCAAATGAGCAAGCGGATTCGCCAAAGGACGGCCATCCGGTGGCCAACTGGTTTTCGCGGGCTCTCGCCGTCGAGGGCGACAAGGTCGGACCTTTCGAGGCGGCCATCCTCGGCGTCGCGCTTTCCGCTAATGCGCTTGCAAACTCTGTCAGTGCCGGGCTCCTGGACATGTCCCCGACGGTCGTCGCCTCCGCCATATCCATCGCGAGCTTCATCACCATCGTGATTGGCGTGGCGCTCGGCCGCCACGCGGCCGAAATCAGGGTCGGCCGCATGGACATTGGCCGCTTCGGCACGCTGGCGAGCGGGGCCATCCTGGTCGTGCTGGCGATCCGGCAGGTCTGGTGATCGAACGCCTGCCAGCCACCTGCGGCATCCGCATCCACGCCAACTGGCAGTAGAAATGACCCGTTCGCTACCTGCGTATCTGGCAGGCAGCCTTCGGCGAAGCGAAGAGTTGGGAAGGCGCGGCCCATGCCTCACCGCTCGCCCCACGCTCGCCGGTGACCAGCGTGCGCAGTTGCGACAGGTAGGTCTCGATGAAGAAGGCCGTCTGCGATTCGAGCGGCGTGTA
>NZ_JANINM010000141.1 GCF_024509055.1 Mesorhizobium sp. | reverse complement strand
ACGTGACGAGCGGCACGATCTCGTTCACCTCGCAGGACGGGGTGGGCTCGGTGACGCTGGGTGGCAATCCGATTTCGAGCAATGCGGCCAGCCCGACGGTGTTCACGGCCGGCCCGGCGTCGGACGGCCAGGTGAGCGCGTATTACACCTATGACAGCGCGACGGGCACCGGAACCATCCACTACACCTATACGCTGACCACCGACTATCTCGACCCGACCCATACCTCTGGTGCGAACGTCGAAGCCACTCCGAGCTTCGCGGTCGTCGTGACGGACCTGGACGGACAGACCGCATCGGGCAACCTGTCGATCAACGTGATCGACGACGTGCCCCAGATCCTCTCTGTTCAAAGCGCCGTGATGCCAAACGTGAGCAATACCGACGCCCACGGCACATGGCAGCCTGTCTTCGGCGCGGATGGCCCCAGCGCGACGACCGCGATCGGAATTGCCATGGGGACCGCACCCGCTGGCGAGACCTACACGCTAACCAACAATGTTGGCACCAGCCTCACGGGCGAGCAAATCATCAAGGTTACGGTGACCCCGACCACGGGGTCGGCCTACACATTCTACGAGTATACGCATTACGACGCGACAACCCACAGCTCGGAAATGTTCGCGTATCAGACGCTGGCCGGCGCGCAGACGGGACTGGCCAGTAATCAATTCTTCACGCTCACGATGGCGGCGGACGGCACATACGATTTCCATCTTGCATCGAACCAGTTGCAAGTCTCGGCAACCACTGATCTGACGAGTATCTCGGCTGGTCATAGCAGCTGGGCTGAAGTCAATGGGACAACCTCCAGCATCGGCAGCGGCACCCCGCCGGCCGGCTATGACGTCCTGGTCCAGGGCGGCACCAATTATATAGCGGCAACCGGTGCATTCACACTGGGATATGTGAATTCAAACAATCACAGCTTTGGCGTGAACAATGCCAATTTCGACAATGGCGAGGTTGTTGGTTTCAAGTTCGGCACAGCGCAAACTTACGCATCGTTCGGCGTCTATTCGCCGGCCACAACCGACAGCTTCCAGATTTATATCTGGGATTCCACGCATACACACTATTTGACCGAGACGGTGACGGGGAATGCCTCGACATTCATTGTCGATGCGGCCCACTGGACCGGCACTGGCGCCAATAACTTGGCAGCATTCAATACCTTTGTTGCGACGTATGGCGGTTTCTCGGAGATGGACGTCGTAAATACCGGGACCTCGGTTGGCCTCACATCCATCAGCTACAACGAGAAAGTGACGGTGGCCGACACGACGCTGACTTTCGCTCCTACCATCACCGACGGTGACGGCGACACGGCGTCGTACGGCAACAGTCTCTCGGTATCCCTCGTCGGTACCCACACCGGCTCCGGATACCAGCTGTCGGGCACGAACGACGTTTTCGTAGCAAGCGCGAGCGGGCACGACACGTTCACGGGGGGCGGAACCAGCGACACGGTGGACTTCTCCAACGCGTCAGCTTCCGTCCAGGTCAATCTCTTGACGCACGTTTACGGCGGAGCAGCGAGTGGCGACACGTTGACGGGAGTAGAGAACCTGATCGGCTCCTCGCATGATGGCGACGTTCTGGTTGGCGATGCCAACAACAACGTCCTGATCGCCGGCACGGGCCAGAGCACGATGACGGGCGGTGCGGGCGCGGACACCTTCGTTGTCAATGCAGCCACCTGGACCAGCCATGGCAGCATCCACGACCTTATCACCGACTATCACTCCAGTGAGGGTGACACTGTCGATTTGAGCAAAGTCCTGGATGCCGTTTTCGGCGGCAACCAGACCTCGACGGATGCACTCGGCAGCCTTAGTGCGACCAATGACGGGACAAATATCCACATTAACGTCACCCATGGCGGTTCGACTGTCGAAGTGGCTACCCTGACGGCCTATTCGGGCATCTCCCACACACTCAACATTGTGTATGACGACGCCCATCACGCAGCGAGCGTGCCCGTGCCGTAAGGTACACGGGTTCGATCAATCGGCTTCGCCGAGGGAATGCTGATACCCTTTTGGCGAAGCCCGATTTGAGGAGGTGGCAGCTGCCCTGTTCCTTGACCGTTCGAAGAAGACGGCGGAGCAGGCAATTCGGGCGGATACGAGCAGTTTACGACAGTGACTGTGGCTTAAGGGGCACAGTACGCGACGGTGCTCCCGTGCTATGCATTAGCGAAGCTTGAATTGGCAATATCTAGGGGGACTTACATGAAGTGTAGCGCAAAACTTCTGGCCTCGGCCACGGCATTCTTCCTGGCCGGATCGACGGGCTTCGCCGCCGACATCATCGGCGAACCGGCGGTGAACTATTGCCGGGCCGTCGGCACGTCGGACCTGGTGCTGACCAACAACATGGTCGAGCTCAAGGACAAGGTGGTGAAGCTGATGAATGAATCCGTCGCCGTCGCCAACAGCCCGGAATGGATCAACTCGTCGCGCCCCGCCTTCGTCTGGGCATCCGAAGCCAAGGTCGCCTGCGGCAAGGCCTATGGCTACCTGAAGACGAACTACAAGGACGAGGACTACCTCAACAAGTGCGAGTGCTTCCACGACCGCATGGTCGAATACATGCACTGAGCTGACGGCGAGCACGCCGGCTGACGGCAATGATTGTCCTGGAAACCTCGACGGGAGCACCTGCCCCGGCGCCGGCGGATGCCGGTGGCAGACAGCAAGGCCGTTTCCGGAAACGCCCATGGACCCGGGGGTGGCCGATCACGCTCGTGCTTGTGGCGGCCATATCCGGCTGCCAGTCGAAGAGCAGCGCCTCCGACGTTCTCGACCCCTCAGCAATCGCCGGGCCGGCGAGCCAGCCGGCCAGCCCGGCCACGCCAGTGCAGCAATCCGTCGCCGCCGCCACGGCCCCCGGCCGAGCGCAGGCCAACCTGACGCTCGGTACCGGACCAACGAAGATTACCATGCTGCTGCCGATGTCGGCTCCTGGGAGTGCCGGGGAAACCGGCAGGAAGATGAACGATGCGGCGCGACTTGCCATGGGCGATCTCGGTGACAAGCTGCTAACCCTGACTATCCAGGACACGCGCGGCGACAGCGGCTACGCCAAGGATCTCGCGGTGAAGGCGATCACGTCGGGCGGCGCGCAGGCCATCATCGGGCCGGCCGAGCTTCCCGCCGCGCAGCATCTTGCCAAGCTGTCGGGCTCGAAGCGGCCGCCAGTTCTGGCGCTGGCCGACAATTTCACAGGCGGCCCCAGCGTCTATTCGGTGCGCCTCAGCGAAGCCGACAGCGCGGCCGCCGGAGCGGCCGCCGTCGCCAGCAAGGGTGCGAAGAAGTTCGTGCTGTTGGCGCCGGCCGGTACGGACACCAGCGCAATCGAATCCAGGGTCGCCAACGCGCTCAGCATCTATGGCGCGACACTTGCCGTGACGCTCCCCTATGCGACAGCAGACGGCGACAAGGCGGTGTCCGACATGGGCTCGCTGGTGGATGCGCCCAACGCCGTGATCGTAGCCAGCGGTGACGGCAGCCCGACACCCGTGCTGGCCGCGCTGAAGGCGAAAGGCATTCCGGGCAAGGCCGTGACGCTGATCGGCACCCATCGCTGGCTGGAGCGGCCGATGGATCCGCTCTATGAGGGCGCCTATATCGCGACGCTGGACCAGAGCGAGACCGGGCCGATCGCCGACCGCTTCAAGGCGACCTACAATTACCAGCCCGACCTCGATGTCGCCTACGCCTACGACATGGTGGCGCTGGCGGCGGGCATCGCGAGTTCGGCCGGCCCGGAAGGCTTCAGCAAGCAGGTGCTGGAGAATGCCAGCGGCTTCCGCGGCTCGACAGGCCTGTTCCGCTTCCGCGCCGACGGCTCAAGCCAGAGGTCGATGCCGTTCTTCAAGGTGGAAAAGGGCCAGCTAAAGCTGGTGCAGAAGCAGACTTCGGGGTTTTAGAGCGAGCAAGCTCAGTTGAGGTGCTCCAGAATGCCGGAACTGGTCGCAACCCTCACGGCCACGTAAATCTGGAATCCTATGGCGCAAATCGCCGCCGCTGCTATCGGCACGCCGAATGGCACAACGCCCTTGCGGTCCATGTGTTGCACATAGAGCCTAAATGCGCCTGCCGGCAGCATGAACGGGTTTTTGATGAGCGCGACCACAGCAACCGCGAAAACCAGCAGAAAGACAGTGAAGACTACGAGACCATCTCCGCCGATCAGAAATGGTATGGCAGCCATCAGTTTCACGTCACCGGCGCCAACCTTCCGCAGGACCCAGAATGGAAAGAGCGCAACGAACAGCAAGACGCCGCCGAGCGCGCTGAGGCCCATGTCCCACCACGATCCTGCCTGAACAGCAAAGAGTTGCAGCGAGCCAAGCCCCATGCAGAGCAGTAAAAGAACGTCGCGGTTGGAAATCCTTTGCGTGGAAAAGTCCAGCCAAGCTATCCTAGCCAGCAGAGGGATGGCCAGCGCCTTGAGCACGAGTGAAGCATAGAGCAACATTCTAAAACTATCGCTCTATGTTCTCGACGCTGGAAGCCAGGAGCTTCAGGTTGTTGTTGACCGTCGGATCCTTCGGCGCCAGTTCATACGCCTTGAGGAAGTTTGTGCGTGCTTCCGGCAGCTTGCCGCGCAGCAAATAGGAATAGCCAACATTGTTGTAGTATTCCGGAGTGGCGCCGAGCAGCCGGTATGCGCGGGCATAGGCGCGATCCGACAAGTCGAAGCGCCTGATGCGGTCGCAGGACGCCGCCAGCCCCAGCCAGGCAACGCCGTCATCGGGAGCCAATCGCGTCGCCTTGTAGAACAATGCACCGGCATTGCCGTAGTTCTCGGAGCGAAACTGCGTCTTGGCCTCGGTGACCGCCTGGTCGGAGGCGTAATAGTCTACGTCGCTGACCGTTTTCAGCCCTTTAAAGGCATCGCCGAAGGCCGTGAAGTCGCCTTGGGCCGGCTCGTTGGTACGAACCACGCCATCGGCTGGATCCATCCCCTTGGTCTGGCAGCCAGCGACCAGAGCCAGCAGCACACCAGCTGCGGCAAGGCATACCCGTCTTTTCATCCCCTGCTCCAAGGAGCCCTCCGACTCATATTTTAGCAAATAAGCATATGGATGCTTAGAAGAAAATGCCCCTCATGCGAATGACAACCGGCAGAAGCACAATCATAAGCACCACCGGAAAGATGCATATGCCCAGCGGAATCATCATTTTGACGGGAAGCACGTTGGCGCGCTCCTCCGCCTGCAGGATTCTTTGAGTCCGCATTTCATCACTGTAAACCCGCAGGGCTTCGGTCAGACTGGTCCCAAGCTCTTCGGATTGCCGAAACAGCACCGCTAAGGCCCGCGCTTCCTCCAGGCCGATACGGTCCGCAAGTTCGCGCAATGCGTCACGCAGAGGTTTGCCCGCGCGCAATTGCAAATTCATGATCGACAGTTGGATGCCCAGCCATTTGTGCGTGCCGGCCATCTCCTGGCTGACCCGTTCGACTGCTGCCTCCAGGCTCATGCCTGCATCGGCGCAGGTGATCATCATATCCATGAAATCAGGGAAACCGCGGCGATAAATCTTCTTCTGGGCGTTTTCGAAACGGTCGAGTGCGATGCTCGGAATGACCAGGCAAGCCAACCCGAACAATGACGCGCCGACCAACGACACGAATCCCGGTATTTGCGCCGGCAAGATAGCGGCCAATCCGGCGTAGCATCCGAGGAACCCGATGGCGACGGCCGCAATTCTCGATAGGGTGTAAAGGGCCGGGGCGTTGGCGTTGTGAAAACCAGCCCGAAACAATCTCGCCTCAAGCGCGTTTGGCTCGCCGCGCTCTTTCTCCAGCGCGCGGAAATACGCTTCCACGGGCCGCTGCGCCGAGATTTTGACGAGTTGCTGCTGTGCTGCGAGGGAACGCCGGTTGGCGATACCCTCCGACATCAAGCTCTCCGCCACCAGCCGGCGTGTCTGGAAGGCCGGCAGCAACACGAAGCCGCCGACCAGAAAAAGCGCTACCGCCGCCCCGAACACAAAAATCGAGACGAGAAGCTCGGAACTGAGGATGTTGGATAGGAGGTCGATGTCGGGCCCCATTCAGAAATCGAAGTTGACCATGCGATACATGATGAAGTCGCCGAGCAGAGCCCAAACGCCAAAGATGGTGAAGACCGGGAAGATGAGAGGGTTGCCCCAGACGGCCCCGTAGTAGCTCGGAGCAACCAGTGCAAGGATCCCAAACATGACGATCGGGAACAGCGAGATGACCCACGCCGAGAATCGACCTTCGGCGGAAAGTGCCCTGATTTTCAACCTGAGTTTTTGCCGCTCGCGCAAGACCTTGGACAAGTTGGCGAGGATCTCGGTGAGATTGCCTCCCGTCTTCGATTGAATGGACAAAGAGACTGAAAGAAGGTGCAGGCCTTCAAAGCCGACGCGCTCCGACAGCTTTCGCGCCGCCTGTTCCATGCTCAGCCCGAAGGTGACCTCGTCGGCGACGATGCCGAACTCGGTGCCAAGCGGATCAGGCATTTCGCGGGCCACGAGGCCAACCGCAACCGAAATCGGATGGCCGGCCCGCAGCGAACGCACGATCATGTCCAGCGCATCGGGCAATTGCCTGGCGAACCTCAAAATCCGTTTGTTGCGGGCCCTGCGGAGATACAACAATGGGAAAACAAAGGCCACGACCAGGAAAGCGATGAAGGCGGTTGCAGCTGACGCTGCCGCCAGCAGGACAAGGAGCAGAGCCACAATCAGCCCTGCCAAAATGAAGATCGCAACAAATGTAAGCGGATTCCCGGTAACGCCAGATTGAGTGTAGAGCCTGTTCAGCGTAACGGCGCCGAACAAGTAGTCGCCGGAACTGGTCAGCCCGCGTTCGCGCAGCAGCCCTTGTAGGGCCTGCTCGGCGGGCACCTCGTCCGCCAGTCGCTTTAGCCGCCGGTTTATTGTGCCGGCGCGTGCGCGGCCTTTGACATAGGTGACATAGAGCGCCTCGGCCGCGAGGATGACGGACGCCGCGGCCAGCACATAGACGAAATAGAGAAGCGTCTCGCTGCTGAACATCAGAGCGGAACCTGCGGATTGAAGGCGTCCTTGCCGAAATGAAGGCCGAGCGTCGCTGCTTCCTGGGCAAAACGCGGGCGAATGCCCGTGGCGCGAAACTCGCCGACGATCTGGCCGTCCGCTGCTACGTCACGGCGAACGAAGTGGTAGAGCTCCTGCAACTGAACGACGTTGCCTTCCATGCCGGTCAGTTCCGAGATGGAGATGACCCGGCGGCCGCCATCAGCGAGGCGCTGGGTCTGCACGATGATATCTATAGCCGAGGCAATCTGCGCGCGGATGGATTCCTGCGTCATCGGCATGCCTGCCATGCCGACCATCTGCTCCAGACGGGAAAGCGCATCGCGCGGCGTATTGGCGTGGATGGTCGTCATCGAACCTTCATGGCCCGTGTTCATGGCCTGCAGCATGTCGAAAGCTTCTTCGCCACGTACCTCGCCGACGATGATGCGATCCGGGCGCATGCGAAGCGCGTTCTTGACCAGTTCGCGCTGTCGGACTTCCCCTTTGCCCTCGACGTTGGGAGGCCGAGTCTCTAGCCGCCCAACGTGCGGCTGCTGCAGTTGCAGTTCCGCAGCATCCTCGATGGTGATCAGGCGCTCCCTGGCTGGAATGTAGCTCGACAAGGCATTCAGCAGCGTGGTCTTGCCGCTGCCGGTACCTCCAGAAACCAGGATCGATTTGCGAGCCTGGACCGCAATCCGCAGCAAATCGATCATCGGCTGACGGATCGAATTGAAAGCCATCAATCGTTCAAGCGAGTAGGGATTCCTGGAGAATTTGCGAATGGAGACGAGCGGACCGTCGACCGAGATCGGCCGCACCGCGATGTTGACGCGCGAACCGTCGTCCAGGCGAGCATCGACCATCGGGGAGGACTCATCGACACGCCGACCGATGTTGGAGACGATCTTGTTGACCACCCGCAGCAGATGCGCCTCGTCCCGGAAACGGATCGAGGTTTCCTCGAGCATGCCGCGGCGTTCGATGAAGACATGGTTGTGTGTATTGATCAGGATGTCAGCGATTGAATCGTCTTTCAGGAGAGGTTCGATCGGGCCGAGTCCGAGCATCTCGTCCGCGGTGTCGCTGGTCAGTTGATCCAACTCACGTGCGTTCAACGGCACATTCTGGGCGCGCACGAATTCGCGCACGATCGGTCGGATCTCATTGAGTATCTCGTCCTTCGACGCGTTTTCCAGGGCCGTGAGGTTGAAGCGATCGATGAGGTGGCGGTGTAGATCGACCTTGAGCGTGAGGAAATCGTCGGCCTCCGACTGGGCCTGCGCCACGGCAGCGCCTGCCGATCCGTGCGATGACACGACAGCAGCCGGCTGCAGAGCTTTCTGTTCGCTCGGCCCTTTGATGAAGCGTCCCAGCATTTGCTCAAGCCCCCAATCCGCCTGAACGGAAATCATAATCCGCGGCCGCTGCAGATCGGCGGTAATCCACCGTACTGCATCGAAACCCTTTTCCATAGTGAGACATGGTCATTTTCATCCCCTTCCGAACTCAACCAATCGTTGTGAAGATTGATCGTTCTCGGAACGCACCTGCCGCGGCATCCGGATCCGGGCAATCCAGCTGACAGATTTGATCGACATCGCGGCCACCGCCAATCCCGCGACAACGTCGACCAGATAATGACCGCCTTGCGGAAGCGTCGCGAGGATCAACATTGCATTGAGAGCGTAGACGGGAAGCGCGATATATCTGATACCGCGCATGGAATATGCAAAGATTACTGCCAGGGCGGTGTGGAAGGACGGGAAGGTCACGAGGCCTTCTGGATGTTCGATCAGGAACGGCTTCAGCATCCGCAACTGATGAAGTTGTTCAAGATGTCGGGTCGAGGCTCCAGGACCGAACGAACTCAAAAGATCCGGCGCCGGGTGATAGAAGTCAAAGGTGCCAGCAGCAGGCACTACAATCATTATCAGGCACGTTAAGAAGCCAGCGAGCCCAAACTGCGCTGTAAATTCCTCCAACCGGGCTGATCGGGCAGTCAACACCAGAATAGCCGGCAGCACCAATACCTGCATGTACAAGCTGCCATAAGCGACCGAAAGCCAGTAGGCGACCGTTGGATGACTGTTGAGCAATCTTACGAAGGCAATCCAGTCAAACCCCAACGTAGCGTCACCTGCCGCCAGATAGCTATCCAACAACGGGCGGCTCGTCGCGGTCGCCAAATAGGTAATGAGCAGCAGTCCTATCGAAAACATAGTTATGAACACATACGCCATGATTAGCGCCTGCATCCTTGCAACAACTTCACTGAGTATGTCTCGATGACGGAGAGGCGTTTTGCGAAGTTGAAGGCGCATCGCGCCGAGAACCACCCAAAGTAGAGCCCAGGGCGCGTTTGCGATTGCCGTCCCAATCAAAAGAGTCTCGTTCGGATTCACAGTCGAGAACGGCAACCAGACCAAGTCAACGACCGCAATTGCTACGAGCAAACCCGACATAAACGCAACTAGCCAGCCGCTTGCAAAATCCGCCAGCCCGTTCCCAGCCCATTCGCGTATCCGGCGCCCCGTCGGTTTGGCCGGCAATTCGAACGGTACATTGTGCGCAGAGCGCGGCAGGCATGCCTGCTCCCCACTCCCTAACCGCCCGCGCTCTAGCCGGCTCATCACAACACGCTATTCCCCGCCAATTCCCAGAGCCGAAACTAAGCGTTAACCACGACGGGCACAAGCGACGGGGCGGGGCAAAACGTGTATTACTTGCAACATAGTTAAAAAATCGAATTTCAGAAAATCGTTTTACTTATTTCCGCAAAACCCAACGGGTCGGCATGCCCAACCGCTCCCCATCGACATAGCCCTACATAGCACGTAAATCGCTGCATATAAAGGGTTATGTATGATTTCTAATTTATTGTTTTCGCATCCTAAGGCGCGCTGGAATTGTGAACGAATGGTTAAGAAGGCTTGAAAAACGAAACGAATCAAGCTCTTGTCGAAGAAGGGATTACAAATTTTCATGTATTGGAAGGTTAAAGGATTGTTAATCCGTTTGACTTCGCTTTTTCACGCGACCTAGGATTGAACTCGACGGGGGGATGCTTGGGTATGGGGTTCATCCTTGGCTCTGTCTCGTCGGGTTCAAACCTCCAAAGGGAGAAATTGGCATGAAGAAGCTCATGACGATGGCCCGGCAGTTCCGCGACGACGATAACGGCGCTGCTATGGTCGAATATTCCATTCTGATCGGCATCATCGCTGGCGCAGCCATCCTGGCTATCGTTGCCATCGGCGGCTGGGTGAGCGGGCGCTTTACGGGCCTTTGCAGCATCCTGAACGGCAAGGGCGTGCTTGCCGGCGGCGGTACTGGCACCTGCGTTGCATCAGCTGGCACCGGTACCTGATCAATCAGTTCCTTGCCGGGCCCGAGTTGTTTGATTTGGGCCCGGTTTGGTTCATCCTCAGGAGCGACGGACATGAACAAGCTCATGACTATGGCTCGGCAGTTTCGCAACGACGAAAGCGGCGCCGCCATGGTCGAGTATTCTATCCTGATCGGCATTATCGCCGGTGCGGCAATCCTGGCGATTGTTGCGATCGGCGGCTGGGTCAGTGGTCGTTTTACAGGCCTTTGCAGCATTCTAGACGGCAAGGGTTACCTTACGGGTGGAGGCACTGGCACCTGCAACGCCGGCGCCGGCACTGGTACCTGATACTTGTTGGGCCCGGACCTCAGGTCCGGGCCCAATATCGGCCGCATCAGGGCTGACGCTGCCGATCACCAAGGGCCTTTTTTTGGGGTTTAGGCTTATGCGCGCTAACACAATCATCATGATCATCCTCGCCTGCGTATTCGGCGTACTGGCTGTCGTGCTCGCCAATTTCTGGCTCGCCAACCAACGCAGCGCGCTCGCACGAGGCAACGATCTTCCGCGTGACACCGTCGTGGTTGCCGCCGTTCCTCTCAAATTCGGCGACACGCTGACGGAAGACAAATTGCGTGAAATCGCCTGGCCGGCGGGCGCGATTCCAGCCGGGGCTTTCAAGACGACCAAGGACGCGCTAGCCGGCAACGGCACGCGCCAGGCCCTACAGACGATCAGCGCCAATGAGCCCGTCCTTGCCAGCAAGATCACCGGCGCCGGGCAGCGCGCCACGCTTTCGGCCGTGCTCGGCGAAGGCATGAAGGCCGTTTCGATCCGCGTCAACGACGTCCTCGGCGTCGCCGGTTTCGTGTTTCCGGGCGACCGGGTGGACATACTCCTGACGCGCACGGCCCTGGATAGCGGCAACGAGAAAAGCTTCGTCGACGTCCTGTTGCAAAGCGTCAAGGTGCTTGCCGTCGACCAGGTAGCCGACGAGAGCAAGGATAGCCCGACGGTTGTGAAAGCCGTAACTGTCGAGGTCAACACCAAGGATGCCCAGAAGCTGACGCTTGCGGCCGGAGCCGGACAATTGTCCCTCGCGTTGCGGCAGGCGGCTGGCAACCAGGGTGAATCGACAGAGCGCGTGACACTGGCGGACCTGACCGGGGACACCCCGGAGGATGTCGCCAGAAAACAGGCGGAGCTCGACAGGCAGAAGGCCGCCGAAGCCGCTGCCGCGGCGGATCGCAAGCAGGCCAACGCAAAGATAGATGGCTTGGCGCAGGCGGTTGAGAGGGTCGGCACCCAGATCGACCAGTTGAGCAAGGTGAAGCCGCAGCCCGCTGTGGCGCCCGCACCACAACAGCAAGAAGTTATAAAGGAAGTGGTAAAATATGTGCAGCCGGAGCCACCGGCCAGGGCTACAATAGGGGTCTTTCGCGGCGTGAAGCTCGAAACTTACGACGTGCCGCGCCAACGCTAGAAAAGCGAGCGGCAAACGAGGGGCTGCCGATCAGGCAGCAGTGGGAGACGAGGATGAGGGTGTCTTTGTTAAGGATGGCGGCGGCTGCGCTATCCTTTGTGGTGTTGGCGGCGGGCGGCCATTCGGCCCTGGCGGCAGACCGCTTTGTCGATGTGTCGAATCCGTCGATCCACCGCGTTTTCGTACCGGTCTCCCAATCGGTCACGATCCAGGTGAACGCGACCCTCGGCGATATCGTCGTCGGTGATGAGAAGATCGCCGATGCCCAGCCGATGACCGACAAGTCGCTGTACATTATTGGTAAGGCGGTCGGCACAACCACCGTAAACCTGTTTTCTGACGACAAGCGCTCGCTGGGCGCTATTCAGATCGAGGTCGGACAGGATGTCGGCGACATGGCCGCCGCGATCCGCCAGGTCGCGCCGAAAGCTCGCATCGAGATCGGATCCATCAATGGCAAGGTTCGGCTGAGCGGCCATGTCAAGGATGCCGCGACATTGGCACAGATCGTCGAGGTGACGCAGCAATACGGCCCTGACGCCATCATCAATGCCGTCACGATCGATGACAGTCAGCAGGTCAATCTTTCGGTTCGCATCCTCGAGGCAAGTCGCAATGCCGGCCGCGATCTCGGTGTTTCGTTCCAGGGCACAAATCGCAACGGTCAGCCGATTTTCGGAACTGGCATCGCAACAGTCGACAAAAACGGTGAGGAGCTGGGTACCGGCGGCTTGGTGTCCGGGCTGCTGTCCAAAAGCAGTCCGTTCGGAGCGATGATTACTCAAGTCCTCAACAGCAACATCAAAATCGATATGATTATCGAGGCACTTGAGGCCAAGGGAGTGGTGCGCACGCTAGCCGAGCCCAATCTCACGACGGTTTCAGGCGAGACTGCCAGCTTCAACGCTGGTGGCGAAGTCCCTATCCGCACTGTCGGCGCTTTGGGTCAGGTCCAAATCGATTACAAGCAATTCGGCGTGGCCCTGAACTTTACGCCGGTGGTTTTGGACGACGGCAAGATCCACATGAAGCTGGCGCCAGAAGTCAGCGACGTGACCGACTTCACGCCCGCCGGCGATCCAATCTTCACCAGCCGCAAGCTTGCAACCGTGGTCGACCTGCGTGACGGCCAGAGCTTCGCAGTTGGCGGACTGCTCCAAAGCAAGAATACACGGCTGCAGAACCAGGTGCCGTGGCTTGGCCAGGTGCCGATCGTCGGCGCGCTATTCAGGAATTCGAGTACGCAGAAGAAAGAGACCGAACTGGTCGTCATCGTGACGCCGCATATTGTGCGGCCGGTGAAGCCGGGCGAGGAACTGGCGACGCCGTTCGACAAGACGAAGCCGGCCAACGATCCGGAACTTATACTGCTCGGCCAGCTCGAAGTCAGCAAGGACATGATCCGCAAGTATGAGTTGGGCGACGGCGTCACCGGTCCCTACGGGCACATGCTGGACGTGAAATCGAAGGACAAGCTGCTCTATGTCAAGAAATAAGCTCCTTCTCGTCCTCCTGTCTTCCGGTCTGCTTGCGGGCTGCGCGGCGGACTATCTGAATCACTATGACACGATGACCCTGGCGTCGGGCGACTCGCAGAAGGCCAACCAGCTGCTGCAGACGGTCGATCCGTACAACCCGGCTTCCAACAACACCAAGATCGAAGGCGACGGCGCACGTTCAGTCGCCATCGTTCAGAAATACAAGCTGCCGCCGACAACGTCCGCGCCGACGACAAACATGACGGCCAACGCTAGCCCGTCGGCGCCAGCGGGCACAACGAACTGATCGAAGGATGCGGAGAAGGACGCGTCAGGCGACGAGGGCCGGCGCAGCAAGAACAGAGAGAGTAGGGTCATGTTGGGGACCATACGCCGGTTCTGGCGCGATCAGAATGGAATAGCGCTGATTCTCGTCAGCGTGATGCTGCCAGCGATTGTTGGCTTGTCCCTTCTGGCGATCGACATGAGCCGCATGAACAATCTGGACAATGATCTGCAAAAAGGCGTCGACGCTTTGGCGCTCGCCGCGGCCGCCGAATTGAATGGCAGATCCGACTCCTGGACCCGAGCCGAGAACGCGCTGACCAACCTCGTTACCAACAACACTATGTTCTCCAACGCCGGCTTCACGTCGCTGACCACCGGCAATGGAACCGCCACCGTCAATCCAACATACTCAGCATGCCGGTCCAAGGGACAAGTCTCCTGGTGCTTCCTTGCAAGCTTACCCACCAACGATTCCGATCCAATCACCTCGTCCAACTATGCAGCGTCAGCGACTGTAACCCGGTTCATCCAGGTGACGGCAGCGCCTGAGACGTTCAGCGCGATGTTTCCGGTATCCTTCTCTTCGTCCGGCAAAGCGGCCGATACCAGCTACAATCTGAGCGCGGTGTCAGTGGCCGGCTATGTTTCTGGAGTGTGCAATTACACGCCTGTGTTTATCTGCAATCCGTACGAGATGGTGAACGGCACCAATACGGCCGGCGGCGCAACCCTGGAGCAGGCAGTGACCGATCCGGCCGTCCACCGCCGGTTGATCGAACTGCGAACGGTGGGAAACAACGCCTCGTATGGCCCAGGCAATTTCGGCTTCCTGCAGCCGCCGTCCGGTGTCGGCAACGGCGCCCAAGCGCTGGCCGAGACGATCGCGACGTCGACGCCACTAGGGTGCTATTCGGCGCAGGGCGTAAACACCAAGACCGGCCAAAACAATGGTCCGGTGCAGGATGCGTTCAACGTGCGTTTTGGCATAAAGGCCAATGGCAATGCATTCAACAGCCCTGTCTATGGGCCTGCGGCCAACGTTCGAAAGGGAGCGTCGGCAAGCGGCAACGGGAACCAGTGTCCCGCCTACAACAAGCTGACATTCAACGGCACAGGCAACATGGGCCTGCCCAATGATGCAACCACGCCTTACATGGGCGGGCGAATGGGCGATGGAAACTGGGATTTTAACACTTATTGGAGCACCAATTTCAACACCACGTCGAACCCGGTGAGCGTCGCCAAGCCCGTGGGGGCAGACGGCGTCAACCCAGCCAGCAATACAAACCTGCCGACCCGCTATAGCGTCTATCAGTACGAAATTTCGAAGAGTATCGTAAACCACGCTTCGAACGGCGGCGAGGTAGGAACGCCGCCCAGCAGTTGCCAGCCACCGGTCACCACGGTCGACCGCCGGCTGCTCTATGGCGCGATCCTCGACTGCAACGCGCTCCAAGCCGCGGGGAACAATCTGAGCGGTAACAGCACGAATCTGCCCGTCGAAGCCTTTGCTAGTTTCTTCATAACCCAGCCTGTGTCGGGTGCTAACAACGGTGGCTCCGTCTTTGTCGAACTTGTCGATATAACCGGACGGAGTGGCAACGGAACGCTCGACAATTTCTTGCGCGACGAAGCGCAGCTTTACCGGTGACGGCAATGGTGAAGCTGCTGTCCCGTATCGTCGGACGATTTAGGGCTGACAGGCGCGGCACGGTGCTTGTCGAGATGAGCCTGGTCGTCCCGCTGATCCTGTTCTTGTCGGCGGGCGTATTCGAATTCGGCAACCTCATCCATGACAAGCTTTTGATGGAAGCCGGCCTGTCCGACGGCGCGCGTTTTGCCGCGCGCTGCAATAGCAAGCTCTACACCGACGCCGGACTGAGCGCGATCGACTGTGCCAGCCTCGCCACCAACATCGCGGTGTTCGGCAACGTCGCGGGCACCGGATCGGCACGCGTCACAGGCTGGACGACGGCCGGGGTGACGATCACGATCGCAGATCCCAATACCTGCAAAAGCGCGGTGGATCCCAATACTGGCACAGTACTCTATCTCTCCACGACTTCGCAGGTCTGCATCGTGACGGCGACGGGCACCTACGCCTACAGCAGCCTCGACAGTGTCGGACTATTATCGCTGTTCAACATCACCACCGTCACGCTTTCCTCCAGCCATCAGGAGCGGTTGTTCCGGTTTTGATGATGCTGAAGCGGTTCGTAAGATCGGAGGACGGGGCAACAATGGTCGAAATGGCCATTGCGATGACGTTGCTGCTCACGCTCACCCTGGGCTTCGTCGATTTTGGCTATGCCTTTTATCAATGGAACGCGGCGACCAAAGCGGTCCAGATCGGCGCACGGATGGCCTCGATCTCCGATCCGGTTGCTTCGGCGCTGACGACGGCCGCCCCCACAACGACGCCGGGCGCGCCCGTGGTAGCCGGCGCCTATGGGCCGTTTGTCTGCAGCTACACTGGAACCACGGGCTCATGCACCAATAGCGGCGCCTTCAGCGCGGCCGCCTTCAGCCGAATTTTTCGCGGAGATACCGCAAATACCAATGACGACGTCTGTCCTTCCCTCGGAACCAATCAGAGGCCAGGCATGTGTCACTTCTTTCCGGGCCTGCAACGCAGCAATGTCGTGGTGACCTATACAGCGACCGGTCTTGGCTACCAGACAAGATTGGGTGGCCCGGTGCCGACGATCACAGTCAGCCTGCAGAACGTCAATTTCCAGTTCTTCTTCCTGGGCGGGCTGCTCGGATTCGGCAATTTCAACATGCCCTCCATGCTGAGCACGGTCACGGGCGAAGATTTAAAGAGCACGTCACCATGAACGCCATCGATACCAGGGTCCTCCCCACTAAGCGCAAGCAGGTGGCGCTGTTTTCGTCAGATCCGAATTTCAGACGTGATGTGACGACCAGGCTCGACGCGCTGGCGATCTACGACGTCAAGGTTTCGGAGGCGGTTGAGTTCCTGAACGGGCCGCCCGCCGACGCGCGTCCCGGCATCATCATCCTCGATCTCGGCAACGGCGAACTGCTCGGCAATCCGGCCGTTGTCGAGGCACGCTCCGCCTGGGCACAGGTGCCGCTGATCGCGGTTTCGGGCGAGTTGACGTCGGAGCAGACGCGCGTGCTGGTGCGCATGAACGCGTCGGACTGGCTGCACAAGCCACTCGACCCGAAGGAACTGCTCAACGCGGTCACCTTCCACGACACCGGCAGCCACGGCACCAAGAGCCGCATCGTCACCTTCATTGCCGCCAGCGGCGGCGCGGGCGCCACGACGCTGGCGATCTCGGCGGCTGAGCATCTTGCCTCGAAGTCAGCCGAGCGCGCGGCTTCGACCTGCCTGGTCGATCTCGATTTCCAAAGCGCCAACTGCGGCGCCTATCTCAATCAGTTCAACCAGTTCGACCTCACGGGTATCATAAGCCAGCCTGAACGGCTCGATGTCGAATTGATGGACGTGATCAAGCTGTCGCGGCCGTCCGGCCTCACGCTCTATTCGTTCGAGCGGCCGCAATTGCCGTTCGAGCCGCATGGTTCGGATTTCGTCTTCAAGCTGCTCGATCTCGTCGCCTATCGCTTCGACGATATCGTCATCGACCTGCCCAATATCGAGACGCCGTGGCACGAATCGGTGCTGCGCACCAGCGACGAGATCTTCATCGTCTTCGAGCTCAACGTTGCATCGCTGAGGCAAGGCAAGCGGCTCTACAAGAAAATCCGCGAACTGCGCGGCAACAAGGTCAACATCACCCTAGTTGCCAACAAGCACAAGCGCAAGTGGTTCGGCAACCACTTCTCGCGCAGCGAGCTGGAGAAGATCTTCAAGGCGCCGCACATCAAGTCGTTGGCGCTCGACAACGCACTTCTGGCCGACGCGCTGAACCGCGCCATCCTTCCCTCGGAAGTGGACGGTCGGGCGCGATTCAACAAGGACCTGAAGCGCATGTTCAAGGAGCGGCTGGACAATGCCCAGCGCTAGACGCCGCATCGCGACCCGCCTCGCCGGCGCATGCCTAGCCGGCATCGCGCTGGCATCGGCCAGCGATCTTGTCGCTGCAGCGTCAGGACTGGCCGACCGCCCGCCGCTGCCGGCGATGGGTCCCAGCCTGCGCAAGGCGGTCGCCTTCCAGACCGCCGAGCAGCCCGGGACGATCATCATCCGCAAACAGGAGAAGGCGCTCTATCTGGTGACTGGCCAGGGCCAGGCGCTGCGCTACCAGATCAGCGTCGGCCGCGACGGGTTCGGCTGGACCGGGACCGTCAAGGTCTCCGCCAAGACGGAATGGCCGGAATGGCGCCCGCCGAAGGAGATGCGTGCGCGCCAGCCCGAATTGCCCGCGATGGTGCCGGCCGGTCCCTACAATCCGCTCGGCGCCAGGGCGCTCTATCTGTCGCGTGAAGGCCGTGACACGCTCTATCGCATCCACGGCACCAACGATCCCAAGGGTGTCGGTTTCGATGGCACATCGGGCTGCTTCCGTCTGACGAACACAGACGTAATCGATCTTTTCAAGCGCGTCGCAGTGGGCGCAAAGGTGGTGGTTGAATGACGATGATCCGCGAACCGGACGTTCCGGCAATCGAGCTTGGCGAGCGCGAGGCCGCCCCCGGCAAACCGAGCCGGGCGAAGATAATCGGCGTCGTCGCCGCTGGCGCGATGCTGCTCACCGCCATCAACGTGACCGCCGCCATCTATCTCTACCGCGGCGTCAACGACCTTCGGACGATGGAGGTTCGGCTCGAACAGCTCGGCCAGTTCGAGCAGCGGATCGGCGCCAAGATCGACACCGTCAACAATGGTTTCCAGAGCCGATTCGAGACGCTGGACCGGCAATTGCAGGCGAGCTTCGGCCAGATCAACGGCAACTTTGCCCGGCTGCAGCAGCAGGGCGGCGCAGCTACCGCCGCCGCGGACAGCGAGGCGCCTCGCACGCCGGAACCGGCGGCGCTCGCAACCACGACGGTGGCGGAAGCATCGGTTGCTGACAGCGGTTCCGACCCACAAGGCGCCGACGTGCCGCGTCCGTTCAAAAGGAAAGCCGCGCCTCCCGGCCCAAATCCGTCCTACCAGCGCATCGAGCAGTCCGACGGCAAGGTCTACTATAAGAAGATCAACTGATATCGCGCATGGCGGCGGCGAAACGGCTTCAGCTGGAGCGCGTTGCGCCTAGAGGTCGCGCTGCAGAGCCAGAATGTGGACCGCGCGAGCCTCGGCGCGCTGTCTTGCGTCACGCAGGAAGGAAACGTGGCAGTAGGCGCAGGCGGCAAGGCCAAGGCAAAGAACCAGGCAATTCTTCGCGCTGAAGTCCATTATCAGCGAGAACTGAAAACCGCGCGGCGCGGTGAACGATGCGATCGTGCTCGCCGTCTCCGAATGGCTGCCGGCTGCGATCATCAAGCCGGCGAAAAGCAAGGCAGCGTGATTGGCAAGGAAGAAGCCGGCGGACCGTTTCGACCGGCAGGCCATCCAGCAGACGGCCGAGGCGACAAGGATAATGGCTGCGTCGAGCGCCATCGAGCCGCCGAGATAGAAATCCACCTGCTGCCAGAACATCGTCGAGAAAGGCCGCAGCTCAATCCAGACATGCCACATTGCGGGGCTCGCCGGAAAGGCGCCAAGCAGGAATGTCGCCATCCGCTCCGCCAAGAGCAGGAGCAGCATGAGGGCCGGGAAGGCAAAAAGCAGTATCGGCTTGCGCGTCATGTCATCCCCTCGACGTCCGATAGGCTGAATGTAGACGGCATTGGTTGAACGAGACTTAACGCAACGTCTTGCTTTTCAAGCAATGTCGCCAGTGGCTAATGTATGTTCCGTCGAAGCGATCGAGAGCCTGCGGCAGCGTTTGGCGAGGCCAACGGGGGGCAGAGTGAAACCGACCGGCCGGCTTGCCAGTGCCCTCGGCGGCCTCGGGCTGGTTGCGGGAGCGTTCTTGATTGTGGCGTCCAGGCAGTGGCTGCCAACCGAAGCTCCTTCGCAGTCGCCGTCCCAGAACCAGGAGAATACGCAGCGTGTCCGAGGCCTTCACGCCCAAGACATGCGGCCAGGGCAGCCGGCGCGCAAAATCGCCGAGGATCTCATCGCACCACCGCCGCTCGACGCATCCGGGATCGAGCGCGTCGAGCCCAGACGCCCGCTCAGCGAACTCGGGCTCGCATTGCCGCCCAAGACGCTGATGCCGCAAGACTGGCATGAGGCGCTGCTTTTCCGTCCCGTCGCAACCTCGTCGGCGGTCTTCGAATCGATGGGGCGCGCGGTCGTCATCAGCGGCACCATCGATATTGATCCCAGTAAGACCTGCTCTTTCGGCGATGCCGTCTGGCCCTGCGGCCAGCGCGCCCGCGCCGCCTTCAATGGCTGGCTGCGTGGTCGCGCGCTCAAATGTTCCCTGCCGCCAGACTTCGACCGCTTCGCGATCGCCGCGCCATGCACGCTCGGCAAACAGGATGTCGGCGCCTGGCTCGTCTCCAATGGCTGGGCACTGGCGTCACCCTTCGGCATCTACGGCAAGGCGGAGGTGACGGCGAGAGCCGCGGGCATGGGCATTTTCGGCCCGCCGCAATAGCGGGCCGGCGCGATCCCGCCATAGATGAAGCCGCTGATTTCCTTCAAATTGTTGGCTCGGTTGAAACCGAATTTGCATGACGGCGCCTTAAACCTAGGCGTCCAACCGGAGACTGGCCGTGACAATCAAACCGCAGACCGCGCCGGCTCAGACATGGAAAAACCTTGTCTGGCTGCCCCTGCTGGGCACCGCCGCCTGCATGGCCCTCTCGCTCGGGCTGAACTACCTGCTTCTGTTCAGCGACGCTCTGACGCCGTTCGGCCGCGGCGCCGCCACGGCCACGCTTCTGCCCATCATCATCGGGCTGCCCTTGCTCGGCCTGCTCGGCTGGAAGCAACTCGAAGTCAGCCGCTACCGGCACGAGCTCACCCGGTCGGGGACTTACGACAAGGTGACCGGCTGCCTGAACGGCCCGGTGTTCACGTCGATGGTCGACCGGCGGGCGGCGCGGCCGGCAGGCCCACGGTCCGGCGCCTTCCTGATCATCCACGCGGAACATCTTGCGTCGATCAACCTGCGCTTCGGCCTGGAATGGGGCGACGAGGCCCTACGGCTGATCGCCACCGCCATCAGGGCCTCGGTGCGACGGGACGACCTCATCGGTCGCGTCGGAAGCACGATCTTCGGCGTCTTCCTTCCGGGCGCTACCAAACAGGACGCAACGGACATCGGCGAACGCATTCGAAGCGCGGTGGGAGAAATCTATTTCGCGCCGAAGGGCGACCGGGACGTGCTCGTCATTCGTGCCGGCGGCATCGTCTTCGAGCATGAGCTGGCCTTCGAGGATATGTTCCGCTCGGCGGAGGAAAGGCTGTCGGACAGCCAGGACGAAGCAGGCCTGGAGTTTTCGCACATCCGCAATTGAGCCGCCGCGCTGCGGCCAGTCTCGATTGTTCGTGAAAGGAACTGGTGCTGCGAGAGAGGATTGAACTCAAAAAGCACTATCACAGACCATTGAAAAACAATAGCTTTTTCGAACGCACTCTTGCGCCTCTGTACTAATGCGATGTACCGACCCCCAGCGGCCTTGTCAACAATCCAGCCTGTCGGCACCCAACTGATCGAGACAAATGCTCTCGGCCATCAGCTATCGCTGAGTGGCCTTTTCTCGAACGCCCTCGCCCCCCTCCACTGACAACTCGGCTTCGGCGGGAGCTGTGTCCACGACGATGCCCGCCAAGTCGAGTATTTGGAGTGCGTACCGATAGTGGTTTAGCCATTTGAGGTCGCGGACCGAGTCACCCCCAGGCGTCGGCACGACCAGACGCGAGATGCCGGCGGCGACGATTGCCCGTGCACAGTCCGCACAGGGAAAGAGCGTCCCGTACATTGTGGAGCCTTCCAGGTTCACTCGACGGTCCCGGGCCGCATTGATCGCATTCCGCTCCGCGTGTTCCAGAACGAAGTACTTCCACTCCGGATCGGCGGCGATCGACCTGTGGCTATCTTCCTTCGACAAGCCGAGTTGCGCCGGAGGCGCGTTCGTTCCGACGGATAGCGCCCGCCCCTCTCCATCGACGACTACAACACCCACTTTCCTGTGCGGATCGTGGCTAAGCTCTTTCACTTCCTCGCAGCGAATTAGGAATTGTCGATCAGAATCGGAAATTGTCATGACAGAACCTGTGAGATAGCAAAGCACTTACCAAGACATAGGGGGGAAATATGACACTACTAGCAGCGGCTCACCTCGACCCGAAGAGGTTTTTCCAGGAGGGCAGCGACCCAGTTCGGCAAGGATCAAGCTTCGACCTCACCGTGGGGAGCATTTACGACCACGAGGGGAAGAAAGTCTCTGGTCCTTTCATCCTCAAGCCAAACCACATGGTCCAGGTCACCTCGGCAGAATTGTTTCGCATTCCGAACGATGTGACCGGGCACGTGACGTACAAAACGACGCTGACTAGCCGGGGCATCTGGGCACTTACGGTCGGGATTGTTGATCCCGGATGGGCAGGCCCGATTTCGACGACGCTTCTCAACTTCAGCAGGATCGATCATGCAGTGAGCGAGGGAGATCCATTTCTCCGCGTCAGTTTTTTCGAGCACGACCGCGTTCCAGATGACAAGCTGAGGAAGGCACCCAGCCTCAACCAATACCTTGGTGGCCTCCAAAAGGCGGCGGCGACGATTTTTCCCCAGACGTTTCTGGATACTGCAAAGATCGCGGACAAGGCCGGGGCCACGGCGGTGGAGAGTATGCGCAATCGCGGGCTCTGGTGGGCTGCAGCCATAGCCGGGCTGTTCGCTGCCATTCAGATAATAACCTCATACGCGCAACCTTCATTCCTCTTTGGCAGGAGTGAGGTGAGCAAGGAGGAAATCAGTAGGCTGGCCACCGAACTGGACACGATGAAGAAGCAAATCCAAGATCTGGAACTGCTCAGGCGAGCCAACACGTCTGCAAGCGCAGAGAACCAGCAACAGGACCAACGGTCGACCGCCAACTCAAATCCGCCGCAGGGATCTAGCGTTCAGATCCCGAAGGTGGTTGACCCCTCTCAGCCAATGCCCAAGAAAAACGACAAGCCAGAATGATCATTTGCCCGAGAAAGGCTTCATAGCTCGGGGATGCAGCGACGCGCCCGAGCCATCCACAGCCACGATCGGTTACGCATTTCGAAGGCTTCGCATGCCCTTGCCGGGAGGCCGAAACTCCTCGGCGAGGTCGCTGGGAAAAAGCACGTCGGCGCCAAGGGCTTCTTGCGCGCGAAGGCGGGCAAGAAGGCCAAGGCCTTCACGTTGCCAGTCGCGAAGGGCACGGCGACGGTTGCGGGTAACTTCCTTAAACAGGCGCTGCCAGTCGTGCGGCTCGCGGGCGTGAAGCTCAAAGTAGGCCTGCAAGGCATGGTCCTCGGCAATGCGGGTGTCCCTGCCTAGCCACTGGCACCACGGAAGGCCGGGGCGGCGCACCTGACGGAAGGCCTTCCCGTCGAGGCGGCCGTCGGCCTCGGTTTCGTTCGATTCGATCCAGCAGCCCAACGCGTGGTCAAAGCGATGGTATTCCGGGGCCGGGCGACCGTGCGCCCGGTTCCTGATGTAGCGTCGAAGCGCGTGGGGTTCGTCCTGTTCGATCAACTCGGCCTCCTCTCCTCGTAGCCGTCGCCGGGCACGGGAGGCAGGGCCTCCATATCGTCGGCGAGCGACGGGAAGCCCTCGGCCTTCCTGCGGGCTTCCTCGGCCTCCCTCGCGGTCTTTCCATAGCCACGGAACGCCGGGAGGGCGGCAACTACGTCGGCCTCGGGTTTCCCGACCAACTTGCCGCGCTGCTCGTCATCAAGGTGCAAGGTGATGAAGTCGGCGAGGTCGCGATCGTTGGCCCGGAGCCTCTTGAGCGCGTCGTCGTCACCGGCAGCGGCCTCGAGCACCAGGCTAGCGACGGCCTTGTGATTCCGGATCGCGGTCATCTCGTCGTGCTCAGCACGGATGCGGTGCTGGTCGCCCTCGAAGGCCTTCCGGATATCCTCCGAAGGCTCGTAGAGTTGACCGGTGTCCTGGTCGTAAACCACGACGCCCTGGCGCTGGGCCTCAAGCCATGCCTGGTCTTTGAAAGCCCGTTCGCCAAAGACCTCCAGTGAGGAATCCCACTCATCGACGGCCTTGGAAATCATGGCGCGCACGGCTGCGTCCGACGCGGCCGGGCCGTGGATGCGGAGCTCATCGCCTAGATCCTGCAAGCGGCATTTGCCGATGGTGATCCACACACCATCGGGCGCCTCGGTGATCTGATGATAGCCACGGGAGCGCCAACGATCGGCGAGGGATTCGACGCGATCCGGAGGAAGCTGCGGCGCCTCTTCCGGGTTCCGGCGAGGACGGGCGCCGTTGCCCTTGCGGCGAAGCGACTTCAGTTGCTCCAAGCGTTCGATGTCGTCCAGATCATCGGCAGCGCGGAGGGCTGCGGCGAGGGCGTCGGCCTGGCCGCGCTGGCCGTAGACCTTGGCGAGGCGGCCGCGGATTTCGAGGTGGCCGCCGTCCTTCGTGGCGATGCGGACAGCACCGGGCACGGAAGCGTCAATGAAGTGGAGGCCCGCCGCCCAGCCTTCAGCGTTCTGGAGGTCCGGAAAGCGCTCCTTCAGGAGCCTCGTCTTGTAGTCGATGCGGGAGCGCGGGCGAATGCCTCCGCGTGCCTGCCTGGTCGCGTTCGTTGCCATGACTTCCTCCTCGGTTTCGAACAACTGGTTTTCAAGAATCCTGGTGTTGCGGATGCCAGCCACAAGGGACGTTCGGCGATCGTGGCGCTTCCGCTTTTTGACGGTGGCTAGCCGAGATTCGCCCATGGTCGGCTCGGGATCGCGGTCGAGCCCCCGGGCGGCGTTGGAACGGTGGTCGGCACGGCGCCCGCTGCCTGCGGCTTCCAGGAAGGCGTTCATGAGGGAGGCGATGCGCTCGCGCTCGGCTTTCAAGGCATCGCCGCGCTCCCCGCCGTGGCGGCCTCCGGACTCGAACATGCTGGTAAGGGCGGCGTTGCGGGTCTTCGCGAATCCGGATTGCTGCGATGCGTCCAGGCAGCGCGGCGCGATCATGGCATGGATGTGCGGCTGCTCCTCACCGTACACATCGGCGGGGCAATGAATAGCGACATCGACGACCGCGCCGGCGGCGACGTAGGGAACAACGGTGGCCTCCGCGAAGGCGCGGCGATCCTCCTCGGGGATGTCGCGCGGGATCGTTATCAACACCTCGCGGGCGACAACGGCATCCTTCCGCTTCTCGGCCGCCTCGACGCGGTTCCATAGCTGCGCGCGGTCGTAGGCCCACGCAGGCGCGTCCGGAGGGGCGAGGATGAAGGAGTCCTCGGTTTTCTTTTTCCGATAGTCGAAGACCTCGCCGATACGCTCGTCCACAAGGCGGGATGCACTGCGGTAGGCTGCGGCCGCCACTGCGGATCGGCCCGCGCTTCGCTGGAAGACGGAAACGCGGGCGTTGAAAATGGCGGCATCGGGCGGGAGCGAGGTCGCCATTTCAGGAGAGCCAAATCGCCTTGCTGCGGCGGAGCCAGTAGAGCGAAATCAGGCGAAGAATCTCCTCGCGCTCATCGTCGCCTTCGTCGCGGTCGTCGGCGTGGACGGCAGCGAGGTAAGCGGCGCTGGCGCGCTCGTAACGGGCAAGGCAAGAAGCTCCGCCGAAAGGGTTCTCTCCGTCGTCCGGGCGCGTCGTAGAAAAGGGATCTTCGACAAGCGCGACAGCGAGGAGCGTCAACCGATCCTCCGGAGACGGGTCCGCGAACAGGTCGGCGAACTCGTCGGCATCGGCATCGCGCGCGAGCCTCGGAAGGGTGAACGGGTCGTCCTCAAGGGCAACCGCTCCAAAAGGATCGTCCTCAGCGAGCGTGGCGGCGGCGGTTTTCGATTTCTTCATTGCATGTCCTCCTCGATTTCATAGCCAGCGGATTCAAGTTCACAGAGCAGCGCGTCCCGCTGCTCGACCGTGCCGACCATGGCAGGCACGTCCTCATCGATCGTCACCCCGCGAAGGCCCGCGCGACGCCCGTAGTGGCGAAGCTGCGCGGCGGCGAGGCCGTCCGCCTGGACGGCGAGAAGCGGCGAGCCGTGAAGGCGCTGCCAGTGTAGGCGGATTGTAAAAATCGGGGTGGCGGTCACGGCTGAATCCTCCCCTACTCGGCGCGCGTTCTCAGACTGCGATCAACCGAGAGCGCGCAGAGATAGAAGGCTGCCGCGATTGTGGGCGGGCCTAGTACCATCAGCGCAACAAATAATGGCGATGGCAGCGCCGGGGATATCGCCACAATCCAATCGGCCCATTCCCCCATCACCAGTAGCGGGACGCTCCCTGATGCGAAGGCAAGCGCGTAGACCATGGCGCGCATCAAGTATCTCATCGCTCCTCCTTGGCCGCTCACGGCCCCCGCCTGAAGGGCGCGATGCGTTGCTTGCAACGCTTAATCGCGCCCTTAGTCAGGGGGACCGCCGTAGCGGCTTCCTGCAACGATGTTTGTTTGCGCTATTGAGATCTTCAAGAGGCCGACAAACTATTGAATCGGCGTCGGTTTCCCGGCGTTAGGGTTTCGCTGGCTACGCCTGCAAACCTCAACATTTTTGGCCTGCGGATTTCTGCCGTGAGGTTTCCGGGAGTCCGCCGCCGGACTCCCAAACAAGGAGATTTCGGGATGCTGGATTTTGAAAGAGTTCGTGAGAAGGAAAAGGGACTGCGCCAGAAGAAGGCGAAGATTGAGGCGGACCTGAATCGGCTCCTCGCACGGGAAAAAGAGGCCGCCCGGCGCTACGACACGCGGAAGAAAATCGTCCTCGGCGGCATGATCCTCAAGGCGGTCGAGGTTGGCGACGTAACGGCGGATTACGTCGCCGCGCTGGTGCGGTCGCACGTCGCCGAACGCGACAAAAAGCTCCTCGTGGGGACCGCGTTCGCGATTTCGGAAACGGCGAGTCCGGTGGTGACGGACTCGGATTCGAGGGAGTGAGAAAATGCCCGGCCCGATCGACCTTTTTACAATCCCCGATGCCGACAACCTCGCCTGGAAGCTTCCGGAGAATCTTCTGCCTGTCGATACGGCAACCGGGTTCACGGTCGGGCTATCGGTCTTCATTCCGATGCTCGTTTTCATTGCCAGCCTCCTTATGGGCTGGCACGTCATCATCGGCATCGTTCAATCGGCTTACCACGGCAGAGTACTCGGCGAGCGATGGCACCAGATATGGGCGCCGCTGCGCGTCGTGGCGGGCTTCGGCTTCCTCGTTTCCGTTACAGGCTCCGGACTCGCCGGAATTCATCATCTGGAACGCCTTATCTACATGATGGGAACGAATTCCGCCGACATGATCGCGGTGGCATCCGTCGAGCATGTGGTGAAAGACGGCCACAGCCTCACGCCGATATCGGCGGGCGGGCGCCAGCTTGCCTGGCAGGTCGTGACAGGCGAGGTCTGCACTCGCATCCATCATCAGGCAGTCGAGCGGACTGCGATGTACACAGGCGAGACGGCTTCTTCCCGCCTGCCGCCCGCCAGTGGCGAGGCAGTTGTCCGGCCCGCGAAAAAATCGTGGGTGCCCTTCGGGGCCGGCACTCCTGCGGTCGTGACAGGATTCGCGTGGAACTACGGGCAGGCCTGCGGTTCCCTGACGATTTCCGCGCCGACCACAGAGGAGTTCGGCAGCTTCGGAGAAGATCGCCGGAAAGCGATGCAGACACTTGTTGAACAGGTGCGCGCAGTCGACCCCGCCGGACCACTCGCGGACTCGTTCCGGCAGAGCGGAACGGCCCGCATCTACGGAGATCCGGCGATGAGCTCGGACCTCTCCCACATCCGCGAATGGACAACGCAGGGGGCCTTGGTGCCCGGACTCGTCCAGCAGATGAATGCCATTGGCGACGCCTATGACGCAGCCGTGTCAGGCAGCGCGGCGGCGGTGTCCGCGAGCGAGGACAGGGAGACGCGCGGAAAGCTGGTCGAGGGAGTGAAAACTCACGGCTGGACTCTCATCGGCAGCTACTACCGGATGATGTCGAAGATCGCCGAAAAGGCGTCGTCGTATGCGAGCGAGCGACCTGTTTACCGGGAGCCGAATCCCGACGCGTGGGGCGGCTACAAGAACGAAATGGCCGTCGCCATGGACATCATCCGCTCACAGAACCGGGCAGAGACAAACCGCCTAGCCGTGTCCGGCGACGATCTCGCCGCCGTCGAATCCGACGCAACCGTCTTGGCGGACGTGATCAATTCGATCTCGCATCCCGTCCTTGACTACATGACCGCATATGACGGCTGGCGGAACGATCCGGTCGGCGACCTTATCGCCATCGGCAACAGGCTCTCGGTCGGCGGACAAACGGCCTTCGCGATCGCCCTCGCTGCGACAGGAGCGGCCAATTTCTGGTCCTCGACGGCCGGCGCGGTCGTGGAGTTCGTCATGGTGCCTGGATGGTGGGCCATCGGCCTCGCAATCGTAGCAGGGTCGGTGCTGTCCTATGTGCTGCCGATGATGCCCTACATCTTCATGATCTTCGCCCTCGGCGCTCTAGCGATGGACCTGGTCGTGTTCGCCATCGCGGGACTCCTATGGGCCTTCGTGCACGTCCGGATGGACGGGCAGGAGTTCGCTGACCAGGCGCAAAGCTTCGGCTACCATGCGCTTTTCTCGCTGCTGCTGCGGCAACCGATCACGGTCCTCGGGTTCCTCGCCTCCCACGCGATTTCCGTGGTGCTTCTGAACATCTTCCTGATGACCTGGAACTTCGCCTTTGTCGGAAGCCAAGGAAACGCCTCGATCGGGATCATCGGCATCGTCGTGGGCTTCGGCATGATGTGTTTCATCCAGTGGCATATCCTGCTCCGGCTGTTCGGCCTGATTCTCGAATTGCCCCCGCGCGTCGGCGCCTACTTCGGTGCCGCAATCCAAGGCTGGGGCGACACGGAACACGGTAACACCGTGATCGCGGGAAGCGTGGGCGGGATTTCCGCCCATGCCCGCCCGAACATGCCACGAATCCCGGGGCAGAAAGGGCCGAAGGAACAGGGAGATTTCGGTGGTAAGGGAAGGCCGAACGTTGGCGGAGTCACGGCCCCGAGAGGCGGGAAATGAAGGCCGAAAGCTTCGGGATCAAAAGACCCCGAAGCCAGTCGCTGCAAAAACGACGAGCGTCAGAAGACCGCCGTAGACGATCGCCGTCGCGGCCAGTGCCATCGCGGCACCCTTGGCGAGGCTTTTCAGAAAATGCCGCATCTTGACCTCCTATGACCGCGTTAAAATCTGCCCATTGCCTGCCCGTCGAAGCGTCGATCGCAAGGGGTGCTGGGGCGGGTGCAGGCCAACGGCCGAACCACGGCCCCTTGCGATCTCCGGACGCTTCCGGATGGGCATCTTCAGGCAGGATTTTATGCGATCGGCGGGCAAGAGCCCAGGTTTTTCGGTTCGCTTGTTTGCCGCGTAGGTTTCAGGTTCGTCGGCATCGGCTGCGATCTCCGCCGGCGGTTTGCGCCATGCCCAGAATGGGCTCACGCTTGTGGCCTGACTTCAGCAGGGGGCTCCCTTGAACATGAAATCCATTCTCTCGACAATCTCCGCGCCGCTGCTCGTCGGCAGCATCCTGGCGCTCGGCGCAATGGCATATCCCGGCCACGCTGACGCGGGGCAACAGCGCTTCGCGTTCCGGCTCAAGAGCACGGTCCTGACCCAAGTCGCCGACAACAACGGCGAACAGGGCGGCGGGCAGGATGCGGGAAGCAACTCCGGCCCGAAAAGCTGGCTGGTCCTGTCTTTTGCTGGCGGCTACTCGATCGAATGCGAAACGGCCTGGACCGCCGAATTCGTGGCTGCCCACCCCAAGGCGTTTCGATCGGGTTCGCTCTCTCTCGTCCATCCTTATGCCTACGCCTACACTGGCTGGCATACCCTCGATTCAATCCCTGACGGCAAAGAGGGCTGGTATCGGTCGCTGGCTATCAGCCCTGCCCCCGGCGGCGGCATATCTTCCGACCCGTGGCTAGCGGAGTACGGCCAGCCCTGCGTCAAAGGGACTGCCAACCTGGCAGGTCCGTTCCCTCCAGTCGGGACGGATCACCGCCTTACCAGGGTCGCGGTCGATCAGCGGTAGAACTTCCGGGGGCTTAGGTTAGCCCCCTGTGTCCTCCGGAAGGAGGTGAAAGGGCGGCCCGATGGACCGCCCTTTCTTCGTTGTCCAACGCCGCCGGCGGACTCAACATCAAAGCCTAGACTGCATTCACAGGGGGCATTCCATGTTCAAGAAAATCTTGCTGGCGGCCATGGCCGCGACCGCGCTCGCGACATCGGCGACCATCACTACGGCGGCGGATTCAACACTCATATTTCGGTGGCGGGCTGGGCTTGTCACGACCTCGACCGGGCACCCGGGCGGAGGCTCGGGCGAGGAAGGCGCCGGGGGCGGAGGTGACCACGGTGGCGATTCCGGAGGCGGAAGCGAAACAGGCGGCAGCGGTGACGGTTCCGGAGGCGATGAGGGCAGTTCCGGAAGCGATGGCGGAGACGACGGGAATGGCGACGGCAGCGCAGCCGCAAGGATGGCGCTGACCGTCCGGCCTGCCGACGACCAAGCCATCCGCGATCATTATCAGTCGTCCATGCCGTTCGCGCTTCCGGTGATCCTCGCCGCGCCGTCAGGCACCTATCGCGACGGCGACATTCTGACGATCTGCTGGGATACGGAAGTCCTCGACGCGGCGGGCATCGCCGGGCCGCTGCGCTCTCAGGTCCAGCTGCCGCCCTCGCCGCTGGTGAGGGCTATCACCGTCGCGGGGCAGCGCGTCGAGCGGGACATGGACTCTTTCGCCATGGTGACGATCGACCGCCCCGGCGCTGCCGGCTGCGCCGATCTGGAATTGACCGTTCCGACCGCCGATAGCTTTGGCTGGAACATGGGCATTCCTTTCGGGGTGCGAGCCCAAGCCGACGTGTATAACGGCTGGTGGGCGAGGAATCCGGAGGGCTGGGAGCAACCCGGCGCATACGACACCGGGGTCTATGATGGCCCTGCGTGGCGCTACATCGACGCGCAGCGCATCGAAACAGGAACGGCCGGGAGATAACCCCGGCCGAATGGCATAACTGGAAATCCAGTTATGGTTTTCAGAAATGCAAGCCGCCCTGAACGAACCGCTCTCCTGCAACGAAGAGCAGGACGGCGAGGAGCGTGAGCAGCCTGCCGATGACCATGACCGAATAGGCGATGTCGTTCGACCAGTGAGCAGGGTCGGGCACAAAACGAAGACGGCGGAAATCGTAGCCAGCCCACGCCAGCGCGATGCCAAGGGCAAAAAAGATGGTCCAAGCGGTGGTCGAGAGAGGCATGGCGGACTCCTATGCGGTTTGAAGGTACTCGGCCAGATCGCTCTCAATGAGCAAATTGGCGGCGATGTTGTCGGCCATGATGTCGATGCCGCCCAAGCGAGCGGACTCGACTATCGAAAAGCCGATCTTGTCTTAATGCCTTCCCTTCCCATTCCAATCCTGTCGCATGAGCCGGACCACCTCCCTCCGGAAGGCTTGCCAGCGACGGGTACGGAAACGGCCGATTCCATCCTCCGCCTCAACGGATTCGGCAAGGACCGCGCCGGCGATCTGAACCAGGCAAGGAGACAGCCACATCATGGCAAGCCCCCAATCCTCAAGGTCTTCCAAAGCGACAAACTTGGGATTGTAGACGATAACAGGACCCTCCTTTTCGGCGTGACCACGGATCGGCAGCGCTTCAACATGGTCGCACTCGACAACAGCTAGAAAAGGCAGCCAGTCCTGGAGGTAGGCGGGGGCGGGCTGGGCCGTGGTCGCGGGAGCCGGGCGAGCGATGACGGGGAAGCGGATAACGTTGTCCATGGAAATCTCCTTTGGTTTAGTGAGTCACTTTTCGGTGGAAGATGCCTAGTCGAAATCGCTGAGCTTTCGGATTGGCCCTGCCTCGGCTAGATAGTTTCTGAGTGTCGTCCGGATCGCTTCGGCCGCAGTCGGAAATGTGTCCACGCCAGACCCGGCGAGTTCATCCAGGCGATCACTCGCCGCGATCGCCTGCCCCGTCTGCTCGCGGTGCATCCTGCCTGTCGGCGCCTCGAATGAGCCGTCTGCGATTTGGCGCGCGTAGAGCCACCCTCGCTCGCTCTTATAGAAGCCGAAGCCGTGGCCGGGCACGATTCCGACGTATGTTTCAGTGGCGGTTCGTACCGTGACGCCAACGGCGGCGGCCGCATCTTCAATATCTCTGTCCAGCTCGCTCATGCTGCCTCGCTTTCTCCTTTCCGGTCACTTTTCGAGGGAGGAGGCCTAGGCGGCATCCTCGATGTCATCCAAACCTTCCGGCTCGGCGGCACGGCATAGGGCCATATGCTCGGCAAGCTCCCTTTCGAGGGTGGCCAGCTCGATCTCCCGCCATTCCTGAAGCTCGGCGATGCGCTCGCGGCTGCGGCGGACGAATTCAGCGCGTGTCTCATCGACCTTCGCGCGGCTGCGGCGGAGGAGTTCCGCGCGCATCGTGGCAAGAGTCGCCTCGGTCGGGGCCGTCGTCGGCGATGTCCAGCACGGCATTACCTTGACCGTCCAGAGCGACAGTCCCAGCAGGCCGGCGAGGTCGGCCTGCGACATCCGGAGGCGTTTCCGGAGATCGGCGTATTCGCGCCGGCGGCGGTCGCGATCCGCCGCAGCGGCCTCCGTGGAACCCGCGCGGAAAGGGCGACCGCGATGGCGGCCGTGGACGGTTACGGACATGGCGTTGCCCCCTCCTCAGGCTCGAAACGCATGATGCGCGCAGCAGCCTCGTCGCGCTCGTCGATCGCGTCGGCGTACTCGCGACAATGGGCGCGAAAGGCGTCCATGAGCGCGGCTCCGCCCTCGGGGATACCCCCATAGCGGGCCAGCATTCCAAGCACGCAAACGGCCTTGTGCTCCGCCGTGTCGCGGGCTGCGCGGTGGGCTGACCGGTGGTCGGCAAAAGTCGGAGCGCGGGACATCATGCGACCTCCGTGACGGGCACGGATTCTCTGGCGATTCGGTCGGCGCGAAGGCGGGCGAAATAGCGGCGCTCTGCCTGCCCTGCCGGGGAGGCTCGGTAGGCATTGTGAGCATCGCTCCACGCGACATATGCGTCCTGCCAAGCCTCATGCGCGGTCAAGTAAGCAGCGCGATCTTCCCGCCCGCCAAGGCTGTCCAGGAACCCCATCTGGAGGCTAGTGAGGACTTCGCGCCCGGCTTTGTCCATTGCCGCCGCTGCCTTCTTAAGCTCGGCCAGAAGTTCTTCCTTACGCTGCCAGAGCGGCGACTCTTCCCAAAAGTGTTTCATGTCGTTCCCCCTGTCTTTCGGACTTTCGGCCCTCTCCGGAACGGTCCCGCGACCGTTCGGGGGAAGGCCGGGGCTTTCGGCCCCGGTTTCCGTGGTCAGGCCGCGCGGGCGATCTCCTCGCGGAAGCGACGGGCGAGACGGTCCACGCGGCGGGCCGTGTAGGTCGGGCGGTCGCTCTCGTTGTGCGAGAGGTAATAGACCGCGCCATCCAACTCCCTGACCATGGCTTTCGCCGCCGCCTCGTCGGGGAAGGTTTCCGGAAGCCCCTGCTCGCCGGCGAAAAGTTCGCGGACATATGCCGGGCCATAGAATTCGCGCTTTGCGATGATTGCGTACATGCTCGTCACTCCTCTGTTTCAGGCCGCTTTCGCAGATTCGAGGCCCAGCTCGGGAGCCAATCCAGGCGAACACTGCGCGGCTTATGGAAGCCATGATGATACCCCCACGAGAGCAGCGGGACAGAAAGCTGTCCGCCGACAATCCGGTAAGCGGGAACGCGATCCGGCAGAGCCTTCGCCAGCTTCAAGAGAGCCTTCACAAAGGTCTTCGGCTGCTTGTCCGCGCCGATGACGACGGATAGCGCGACCGATGCGTCTCCAAGCCTTGCGGCGTTCACGGCAGCGGCATGACGCACACCATTTCTTAGTTGCTGCTGACGGAATCCGTTTAGGTGACTGGTGGACATTTTCGTTCTCCCGCTGGTTTCTCAGGCTTTCGGCCCTCGCCGGAAGGCATCGCCGGATGCCTTCCGGGGAAGGCCGGGACCATGGTCCCGGTTTCCGATTAGGCTGCTACGGGGGTGACTTCGACCGTGCCGGCGAGGATGCCCCTACGGTCCTCGTCGGTGCCGCACTGGTCGAGGACTTCGCGAAGGCATTCCGCCTTCACGGCCTCGATGTCCCCGCCGTGGGGAACCTCCCAGCCCGCCAACTCGCCCTGCCTGTTCGCGGACACCCAGCTGACCTTGTGCGAGGGGCCAGCCAGCCATTTGGCTAGCCTTTCCCTGATCTCGTCCGCCTCGTCGTGGGCCAGGTAGTTGCGGAGGCTGCTGTCGTGATCCGCGCAAAGCGTTCCGTCGCTGTCCAAGTATTCGAGCGAGGAATCGCCGTTGATGTCCAGAAGGACCACATCGGCCCAGTTGTGCGGGCCATCGCCGCCGAGGTCGTACCCGCGAACGATGCGGACGTTTTCTAGCTTCAGTTCCATATCTTCAACTCCTGTTGTCTGCGGGGTCGGGGAACCGCTCCCGTCGCCCTCATGTACTATGTTGTGCTCTACTTCTGTCGGCCACAAGGAAAAACAGAAGGCCAATTTGAAAAAGATCTGCGTTGTTTTCCGAAATGCGAAAAATGATTCCAAACTACCCTCATATGATGCCATCAATTGTTGACAAAACTTTCGAGCGGCCCGGCGAGGGATGCGTCCCGCACCGGATCTGGCATCTGCATACGGCGATGTCCGGCACCGAGTCAAGTCAGGTCCGATCGCCTGAAAATGGCGCAATCACAACAGGTTACCAAGGATTCGCAGGACGCTCTCAAGGATTCGCGAAGGGTCGAATCCTTGGCGGCAAGGACTCGTCGCCGCGAAAAAGTCGGGCGCAAGGATTCAAGTATTGCAGAGTATTTCTGAGTTTTTCGTCGTTACGGTTAACAAAATCGTCCGATCTGGATATTGTCGGCGACCCGGGACTGAATCCGGGCTCCGAGCGGGGATGGCGAGGCAGGGGTTGACGGCGGACAGCCCGACCCACGCTCTCACAGCCCGGGCCTGCCTTGGCAGGACCGGGATGCGCCCAGAGGGCGGCGAGGGTTGGCCGCCGTCACCGAGCGCGGAGGCTCCATGTCTATGTGGGAGGACCGGCGCGCGCAGCGCGTGAGGGCGGGGCAAGTGACCCGCCCGAGAGGTCCGGAGCATCGATATGGAGGGTGCGAGGGGAACCCCTGCCGGATTGCGCGGAACTTGGTGGAGTCGTTACGGATACGGAAGGATTAGAGAGAGGGGTTGTCCTGTTCGGCCGACCGATCAACGCTTGATGTTCTGGCAATAAAAAAGCGCCGCTGTCATCGGGCTGGAACCCTCGGCGGCGCTTCTAGGAAACGAATATGAGAATCCCTCATCTTCATGCACGTGTAAAGCCCCCCTTCCTTGAAGGGTGAGCCCTCGGCTGGGCATAGCCCCAGCCAGACAGCAGCCCCCTTTTACCCCTCAAGCCAAAAATGTTGACGGAAGCCCGAAATATCGGGGCTTTTCCGGCTTCGACGCTGCACGCCTCGGGCGTGTCGGCGACGGCATGGCGCGGGAAAGGCTTCAAAAGAAATTCGATGCTGCCCGCCGGCGGGCGGAGGAATCGGACAAGGCCGCGCGCAAGGCTGCTTGGAATCCCGTGCCGCGATGGATCGCGGCGGCGGCGGGGGCACGGAAGGCGGCGGCGGATGCCGCGCGGGAACTGGCAGGCGAGTTCCGGGCGGCGGAGACGGTCAGGCCCGCGCCTGAGCTGATGAAAGCGGAAGAGGTTCGCGCTGCCGACCACGCGGACCTCTTCGCGGAGGAGGCGGGCGGGAGCAACATCGCCGGGACGGTCGCGTTCCTTCCGCCGCATCTCTCCGACCTGCCGCCAGAGGCAAGGAACCACCATGCGGTTTTCCGATTCCTGCCGCCGGAACTCGCCGAGTTCCTGTCCCGGATGTCGCCCGTGAGGCGGGCCGAACGGGAGAAGGCCATCCTCGCCAAGGTCGAGTGGTTGGGGCTGGAAGTCCTGGCTATGCCGCCGACGGCGCTGGCGGAACGGGCGGACAAGGAGGCGCGGCGCCATGCCGCCGAGTTCCCGAAGGCGATGAAGGACGGGACTCCGATAAACCAAGAGCCGGAACATCGGAAACGCCGTTGCGAGAAGTGGCAATTGCGCAGGCTACGCAAGGTGCAGCGCCGGGCCCTGCTCTATGTCGAGCAGGCCGTGGGGGCGGTCGGCGGGCCGGACGGGCTGTCACTTTTCCTGTCCGACTACGGCCTTGCCATCTGCGAGGCGGAGGCGTTCCGGACGGAGGAAATCTTGGGCAAGCTGTGGCTTGTCAAAAAGTCCGATCCGTCCGTTCAGATTCCGATGCTCGATCTCCACTGGAAGGCGAAGGCGGCGGACGCCGCGAAGAAGCGGTTGCTGATCGACGTGCATCTGGCGCGGTGGGCGGCGCTCGGGTGGAGCGTCTGCTGGCTGACCGTGACCCTCCCGCCGCAATACGTCGCCAACGCGACGAATGAGGAAAAGCGAGCCACGAAATGGGACGTGGCGCTGGGGCCGGAAGAAGCTTCGGAGAAGCTTCAGGAGGACCACCATCGCACCCTGGCCCTACTGCGGGAGAAGGGTGTGAGGCTGTCGGGCTGGTGGAATGTCCAGCCCCAACAGTCCGGAACGCCGCACCGCCACTACATCGTCGCGTGCGAGACGGTCGAGGATGCCCGGGCGGTCTGCGACGAATTTCATCGGCGTTTCGACACGGGCAACCTGGCGGAGGACGGACAGGACCGTGGCTGCGCCGCATACGTCATCGGCGACGGCGATCCCGCCTATTCCCCGGGCAAGGGCAAGAACGGGAAGGCGGAGACGGCGGAGTCCGTGGCGCGGTACGCGGCCCGCTATTCCACGCGATACGAGGCGCGTCCCGCCGATGGCGGTTCCGGAAGCGAGGGCGAGGCCTCGCCGGCGAGCGCGGACGAACAGAAGCGGTTCCGGGGATGGAAGAAACTCCGGGGCGCACGAGGCATGGGCTTCCTTGGACTGGATTCGCAGCGGGCGCCGCTGGAACTGTGGGACGTGCTCTGGCTCAACTCCCTGAAGGAGGACGAGCGCTGGTTCCGGGTCGAGGATGCCCGCATGTCCATCGCCATGCGCGAGATGAGAACGGCGCGGAAACGGGCAGAGGATGCCGCCCTCGATCGCATTGCCGCAAAGGCTGCGCGGGAGGTTTCCGACGCGATGCAGGCGGCGGCCGGCACGATGGCGAAGGAAGACGTTGCGGCCGCTATGACGGAAGCCGAGGCGGCGGAGGCCACAGCACGGGATGCGGCGCGGGATTCCGCCTTCCACGGATGGCATGCCGCCGTCGCGATGGGACTGTGGCCAGACACGGACCTCGATCCGAAGGAACTGTCCTGGCTCAACGATGCCGTGGCCGAATGGAATCAGGGGCGTTGGGAACTACCGGACGGCGAAAGGCGGACCTCCGATCCGCTCCCGCCCGTGCCTCTTCGCGAGGAACGGGAATCCGTCTACGGGGTCGAGCGGAAGGAGATCCGCGGGGCGGTCGGCGTCGGCCGTCGTTTCACGCTCTCCAGCCGGAATGCCGACAGGGTGGAACTTTTCGCGATGGCGGAGGCTGCGGGATTCCTGGAGGCGCTGCGGGAGAAGATTCAGGAAAGGCGGGATGAGACAGGCCGGAAGGTCGGCCTCACGGCCACCCGTCGCTTGTTCTTTCTCGCCGCGCGAGACGCTGGGCTGGGCCTCTCCCGTCGTCCGGACGGGACGATTGCCGGATTCGACCTATCAGGGGAGATTCTGCTTCGCTCCGATGACGAATGGATGATCGTCGCGGCTGCGGAAGCGGAGAAGCTGCGGGGAGAAGTGTTGGAAAGCGGGGGAACGGTAGCACCAAGTCCTGACGGACTTTCATTTGGTGCTACCGACCCAAGGGGAAGGCCCTGCGGGCCTCCCCATGGGGATGAAGGACCACCATGATGATATCGCCGCAGTCTCTCGACACTCAAAACCAGGCTGAAACGGCCCCTTCGTAGAAGGGAACGGGAAGCCGTGCCGATAAGGCCGGCATCGCCCACCATGCCGAAAAGAGCGGTTTTCGGTGATCGCGCAATAAAATTTCGCGTTTAGAAGCCCATACATCGCGGTTCTCGGGTCCCCATGGGTCCAAGTCACGGGTAATCCCACCTTACACGGCTCGCGACCTCGGCCGAAAACGGCAGCAAACCAGCGAGCCGTTCAAGGCTTCTGACTGCTCGGACGGTTTCCCGTTCCACTTCCTTGATGTGGCGAAGGCCCACAGCTTCGCCGCCATCGTTGCCGTACTCGAACTGCCACTTGCTAGAAGCCAGGTACGCATTCGTAAGCCCCACTTTGACCTCGATAATTGCATTCATCAGGTAACCGGCTTCGGTCATGCCGTTCCTGTTGCGAACCGGGCTGAACTGGTAACTCGGCACTACTCCAACCTGCAGCTGCTTCTTGCGCTCCCGATAGAGCCGATTGCGTTCGGCTCCGGACATCGCCGTCCGGCCCTTGGGTTTCGGCCCAGGCTTACGGCGACCTGACTGCTCGTCTGACATTGCTGCCCCCATGCAATCCGTCACTGAGAAATGGTGACGAATTACGATCTGCGTGCAATCCGTCACAAGCGTAGCGTGACGGATTGTGACGAAAGAGGCAAAATGAATCCGTCACTAGGGATGCAGACGGATTGCCTTCGGCCTGCGAGACCGGGTTGATCTTTACCCGCCGTCAAGGAACGATTCCGTAACTGGGAAATTCAGTTACGGGGACGGGGGCGTTTCAGAGGTGCGTGCGGTTGAACTTTTCGCGGGCGCGGGCGGCATGTCGCTCGGCCTGAAGCAGGCGGGATTTGATCTGGTGCAGGCGTATGATTCATGGCTGCCTACGGTCGAGACGTACAGGCGCAATGTCGGCGCGCACATCTGGCAGCATGACCTGAAGGACATTTTCCACGTTGGCCCGATGATCGCCGCGCTCGCTCCGAACATCATCTGCGGTGGGCCGCCCTGCCAGGATTTCTCCATGGCCGGCGAGCGAATCGAGGGCGAGCGGGCTGCCCTGACACGCGCGTTCGCGATGCTCATCTGCATCGCCCGCCCGACCTGGTTCCTGATGGAGAATGTCCCACAGGCGGCAACCTCGCAGGCATGGGTGGATGCCCGCGCCATGCTGGTGCGGGCGGGCTACGGACTGACCGAAGCGAAGTTGGACGCGTCCTTCTACGGGGTGCCGCAGTCCCGCAAGCGACTGTTCGTCATCGGTCGGCTGGGCGAGGCGGATGGTTTCTTGGACTCCGCCCTGGCGGCTGCCCGATCGCACAGCCCGATGACGGTCAGGGACATGCTCGGCGATGCCCTTGGCGACACCTTCTATGCGCACCCACGTATGCCTGGCAAACGCGGCATATGGAGTGCGGACGACCCTGCGCCGACCATGCGTGGGTCTTCCCGGCGTCCAATGCCCCCAAGCTACCAGCCGCACCCTGCCGACGCGGCGCTTGTGGCAGCCGGGGCATTCTATACCCGCCCCTACTACGAGGGGCGCGGTGTCTGGACACTTGACGAACCCGCGCCGTCTGTCATCCGCACCACGCGGGAACGGCCTCGGCCGAAGTACTTGGCGAGTCCTCACCCCGACGATCCCGTGCCGGCGCAGCAGGCGGCCGTGCTGACGCAGGAACAGGTTGCGAGAATTCAGGGCTTCCCTGTCGGCTGGGACTGGGCCGACGCGGCCTCGCGGGACATTGACCAGATGATCGCCAATGCGGTCCCTGCGCCGCTGGCGGAAGCGATCGGGCGCGTCATCCTCGCCCGCGAAGCCGGGGAGACCATTCCCGAGATTCAGGGTCGGTTCGGGCAATGGCTGTGGCGGTCGCGCGGGTTCTCGAAGGCGGCCGTCCGGAACGCCAAGAGCCGCGTGAACAGAGCCAGGCGCCTGCTCGGCGGAAGGACCTTCGCGGATGCAGCCATGGAGCTGGCCGAGCTCGAACGTGCGAAGGGATTCGAGAGCCTGCCGGCGGGGACGCGATGGGACCTCCGGAAGGCGCTGCGGCTGTACCGGGAATGGCAGGCGGAGCCGAAGGTGAAGCGGGAAGGAAGGGAGCAGCCTGCGGCGGATGTCGCGCCGCTTGTGGCGTAGTGACAGGCTCATGGGGCTCTGCCCCGCCGCGCCCTGACGGGCTTGGCCCCCCCGGGATACAGAAAAAAGAGGAAGGACTTGCCGATGTCGCTTGACCTGTGCAGTCTGGCCTAGCACGATGAGGATGCAGTACAGCGGGGACGCGATGACTGCAAAAGAGGAAGGCCCGCCCATCGTGGCGGGTTTTTCTTTTCCTGCCGCCCCATGAAAGATGCAGCGCATAAAGTGTAGCCTTCCGGATGTCCAAAACGGCAGACAATGCCGGACGGAAGGCGGAGGCCAATTCGCGGCCGGCGAGCTCGGTTAACAGGTGCGTCGTAGGAGCGTCAGTATAGCGCCGCCGAATGGCGGGATGCGGGATCGCCGAACCCCGACGAGCGGTCTTTATGAGAACAAGGGCGGGCATGCCTAGCAGACTGAAATCGGCCGAATTCCGACCTCCGCGCAATAATCTGTCGCGTTTAGAAGCCCGTACAGCGCGATTCTCAGGTCACTGCGGATCTTAGGTCATCGATTTTTCGCTCACTCTTGCAAGCATTGCTACAGGCCGACTACGTGTTTGAGATGCCAGGCCAACGTGTCATCGTGTGGACGCAGGGCTGGTTTCAACGGCTCGCTAATGGCCAAGCCGCTGAATGGAAGGAGATGGGCATTCCGGACCTCGGCTGCCGCGTGCGGATGGAGGATCACCTTCCTGTCGGGCCCTATGCCGAAGAGACCTCGGTCGAATGCCCAGTGATGGGATCTGCATAGGGCAAGCCCGTTGCGGGCATCATCCATTCCCTTGAGGCCCCTTGGGACGATGTGCGCGGCCTCCACTTCCCAGGCATCCTCATCCGCATGTCCTTTTCCACATACGGCGCAGCGGTAGTCGTACAGTGGCAACACGCGACCGCTGAATGCTTTCGCCCTAGCTATCCGCTTCACGCGGGTTTCGTGAAAGTGGGCATCGTCATCGAACAGTTTGAATGGGACGCTCTCCCGCGCTTCCTGCTCTTCGTCGGACTGGGCGACCGATTTCTCCGAAACAGGCGGGTCGCCGACTTCCAGTGGCCCCGATCTTTCCATGCCGACTTTCGAAGCAAGCCGGGCATGTTCCTTGGAGCCGCCGCGATGCAGCCTCAATCTGTAGAAGAGCGGATCCGAGAGGCTGCGCTCCATTACGAGGAAGTCGTCCGCAGCCGCAACTCCACGGACCGCAGACAGGTTGTCCGTCAGACGTCGCTCAAGGCGCTTTCCTCCCCACGACTGGTATTGATAGCGGGTGTTCACGATGCCAACCTGCTCATTCTCCACAAACAGGACGGCATTCAGGCGGATGTCCGGCGCGGGGTTCCCGACGGATGGAGTGGGAAGCGTGGGGAAGAAACCATCGAGCGACTTCGGGATGACGATGCCGCCCTGGTGCCCCTTGGCGGCACCGGTGTCGTTGTTTGCAAGTCTCTTGAAGAACGGACGATCGAATTCGTGCATATCCCCCCCTGTCCAACGGGGGAGACTGAGGCGATTCGTCAGGACTGTCGATCGGCAACGAGCATGAGAAACCCGGAGATGTCCATTAGCCAGGCCTGCTGGGTCAGCCGGTAGGTCTGATGCAGCCTGCGCGGCACGACCAGCTGAAGCAGCTTGGCGCGCATTTCGTCTGTCTGGTTTTCGGAAACCCCGGGCTCGAGAGTAAGGAGATGCTTCGCGTCGATCCGGATGGCTTCCGAGAGAACCTGCCGCCAGCGATCCTTGAGGGTCGATTTTGCCCCAAGCATGGTAAGGCGGGCGGACGGGAATGCCGGATCGCGATACTCGGCCTGACCGGGGAACAGGAAATCAGGCCTGTTGCGGTTCTCCGTCTCCGCCCCTCGCGAATAGCGGATTTCGTGGGCTTCGAAGACGGCGGCCAGATGGTTCTCAAGAGCGGCGCCCGCACGGGCCTTGCGACGGTTCTGGACGCTCAGGGAGAACGCAAGGAAACCATCGACATCCGCCCCGTCCGCAGTGGCGAATCCTTCCCTGATCCTGTCCGCCACTATGCGGCGTTCCAGTCGGCGGAAAAGCTGCTCCTCGCGCTCCATCCACAGAACCAGTGCCTCGTCGGGACCGTCCTTCGCGTTGACATCCGGAAGGGACATGCGGGCCAGCCCCGACAAAACGCTTGTCGTGGGAAATTTCAGGCCAAACTTTTCGATAAGGCCGTCCAGCCTGTCAGCTTCCGGTTCTTCGGGTTCGATCCCGAGTTCGTCTAGGATATACCTGGCAGCGAAGTCGAGCTCGGCATCATTGTCCCTGCCGATCTCCTGCGACTCGAACCGGAGGCCGATCTGCTCGTCCAGCCCGAAGAGCCACAGGAGCTGGTTGCGGATGGTTCCTCCGTCCGGGGTGAGGATGAACAGGAGGTGTCCGTCGGGCTTCCGCGCAAGGAACAGGATGTCGCCCGGCTTCATCAACGCGGTTACGGCATTGCCTTGGTAGTACAGGCGCCATTCTGCACTTCGCTTAGGATCGTTCCGGCGGGAGTCGTACCAGGAAAGCCAGCCTTCTTCGGAAACGGCCTCCTGCTCGCCGGCGAGCCAGATGTACGTTGCCGGGAAACGGTTGTCCTCGCCGCCACGCGGAAACTTGCGGTCTTCTCTACCGAGAATCCTGACGAGCGGTTCCGATCCGGTCACCTCATGCTGATTCGAGGACTCGGGATTGGCATCCACCGCCGCCAGGCGCTTGACCGCCACACCTTCGAAATGATGCGAAAGCAGCCCCCTCCGTATCGTCAACTTCGTCCCCGTATTTCCAGACGCGGGTTGTCGGAACGCAGCCAGGCAGCGCAAGCGGCAATGATGTCTTCCAGCCCGAGCCGATTCTTGCCTCGCAGGCTGCACTCCCACACGACACCCTGCCTCCAGCCCTGTTCGGCCAATGCCTCAGACACCCTTGCGTCGAGTGCCCTGTTCCGGGCGACCTTCGCCGCCCAGAATTCCGTCCTGGTGGACGGCAGCCGATGGAGATGGCAGTCGTGACCATGCCAAAAGCATCCGTGAGCGAAGAGCACAGCGCGGTAGCGCGGAAACACCAGGTCGGGTTTACCAGGCAGCCTGCGGTCGTGCAGCCGGAACCGGAAGCCGAGAGCGTGGAGAGCCTTGCGGAGGGTCATTTCAGGCTTTGTGTCGGTCCCCCGGATTCCCGCCATCATCCGGCTGCGGACTTCGGGAGACACGATGTCAGGCATAGGCGGTCATCTTCGGATCTGCGGCCGGCCGGGTGATGACTGGCACAATGCGGTCCTTCGCCAGCGTCGGCCTACCTGCGGCAACCGCCTTGCGGATATAGGGTTCGATCGCCCTCGCGACGAACTCGACCACGGGAACCACGACGGCATTGCCGAACTGGCGATAGGCCTGAGTGTCGGAAACCTCAATCCGCCAGCGCCGCTCACCCCTGTCAAAGCCCATCAACCGTGCGCACTCCAATGGTGTCAGGCGGCGAGGTCGCTTGCCCGGCTGGTCAATCAGGACCTCCGATCCGTCCTTGAAGTAGCGGGCGGACAGGGTACGCGCGACATCGTTAGGCCCGAACAGGCTATATCCGAATCCATTGCCCTTCGCCTGATGCTTTGCTTTGTAATCCTGGAGGTACTGCCATAGGCGCGGCGTCAACGTATATTTCGGGTCAACCTCGTCATGCGGCTCGAGAATATCCCGCAGCTTGGGACCGGAAGCCGCATCCGGGATAGCCAGCGCACCAAGATCAAAGTCGGTCGGGTCGCGGAAGCCGACGATGAAGACACGCTCCCGCTTCTGCGGGACCCACGGCTCCGAACTGATGACACGATGCTGAACGTGATAGCCCAGCTCGTTCTTCAGCACGTTCATGATCGTCCCGAAAGTCTGTCCGCCGTTGTGGCTTTCTAGGTTCTTGACGTTTTCAAGCACGAAGGCGGCAGGACGATGATGCGAAATGATCTGAGCTGCGTCGAAGAACAGCGTTCCCTGAGTATCACAGAGAAAACCGTGCGGTCTATTCAAGGAATTCTTCTTGGAAACCCCCGCAATTGAGAAAGGCTGGCAGGGGAATCCTGCAAGAAGCACATCGTGCTCTGGCACTTTACCGGGATTCTGAGAGTATTCCCGAATGTCGCCACCGATTTCATGATTGTCGCGGAAATTCAGAGCATACGTCGTGCGCGCGCCGGAATCCCATTCCGAGGTGAAAACGCAGTGTCCTCCGATCGCTTCGAACCCAAGCCTCAGGCCGCCGATGCCGGCGAAGAGGTCGACGAAGCGGAAAGGGGACTCGTTGCGTGATTGGGAAGGCCCTGACAGCCTCTCGGCTTGCTCGCGCAGCGTCCGAAGGGCGAGCCGAGGGACACGCCCCCCTTCATCATAGCGGTAGGCCGTCCTGCACGAAACCGCAAGAAGGTCAGCGGCCTGCTCGATCGTCATGCCAGCCTGCTGCCGAAGTTTTGAGAATTCCGTCTTCTTCCCGATGCGCATGCCGCTCCTGCCGAATCACTCACTGGGTCGATTTTTGTCACGCTGGCAGAAAATGCTCTAGATAACAATAAATGTTCCGTCTTTGTTCTCAAGATGGCAGCCGTACACACAAGTTTCTCAGTTGGTCGAATAACGACCGGCTGCCCGCCTTCGCCGAGGGAGTGGGCACGATGGGGTCTGTGAACTCACGGGAGGACTATGGGGGGCATCGCCTGAAATTTACCGAAATGCCCGGATCTTGAAACGACATTGCCAATATATTATGTACATTTTCGAAATGTTGAAAGCAGGAGCCACCGCTTGCGCGACAAACGTCAGAAATTCGTGAAGCTTGCCGAGGCACGCGTTACTCGTGCCATGAACGACATCCGCCTGATCGGCAATCTCTCGAACCGGGGCGCATACGAGTACACCGACGAAGACGTGCGCAAGATTTTCAGGGTGCTCCAAAAGGAACTGGAGGGTGCCAAGAGCCGCTTCGGCGGCGACCATGGCACTCGGGAAGAAGGGTTTCGCCTCGAATGAGCGTTGCAGATTCACAGATCTGGAGTTGGATTTGGCCGCATGTCGGGGCGACCCCGATCAACCAAGGCCTGGATTCGGAGATGTTCGACCGAACGGACTATCCGTATTCCGAGACTTTCGTCCGCGAAGCCATCCAGAACAGCCTTGACGCGCGCCTGGATCCGTCAAGGCCCGTAGTCGTAAACTTCACCTTCCACACAGGCCATGTTGGACCGACACGGGCTTTCCTTGAACAGGTCGTCGCCTTCCGGAAGAAGGCTGGACTGGCCATCCCGCGCGAATGGAGCAACGGTGAGATCCGCTGGCTCGTCGTTGAGGACTTCAACTCCAAGGGACTTGGCGGCAGCCTGGACAGGCGAACAAGCGATTTCTGGAACTACTGGCTGAACTTCGGCATATCCAACAAGGATGGTTCTGGACGGGGCGGGCGGGGAATCGGGCGCGTCACCTTCCTGATCGCCTCGCGCATTCAGTCGGTGATCGGCTACACGCGCCGCGCCTCGGACGGAGCAGCGGCCGGATGCGGCATGGCGGTCCTGCGCGCGCAGGAAGACGGGCAGGAATTCCTTTCCACCCACGCCTATCTGGCGCATCGGGAAAGGGGGTCGATATACGAACTCCACGATTCTCAAGGCTTTCACGCGGGCCTTTGCAGCGCGTTTGAGCTCACCGGCTATAGCGGCACCTCCACGAGCGGCCTGGCGCTTGCCATTCCATACCCGCATTCGGAACTGATCCCGGAGCGCATCCTTGCCGCCGCAGTCGAGAACTTTGCGCCTGCCATCATGAACGGGACCCTCGTACTGAAGGTGGACGGAACGGTCCTGGATGCCTCTACAATTGCGGAGGTCGCCCAAGATGTAGCGAAGGAACTGAACGACGAGGCCATTCGGGAGGATGTCGGGCGTTACCTCAGGCTGGTCGGGAACGCCCTGAACGAACCGCAAGCGACGAAGATCACCCTGCCCGCCGCGCGGCGGACCGACCTGGAAGCGCTTCGTAAAACCGCCTCCGTGGAGCTTCTTCAGAAGAAGCTCTCTGCGGATGCGGATGTCGTCCTGGAGATCGAGTTTCCGCTGACGCGGGGCGGCAGGGAATCCACCGTTAGGCTGCGGGCTGTCCTTGCACCCACTCCGCCGGGGCGCAAGCCGATCGACCGTCTGTTCCGGGAGGGAATGGGCCTGCCGGACGTGCGCACCAAGAATCCAGGCGAGCTCGACCTAATTGTCGTCGTGGATGCGGGCCTGCTGGCCACGTATCTCAACTTCTGCGAGGGCAAGGCCCACCTCGATCTGCTGGAATCGAAGGACATCCGCCAGAAGCTTGAGGAGCACGGCTTCGACGGCCTACGAGTCAGACGGCTGGTCAGGGGACTGCCGACCGACCTGCGAATTCTGCTCACGCCGGACATTTCGGCACCGGACGCGCATGTTTTCGACACCTTCTTCTCCAAGCCGTCCGATAAGCCGGGCAGGAAGAACAGACCCGTGGACCATCCTGATCCCGTCGATCCGCCGCCGCCACCGAAACCGCCGGCCTTCAGGATCGACACGCTGCAGGACGGGCTGCGTATTCGGGCCAACCCGGAATGTGCAGAGTGGCCGATGAACCTCACGGTGACGCTTGCGTACGCTGACGGGAGCCGACACCCCTCCTGGAGCCCGTTCGACTTCAAACTGGATGACCTCACCATCACGAAAGAGGGTTGTGAGATCACCTTGGAGAACAACAAGGTGAAGGCTCTCAACTGCGGTTTGGACTGCGCGCTTGAGATCACCGGATTCGATAAGAACCGCGAGCTGGATACGAACATAAGGCCTTGGAGAAATGCGTAAGCGGATCAGGTTGACGGGACGGCGGCAGCTGCCGCGCTCATCCGTCGAGGCGAAAGTCGTGGAGATCGGCTCGAAAAGGCTTGTCACCCTGACCTTTGCCCAGCCGGAACTGTTCAGGCGGCTTCCGAGGACGGCGCGGATAAAACTCAAGCTGTTCGAAAACAAGTTTTCCGAAACGCTGGAGTTTGGGACGCTTGAGACCCCTAAGGCGACGTGCGACCTGAAGAATGGCGCATTTTCGGCTCCTTCCTGCCAGTTGCGCATTGTCGAGTCCGAACCCGAACGCAGAGGCCTCCTGCTCGCAAGCACCGATACCTGGACGCTGCGGGCGAATGCCGATGACGGCGACACGTCCAGCGAGGGCATCCTGAAGTTCCAGCCCTTCGACATAGCTCCGCGCAGCTGGAAGCTCAGCATCCGCGACGATGACTATCCCGTAGTCTACGTCGACCGGCGCATTCCCGAGAACCGTACTTGGGTGCGCAACGACCCCGTCTTCATAAGCTGCGTGCTGCCCGTCATCGTCCGCGAGATCTTCGAGGACATCCTGAGTACCGACACGCCACCAGAGCGCGGCTGGATGAGGGACTGGGTGGACTGGGCCGACAAGTTGATGCCCGGCAGCATCCCGCCCTATTCCGACAGCCGACTGCGGAAGCTGGGCTGGATCGATGACCTTCTGGATGCCTTCTGCAAACATCATGGAACCTTGGACATGCTCATAGGTCGGCTGAACGAACGGATCGCATCGTGACAATGGTTTTTGACACACTCTACGAATTCACCGAAGCTGGGCTCGACGCGTTCGAGCGAGTATTCACCGGAGAGCTGGACGATTCCGCAATCGACCTCTCGGACGCCTCGCTGGTCAGGATCGTCCCGAACACAAACGGCTTCGCTCCACGGGCCTACGAAACCGCCAAAGAAATGGCGGAGGCCATTCTCTCCTCGGTCGGAAACGCCGATCTGTTCCCGCTCCTGCAGCGGACTGGACTCTGGGCATGGTTGACGTTCGTACTGCGGCATCAGCTCTTCAAGCGCGACGCTTCCGGCAGATGGAAGGTTGGGGAAATCCATCGATGGTATCCGAGTGATCCCAACGACTGGCAGAAAGGACAACGGCACCTCGTTCGGATGCCTGTGCTCCTTCTTTACTCGCTCGGCGACAATGCCGACCACCTCCTTTGCAGCCCTCCATCAGTTCTGCCGGAGATACGCGAGCAGCTAACGAGCCAGCAGGATATGTTCAATCCGGCATTCCAGCAGGTGGCCCGCGAGCTTTACTTCGATGACAACGCTGGCGGCCTGAAGAGGGGTGCCGGGGGCAAGGGCGGCGGATCGCCGCGTAGACTGGCAAGGGTGCGCCAGCAGCTGGATGTGACGTGGGACCTGGAAGATCTCAATGCCGCACGGATCATCGCAACTCTGCCGAACGAATTTCACCGCTTCGGATCGGCGATGCCCGATAGGTCGCCGAGGACAAGACCAGAGGCCGCTTCGCAGGAAGCCCCGATATAGGCACAGTTTTCGACGTAGCGGCCAAGATTGCTGGATTCAGCGATCTTTGGTTCGCTGCCCCTGCCAATGATGGTTCTGGTCTCTCCAATCCGTCTCAACCCTGTGACCGCCCCTACCCGCGCAGTCGATGATCGTTTTGACAGCCAACAAGTCACTACACCCAAAACACTCTCTGGAAACCTGCTTGCGGCCGTCCTTGATGTAGGGCGCATCAACGGCAAATCGGGAGAGCGCGGCATGCGCCGCAAGCTCCAGTCGGCCGTGATCACTGACACGGAGGAAGAACACCAGCTTCCAATCGCTCGCCCCGCCGTAGGCATCGAAGTTTATCTTGTAGCGCCTCTGAGCAATGTTGGTGGTGCTGCCAATCTTCACCCACCCGAGGCTGCTTGAGACGGCAAGATACACGTCACCTGGGACCTCTGTCCGCTGCTGGTAGGCGATCTTGCTCGGATCGCATTGGACGCAATGCCCCGCCCTGGTCCGCAGGCGATGCCCTGCAGCCTGACAAGGCACTCCGAGCAATATCCGTTTGCCCGCCGCTCGTGCCTCGTCCCTAACCACCCTCGGAGACCTTCCTTTGGTGTCAAAAACATCAGTCGACGACAGGCCCTGCGATTGCAGAAAACTGACTTCTTCCCTTGTCAGCATTGATGCCCTCCCGTTCAATGGTATGCACCGCGCCATCGAAGGGTGACAAGCTCGATTTGAGACGGCTGCCGGGGAAGTGGACCGCCGCACTAGGCGACGATCCGGCGATGCCTCCAGGCGTCAAGGGCATACTCGGACAGTGGCTTGATCGCCCTGAAGGATCGGTCGCGCTCCACCAGGAGACCACCGGGACCGCGAAGGCCCTGAAGCTCGGCGAGGCTGGCATAGCCCAGTTCCGGCGTGCCCTGGCCGAGGTCGCAGAGGCCGAAAAGGGTGTCCTCGTCGGGACCCAATTCGGTGAAAAGCCACGTCGCGCCAGTGCCGGGAAGGAAGAATTTCACGATCGGGTTGTGATCGCGCTCGCGCTGGCGGGAGAGATCCGAGTTGCGGCGAAGCGCGGTGCGGAGTTCGAGGGTGAGGAGCATTAGCGCTCCCCCTTCTCAGTGCGGGTCCGAATGACCAGGCGCCCGTTGACCGGCAGGGCGGTCAGTGTGACGTTGTAGCCTTCGCCGTCGCTGTGGGACCAGGCGCAGCCGACCTTAGTCCAAAAGGCCTTTTCGCCCTCGCCTTCGACCACGTAAACGCCGTGCGAAGGGATGTTCTTCGGCGCTGCGGTTTCCTTCTTCGATGCCATCTTGGCCTCCTGTCGGCCGCCCCATGCGGCCGTTCTGGAAGCCGGATTCGGAAGGATTCAGGAGGGTCTAGCTGGCTCCGAAGGACGCTTGCGCTTGGCCATCGGCGGACCATCCGACCGACGTAGAGGAGGCAGGAAGAGCGGCGCGGGAGCGACTGGGAAGGAGGCCTAAGGTAGAAGAAGGAAATGCGGCCTCTCAAGCCGAATCGGTGCCGTCGTCCTCGCCGTCAGGATTGAGGTCGAGTTCGGGTATCTTGGAAATCTCGCGGAGGAGCGCCTTAGCCCTGTGGTCGCCGTACTCCTCGTCAGTGCTGCGCGGCGCGTGACCCTGCATGTACCGCATGGCATCGTCGCGAACATCGGAAGTCCGCCCAAGGGTCTTGAACCGATGCCGCCAGCCGTGGGAGGGCTGCAAGTCAGGGTCCGTGACACCTAGAGACCGCACCCACGTCGCGATATGCTGCCCAACACGTTCCGAAGGCGGCGTCTTGCCACCGCGACTCTCGCCAAGGAAAAGCGGGCCGGCGCGCGCGCCTTCCACGAACGCAAGGAAGCCCTGCCGTTCCAGGACAGGATGGACGGGTACCCAACGCGCGTTGTCCGTCTTCGTGGTCCCGGCTTCGGGGGTGATGTATATCATCCATACGCCTTCGCGCCTCTGGACATCGCGCTTGCGAAGCTGTCCGATTTCTCCGACGCGCGCTCCCGTGTATGCGCATATCCACGGTGCCCAGCGCCGTGAGAGACGGTGAGAAGGGCTCAAGCCGTCCGGTTGCGGGCCAAGCGCCGCTCGGAGGACCGTTCGGGCTTCGGCATCCGTGAATCCGGCCTCGCTCCGGAGCCGGGAGCGCTTCTTGACTTTAATCTTGACCCCGAGGACAGGATTCTCGGCCATGCGGCCGTTGGTGACAGCCCATGCGCAAACGGCCTTAAGACAGGCAAGATTCACATCCCTGACCGAGCGATTGCTAAGCCCTCGCCTGAGAAGCGAGTCTTTCCAGTCAATGACCCACTTAGCAGTCAATCCTGCGATGTCGGGAACCTCTTCCTCGATCGCGGCGATAATCGGCCGCCAGCGTTTGACGGTTCGTTCGCTGACCTCGTTCTCCTTCGCGTAGTCGTCAAAGACAACGAGAGGCGCGCGCTTCCCCGCTGGCACCTTCTCCCTCTCGTTGCCGAGCGTGAACGCCGGAAAGCGGTCTCCGTCCGGATCGGGACGGTAGTCTCCCCCGGCCATCCGGCTAAGCTGCTCGCGGGCCTGGAGCACTGCGCGGTCCACGGCCTTGCCCACCTTTGCGCGGCTGGCGGCATCGAGCAGATAGCCCCGCTTCGCAAGCCAGTCGTCAATGCGTCGGACATTCTCGCGAGCATGGTTGGCAAGCAACCTGTCGATGGCAGCGCGGGACGCAACAGGATCGAGGCCCATTGGGATGATTCTGACAACCTCCTTGTTTTGGGCTTTCCGGTCGAGAAGCAAGGCCATCATGGTGCTCTGACTGGGATTGTCCTCGTGCTCGCGGATCATGTCACGGTAGATTTCGCCGGCAACCTGCTCAGCCTCCTGCTCAGTGAGGGAGCGGACCCCTTTGGCGAGTTCGCGCCAACGGGATTCAACCTCGGCGGCGATGCGCGCGTGCGCGATACGCGCTTCGGATTCGTCCCGCGTACCGAGACTGATCTTTTCTTCCCATTTGCCTACGAGCGGCCGCAGCGCGTCCGGAACCGCGCGCCGAAACTTAAATATGCCCGTAACGGGATCTCGTTGAGGCCGTGCCATCCGCAAAACCATCTGTACCGCTCTTCTGTACCAAAGAGGAGGTTGAAAAAGCCTTACAACGCAAGACGTTGAGCGATTTCAATGGCTTGGGAATGGTGCTGCGAGAGAGGATTGAACTCTCGACCTCTCCCTTACCAAGGGAGTGCTC
>NZ_JANINM010000140.1 GCF_024509055.1 Mesorhizobium sp. | reverse complement strand
TCGGCGACGACCTCGCCGAAGGAGGCGGGGGTGGGCACGATGACGACGCCGGCGTCCTTGAGGATTTCGACCTTTTCCTGCGCCGATTCGCCGAAGGCGGAGATGATGGCGCCGGCATGGCCCATGCGGCGGCCCTTTGGCGCGGAAAGCCCGGCGATGTAGGCGATCAGCGGCTTGCGCATGTTGTCACGCGCCCAGATCGCCGCCTCGGCCTCCTGCGGGCCGCCGATCTCGCCGATCATGACCACGGCGTCGGTATCCTCGTCGCGTTCGAAGAGCTGCAGGATGTCCTTGAAGGACGAGCCGTTGATCGGATCGCCACCGATGCCGACGCTGGTCGACACGCCGATGCCGAGCGCCTTCATCTGCGAGGCCGCCTCGTAGCCCAGCGTGCCGGAGCGGCCGACGATGCCGACGCGGCCGGGCAGGTAGATGCTGCCGGGCATGATGCCCATCAGCGCCTGTCCGGGCGTGATGACGCCGGCGCAGTTCGGGCCGACCAGGCGCATGCGGTCCTCGAAGCGGTAGCGGCGCATGTAGCGCTTGACCTGCATCATGTCCTGCGAGGGGATGCCGTCGGTGATGCACACGCAAAGCTTGATGCCGGCATCCGCCGCTTCCATGATCGAATCGGCCGCGAAGGGCGGCGGCACGAAGACGATGCTGGCCTCGGCGCGGGTCTCGCGCACGGCGCCCTTGACGGTGTTGAAGACCGGCAGGCCGAGATGCGTCTGGCCGCCCTTGCCGGGGGTGACGCCGCCGACCAGCTTGGTGCCGTAGCGTTTCATGTCGTCGGCATGGAAGCTGCCGATCTTGCCGGTGAAGCCTTGCACGATGACGCGCGTGCTGCGGTTGAGCAGGATTGCCATTTTGTCGACCTCCCTCAGGCTGCTTTTTTCTTCTTGGCGGCCGCGCGCCAGGCGGCGACGGCCTTTTCGGCGGCTTCCGCCAGCGTGTCGGCGACGATCACCTTCTCGCCGGACTCGGCCAGGATCTTGCGGCCTTCCTCGACCTTGGTGCCGGACAGCCGCACCACCAGCGGCACGTCGACGCCGACCTCGCGGATTGCCTTGATCACGCCCTCGGCCACCCAGTCGCAGCGGTTGATGCCGGCGAAGATGTTGACCAGGATGGTCTCGACATTCTTGTCGCCGAGCACGGCGCGGAAGGATTTCGCCACCCGCTCGGGCGAGGCGCCGCCGCCGATGTCGAGGAAGTTGGCCGGCTCGCCGCCGGCGATCTTGATCATGTCCATCGTCGCCATGGCCAGCCCTGCGCCGTTGATGATGCAGCCGATGTTGCCGTCCAGGCCGACATAGGAAAGGCCACGGTCGCTGGCGAAAGTCTCGCGCGGGTCTTCCTGGCTCTTGTCGCGCAGCTCGGAGATCTCCGGGCGGCGAAACAGCGCGTTCTCGTCGAACGACATCTTGGCGTCGAGCGCGACCAGGCTGCCGTCGCGCGTCACCACCAGCGGATTGATCTCCAGCATCGAGGCGTCGTAGTCGCGGAACACCTGGTAGCAGCCGAGGATGGTCTCGGTCGCCTTGCCGATCAAATTGTCCTCGAGCCCCAGCCCGAAGGCGATCTCGCGCGCCTGGAAGCGCTGCATGCCGACGCCGGGGTCGACGGTGGCGCGGATGATCGAATCCGGCGCCTTCTCGGCGATCTCCTCGATCTCCATGCCGCCGGCGGCCGAGGCCACGATCATGACGCGCTCTTCCTTGCGGTCGAGCACGAAGCCGAGATAGAGCTCCTGCGCGATGTCGACCGCCTCCTCGAGATAGAGGCGCGAGATCAGCTTGCCGCGCGGGCCGGTCTGGTGCGTCACCAGCTTGCGCCCGAGCATGGCCTCGGCCGCATTGGCGATCTCCTCGTCATTGGAGCAGAGCTTGATGCCGCCGGCCTTGCCGCGGGCGCCGGAATGGACCTGCGCCTTCAAGACCCATTTCGCGCCGCCGATCTCGCGCGCCCGGTAGGTCGCCTGCTCGGGGCTGTAGGCGAGGCCGCCGCGCGGGATATGCACGCCGTGGCGGGCCAGCAGTTCCTTGGCCTGGTATTCGTGAATGTCCATCTTGTCCTCCCGAAAGCTCTCAGTGCGTCGCCTGCGGCCCATTAGCCAATTGAGTCTGGCCGGCGCGCTCGATCGCCTCGTTCACCACCAGCACGTTGCGCGCCATGCGCTCCGAGGCGGCGTCGATCATCTTGCCGTCGAGTGCGGCAGCACCCTTGCCGAGCGCCTCGGCCTCCTTCAGCACCTCCAGGATGCGGCGGGCGCGCGTGACCTCCTTTTCCGGCGGCGAGAAGACGTCGTTGGCCAAGGCGATCTGCGATGGATGGATCGCCCATTTGCCTTCGATGCCGAGGGCGGCGGCGCGCCTTGCCGCCGCCTTGTAGCCTTCCGGATCGGAGAAGTCGCCGAACGGTCCGTCGATGGCGCGCAGGCCATAGGCGCGGCAGGCAACCGTCATGCGCGACAGCGCAAAATGCCACTGGTCGCCGGGATAGTCGGGGTTGAGGCCGCCGATGTTGACGGTGCGCGCCTTGTTGCTCGCGGCATAGTCGGCGACGCCGAAATGCATCGCCTCCAGCCGGCCGGGCGTGGCGGCGATCGCCTCGACATTGGCCATGCCGAGCGCCGTCTCGATCAGCGCCTCGAGGCCGACGCGGGTCTTGAAACCCTTGGCCATCTCGATCTGGTTGACCATCGCCTCGACCATGTAGAGGTCGGCCGGCACGCCGACCTTCGGCACCAGGATGGTGTCCAGGCGGTCGCCCGCCTGTTCCATCACGTCGACGACGTCGCGGTACATGTAGTGCGTGTCGAGGCCGTTGATGCGCACCGAGACGGTCTTGCCCTTGGCGCGCCAGTCGATGTCGTTCAGCGCCTGGATGATGTTCTTGCGGGCGCGCTCCTTGTCGGGCGGCGCGACCGCGTCCTCGATGTCGAGGAAGACGAAGTCGGCGGCGCTGGCCGCCGCCTTGTCGATCATCTCCGGGCTCGAGCCCGGGACCGCGAGCTCGCTGCGCTGCAGCCTGAGTTTCTTCAAGTGGTTGATGGTGTGGCTCATCTGGCGTCTCCGAGCCTGCTCAGGCGGCTTTGGCGATGGTTGGCTGTTCTGCCTGGCGGAAATGCTCGATCGCCGCGCCGACGCCCGAGCCGGGCGCCAACTCGACGCCGCAATCGAGCAGCGTCAGCTCAGCGGCCGAGAGCGATGCAAGCACCATCACCTCGTTCAGCCAGCCAAGATGGCCGATGCGGAACACCTTGCCGGCCACCTTGTTGAGACCGCCGCCGAGCGAGGTGTTGTAGGCCTGGTAGGCGCGCTTGACGATGTCGGCGCTGTCGATGCCGTCCGGCACCATGATGGCGCTCACCGTGTCGGAATGCCATTTGCGCTGCTTGGCGCACAGCTTCAGGCCCCAGGCGTCGACCGCCTTGCGCACGCCCTCGGCCAGGCGATGATGACGGGCAAAGATGTTGTCCAGCCCTTCCTCGGCGATCAGGTCGAGCGAGGCGCGCAGGCCGCGCAGCAACTGGGTGGCCGGCGTATAGGGGAAATAGCCGGTGTCGTTGGTGCGGATCATGTCCTCGAAGGAGAAGTAGCAGCGCCGGTGCGTCGCCGTCCTCGACGCGGCCAACGCCTTCTGGCTGACCGAGAGGAAGCCGAGACCTGCCGGCAGCATAAAACCCTTCTGCGAGCCGCTGACGGCGCAGTCGACGCCCCATTCCTCCTGACGGAAGTCGATCGAGCCGATCGAGGAGACGCCGTCGACGAACAGCAGCGCCGGGTGGTTCGCGGCATCGAGCGCGGCGCGGCAGCCGGCGACATCGCTGGTGACGCCGGTCGCGGTCTCGTTCTGCGTGCAGAAGACAGCCTTGATGCGGTGCGCCTTGTCGGCATGAAGCCGCTCGGCATAGATATCCAGCGGCACGCCCGTGCCCCATTGGCAGTCGATGACGTCGACCTCGAAGCCGAGGCGCTCGGCCATGTCGACCCACAGATGCGAGAACTGGCCGAAGCGCGACATCAGCACC
>NZ_JANINM010000139.1 GCF_024509055.1 Mesorhizobium sp. | reverse complement strand
GTCGGCATCGAGGCGCGCGAAGACAACATCAAGGCCGCGCTCGAGCGCTCGCTGATGCTGGTGACGGCGCTCGCCCCCACTATCGGCTACGACAATGCCGCCAAGATCGCCAAGACCGCGCACAAGAACGGCACCACGCTGCGCGAGGAGGCTCTCGCCACCGGACTGGTCAGCGAGGCCGACTACGACCGCCTGGTGCGGCCTGAGGATATGACCCATCCGGGGTAGTTCCTCGGCACTGCAAATCGCAGACGTTCGCAAATTGCCGAAGCCGCCTCGACGTCGTCATTCCAGGGCGAAGCAGGAGCGAAGCTCCGTCACGGAGACCCTGGAATCCATGCCGTTACTTCAACCGAAGGGCGCGGCCGGCGCAGAACCTGCACCGCGGCGGCTGTTTTAACGTCGCGGCATGGATCCTCGGGTCTACGCGGCGTCGCTTCGCTCCTTGCTTCGCCCGTGGATGACGAAGAGAGAGGATTTGGCGGCACGAGAATTTTCTCCAACCGCCGATTCCCGCGAAACGAATTTCGCGTCGGCCGCGCCCACACTGGAATATTGAATCTGTGAACAATGTGTTGTCGCATAAGCGGCTTTGGTGAACAGTCCTGGTGAGCTATCTGACTGGGCATTCAAACCCCATTCGGAGAACCCGCCAATGTCCATCAACACTTCCGTCGCCGGCAACGGCGCTCAATCCAACAGCTCCACCACCATCCTGCTCGGCCGCGTCCTGCTCGCGGTCATCTTCCTGCTTTCCGGCTTCGGCAAGCTCACCGCGATTTCCGGCACCGCCGCCTATTTCGGCGCGCTTGGGCTGCCGGTCCCGACCGCGACCGCCGTTCTCGTCGGCCTGATCGAGCTGGTCGGCGGCCTTGCCATCCTCGTCGGCTTCCAGACCCGTATCGCGGCCTGGGTGCTCGCGATCTTCACGATCGCCACCGGACTTGTCGCTCACACCGGCTGGGCCGACCAGATGCAGATGATCCAGTTCCTCAAGAACCTCGCCATCACCGGCGGCTTCATCCTGCTGGCTTCCTCGGGCGCCGGCGCCTACTCGATCGACGCCAAGCGCGGCTGAATTTTTTCCTCCCAGACTGAAACGAAAGCGGCGCGGAATTCTCCGCGCCGCTTTTTCGTTGTCCGTTGCAAGCGTAGATTACACCGGCGGCCGGTATGGTGCCTGACCAGACACCGGCCAGGGAGGTAGCCATGGCTCGCAACGCACTGCTTCTCGTCTCGCGGCTGCTGTTTGCGGCACTGTTCGTGCCGTCGGGCTTCCAGGCGCTCAGCAACATCGCCGGCACCATCAACTATTTCACCGGCCTCGGCCTGCCGCTGCCAACACTCGCCGCCTGGGGCACCGGCCTGTTCGAGCTGATCTCGGGGCTGCTCATCCTGATCGGCTTCCAGACACGGGTCGTGGCCCTGCTGCTTGCCGCCTTCTGCATCGCCGCCAGCTTCATCGGCCATTACGGCCAGGGCGGCGACGACGCCACGCTCGCCTTCCTGCACCAGCAGATGCTGATGAAGGACATCGCCATCGCCGGCGGTTTTGTGGCGCTCGCCATGGCCGGCGCCGGCGCATGGTCGGTGGACGGACGCGGCTTCGGCATCGGCGCCGAGGTCACCTAAGCCAGCTTGAGCTACTTTACCGAAACACTTGGCCCGCCCTCGACTGCCAGCACGAGGCGGCGGTTGGTGATGCGCGCCAGTTGCGCCAGCCGGCCGGCGGGGCGCTCGCCGTAAAGATCCGAAAGAGAAGCCGGCAGCACCAGCGCCAGCGCGCCATTGCCGCGGTTTTCCCATTTCAGCCGCGGCATGACGCCCGGCATCGCCGCGGTCAGCAGGTATACGACGCGCATCATCGCTGCCAGCAGGCGGGCGCGCTCCAAGAGGCGCGGCGGCGCCAGCGCCTTGATCTCGGGCGCGATGCCGTCGTTGAAGATGCCGTCGTGGCGGTAGGCGCTGGCCAGAGCCAGATAGGCGCGCCCGGGATGGTCGACGCCGATGAAGGAAGCATGCGCGATGATGTTGAGCGACTGCCTGCCGCGATATTCTGGATGCGCGCGCCAGCCGATATCGGCGAGCAGGCACGCTGCGTGGCGGTAGCGCGCCTCGTCCTCGGTCTCGTCGATGCCGAAGGCCTTGAACGCGTTGCCGGTCCATTCGACGAGGTCATGCGCATGGTGCACCGAGCGCGAACGCAACAGCGCCAGTTCCTCGGCAGCCGAGATCAGCGGGTCGGACTTCTGCTCCTCCTCGTCGAGCAGCGAATAGAGGAAGCCCTCGCGCACGCCCTGCGCGGAGACGACGATCTTGGACGGCTGCATCGCCGTCATGATCTCCTGCAGAACGACGGCACCGTAGGGCAGCAGCGAGCGGCGGTTCTTGGAGACGCCCTCGATGCCCCGCACTTTCTCGACCTCGCCACGGGCTACCTGCTTCAGGAAGGTCTGGGCGCTCTCCGCCGATATCTCGTAGTGATGCATGACGCCGAGCGGATAGTTGGTCATCTCCATGTGCAGCCGGGCGAGGTTTCGCCAGGTGCCGCCCACCGCGTAGAAGACCCTGCCCTGCCCGGCCCTGAGCAGCTTGGCCCGCGCCAGTTCCTGGCGCGCGATCTTCTGCGCCTGGACGAGCGAATTCTTGGCCATGTCCTGCAGGCGCAGGCCGCCGAGCGGCAGCGTGATGCCTTCGCCGATCGCCTCGCGGTTGATGTCGATGAGCTCCAGACTGCCGCCGCCAAGGTCGCCGGCGATGCCGTTGGCCGGATGGAAACCGGAAATGACGCCGAGCGCCGAGTAATAGGCTTCCTGGCGGCCGGAGAGCACGCGGATCTCGGTCTTCAGCACTTCCTCGGCGCGGTGGATGAAGTCGGGGCCGTTCACCGCCTCGCGCGCCGCGGCGGTCGCCAGCACATATATGTGCTCGGCGCCTGCCTGGTCGGACAGCGCGCGAAAGCGTCGGAACTCCTCCATCGAGCGCGTCACGGCCTCGGGGTCGAGCTTGCCCGTCGAAACGATGCCGCGACCGAGGCCGGCCAGCATCTTTTCGTTGAACAGCAGCGTGGGCGAGCGCGCCAGTCCTTCATACACGACAAGGCGGATCGAGTTCGATCCGATGTCGATGATCGACAGCGGCCGCCGGTCCTGGAGCCGGCCCTGGGAAGCAGAAATCACGCGACGCCGTTCTTCTTGCGGCGCTTGAACTGGGCAATGCGCTTGGGCGCATGCGATTTCAGCGCGTCACCCCGTCCGGAGAGGCTCGGATTGGTCATGAAATATTCCTGCGCGTTGAATGGCTCTTCGCCCTCTTCCAGCACAACGCGCCGGGAGGTGCCGTCAGCCAATACGTCGAAACTTTGCTGGTTGTCCATGACGTTGCCCAGCATGATCTGGCCAAGCACCTGCTCATGCACAGTCGGATTGGTGATCGGCACCAGCGTCTCGACGCGGCGGTCGAGATTGCGTGGCATCATGTCGGCGGACGAGATGTAGACGATGGCGTCGTCCGACGGCAGGCCGTGGCCGTTGCCGAAGCAGAAGATGCGGCTGTGCTCGAGGAAGCGGCCGACGATCGACTTGACCCGGATGTTCTCGGACAGGCCGGGCACCTGCGGCCTGAGGCAGCAGATGCCGCGTACGACCAGGTCGATCTCGACGCCGGCGCGGCTGGCGTCATAGAGCGCGTCGATGATGATCGGGTCGACCAGCGCGTTCATCTTCATCCAGATGCGTGCCGACCTGCCCTCGCGCGCATGGGCGATCTCGTCGGAAACATGCTTCAGGATGCGGTTGCGCAGCGTGAAGGGCGACACGGCGATGCGCATCTCCTCGGCGGGCTCCGCGTAGCCAGTGATGAAGTTGAAGAGCTGCGCGACATCGCGCGCGATGGTCGGATCGGTGGTGAAGAAGGACAGGTCGGTGTAGATGCGGGCGGTGACCGGATGGTAGTTGCCGGTGCCCAGATGCACGTAGTTGCGCAGCTTGCCGTCCTCGCGGCGCACGACAAGCGACATCTTGGCGTGCGTCTTCAATTCGAGGAAGCCGAACACGACCTGGACGCCGGCGCGCTCGAGGTCGCGCGCCCAGCGGATGTTGGCCTCCTCGTCGAAGCGCGCCTTGAGCTCGACAAGTGC
>NZ_JANINM010000138.1 GCF_024509055.1 Mesorhizobium sp. | reverse complement strand
CGCAAGACCACGATCATCTCCGGCGGCACCGGCACCGGCAAGACGACGATGCTCAACGCATTGTCAGCCTTCATCCCGGAAGATGAGCGGCTGATCACCATCGAGGATGCGGCCGAACTGCAACTGCAGCAGCCGCATGTCGCGCGCATGGAAACGCGCCCGGCCAACATCGAAGGCCATGGCGAGCTGAAACAGCGCGACCTGGTCAAGAACGCGCTGCGCATGCGGCCCGATCGCGTCATCCTCGGCGAGTGCCGCGGCGAGGAAGCCTTCGACATGCTGCAGGCGATGAATACCGGCCATGAAGGCTCGATGGCGACCATCCACGCCAACACGCCGCGCGACGCGATCGCGCGTCTCGAACAGATGCTCGGCATGACCGGCATGCCGATGACAGTGCAGTCGATCCGCAGCCAGATCGCCAGCGCGCTCGACCTCATCGTGCAACTGACGCGCCTGTCGGACGGCAAGCGCAAGGTGACCAGCGTCGCCGAGGTGACGGGCATGGAAGGCGACGTCATCCAGATGCAGGAGATATTCCGGTTCGTGCGCACCGGCATGGAAGCGGACGGCAAGATCGTCGGCCATTTCGAGGCGACAGGTATACGTCCGCGCTTCCTTGAGGACCTGCGCAACATGGGCATCGAATTTCCGGGAAAGTATTTCGAACCCGGCCGCCCACAGGAGTAGCCGGTGTTCGAGGGATTCAGCCCTATCTACGCCGTGTATGCCGCAGCGGCGCTCACCGGCATCATGATCGCCGAAGGCTGCTACCTGCTTTATGCCGGGCGCAGCGACAAGCGAACGGCGATCAACCGCCGCATGAAGCTGCAGGAGAGCAAGATCAGCCAGGAACAGGTGCTGATCCAGTTGCGCAAGGAGCGCGGCGTTGACGGCGGCTGGTCCCGGTTTTCCTTCGACGGTCTTCGTGCCCTGCGCACGCAGTCCGGCATGACCATGCCGCTGCCCAGATTCCTCCTGACCACGTCGGGAGTGGCTCTCGGGCTGGCGCTGGTCGCCGTCTGGTATGGCTTCTCGCTTCTGGCCGGCCTGATCCTGTTCACAGTGCTGTTGCCCGTATTGCCGGTGATGGCGATGCGTTTCCTGCGCAAGCGACGGCACAAGCGGTTCGGCTTGCAATTGCCGGAAGCGCTGGAACTGATCACGCGCGGCCTGAAAGCCGGCCATCCGGTGCCGGTGGCGATCTCGATGGTGGCGCGCGAAATGGCCGACCCGATCGGCACCGAGTTCGGCGTCGTCGCCGACGAGGTGACTTACGGCTCCGACCTGGTTTCGGCGCTGAACAATCTGTTCGACCGGGTCGGTCATGAGGACCTGCCGCTGTTCGTCACCGCCGTGTCGATCCAGAGCAGTTCCGGCGGCAACCTGCGCGAAATCCTGGACGGGTTGGCGACGACGATCCGCGAGCGCGGCAAGCTGCGCCGCAAGGTACGCGCCATCTCGACCGAGGGCCGTATGTCGGCCTACATCCTGACCGCGGTGCCGGTGCTTCTGTTCGTCGCGATCATGGCGCTGATGCCGCAGTTCTACCGGGATGTCTGGGGCGAAGCGAAGACCTGGTACATGTTGGGCGGTTCCATCATCTGGCTGTTGCTTGGCAACGCCATCATGTTCAAGATGTCGAATTTCAGGTTCTGAGATGGAAGACGTCGTCCGCTTCCTCGCCTCGCTTGCGCCGACATCGCCGATGCCTGTGGCTGTGTTGCTGCTGCTGCTCGGCGGTGGCGCGGTGGCCTGGCCGATGGTTGTAGCCAAGGGCGATCGCAACGATGTCAAGCGCCGGCTGAAGGTCGATGGTGCACGGCCAGTCGAGCAGGCCGAGCCGGCGCCCAAGAAGAACACCAGCGTCGTGCGCGAAAAAGCGGTCAAAAGGGCACAGGAATTCTACGCCAAGAGCGACCCTGAAAATGTCGCGCGGCTGCGCATGAAGCTTATCCAGGCCGGCTACATGGAGCCGCGCGCCGTCGGCATGTTCTTCCTGATCCGGTTTGCAGCGCTGGTCGGCGGCGCGCTTGCCGCAGCCCTGGTCAACCACTGGATGGCCAGCGCCGAGTCGACAATGACCAGCCGGTGGACCTTCATCATCCTGTCCGGCGCCGCCGGCTACTTCCTGCCCGGCCTGGTGCTGACGCAGAAGGTGCGGGAAAAGATGCGCGAATACCGCAACGGCTTCCCCGACTTCATGGACCTCATGATCGTCTGCTCCGATGCCGGCATGAGCATGGAGGCCGGCATCGAGCGCGTCTCGAAGGAACTCGCCAGGACTTACCCGTCGCTCAGCCAGAACCTGACGCTAGTGTCGCTGGAACTGAGAGCCGGCCGCAGCCTCGACGATGCGCTGAAGGCGCTTGCCGATCGCCTGAGCCTGGACGAAGTGCGCTCCTTCGCCACGCTGCTGCAACAGTCCAAGGAGCTGGGCACCAGCCTGTCGGGGGCGTTGCGCGTCTTCTCCGACGAGATGCGCCACAAGCGCATGTCGCTCGCCGAGGAGAAGGCGCATGCCCTGCCTGCCAAGATGTCGGTGCCGGTGACGGTCTGCATCCTGCCGGTGGTGCTGATGATCGCCATCATCCCGATCATCGTGAAGCTGACGGGCCATCACTGAGGTATCCTTGAAGCCTGCCTGTTGCGGGAATTTTCCGCGCTTCGCCCAGCGGCGATTGGTTAAAGCATCCTTTGCGCGCAACCAGAATTTAAGCGCAATTCAGCACTGAAGCTTAATGGCTGTCCGGTATGGTCTTTCCTGAACAACGACCCGGCAAATCGGGCGATGGGGCAGGGGCATGCGTCACGGACTTCCCACGGCAGCGGCGGCGTTGGCGGCCGTCTTGATGATCACCGGTTGCACGACGAACAACAACGTCGACACCACCAAGACCACCGCGATCCGACCGGTGGCGAGGGACGTCAGCTCAGGCGACCTGGCGGAGGGCAAGGCCCAGTTCCGCGAGGCGAATTACGGCCTTGCCGAACAGCATTTCCGCAAAGCGGTGGAGCTCAAGTCCGACGACGCCGAGGCGTGGATGGGGCTTGCAGCGTCCTATGACGAGCTTGGCCGCTTCGACTTCGCCGACCGCGCCTATGCCCAATTGCTGAAGGTGGCCGGCCGCAAGCCGCAGATCGTCAACAACATGGGCTATTCGCAGCTGCTGCGCGGCAACAAGAAAAAGGCCAGGGTGCTGCTGCTCGAAGCCAAGGCAGGCATGGCCGACCAGACGGTGGTCAATGCCAACCTGGCGCTGCTCGACAAGAGCTGATCGCTCGGAAGCAAGGCCGGAGACCGGCCTCGCTTGGTTCGTTTGGACCCTCGGTCCACCTACTCGGCGGCGCCAAGATATTCCGACAAAGGCGGGCAGGAGCAGACCAGGTTGCGGTCGCCGGCGACATTGTCGATCCGCGACACCGGCGGCCAGTATTTTGCGGCCATGTCGACGTCGCCCGCCGGGTAGGCCGCCTCGAGCCGCGAGTAGGGATGTGCCCAGCTGCCCGCGAGCGCTTCGGCCGCGGTATGCGGGGCGTTGACCAGCGGATTGTCGTTGAGCGGCCACTCGCCCTTGGCCACTTTCGCGGCCTCGCCGGCAATTGCGATCATCGCCTCGCAGAACCGGTCGAGCTCGTGCTTGGGCTCGGACTCGGTCGGCTCGACCATCAGCGTGCCGGCAACCGGAAACGACATGGTCGGCGCGTGGAAGCCGTAGTCGATCAGGCGCTTGGCGATGTCGTCGACGCTGATGCCGGCGCTTTCCTTGAGCACGCGTGTATCGAGAATGCACTCGTGGGCGATGCGATCGCTCCTGCCCTTGTAGAGCAGCGGGAAGTGCGGCGCGAGCCGCGTCGCCACGTAGTTAGCGGAAACGATCGCGGTTTCGGTCGCCTGCTTCAGCCCCGTGCCACCCATCATGCGGATATACATCCAGGTGATCGGCAGGATGGAAGCGCTGCCGAACGGCGCGGCGGCAACGGCATGCGCCGAACCTTCGGTGACATGGCCCGGCAGGTAAGGCTTCAGATGCGCCCTGACGCCGATCGGGCCGACGCCTGGGCCGCCACCGCCATGCGGGATGCAGAAGGTCTTATGCAGGTTCATGTGGCAGACGTCGGCGCCGATATCGCCGGGGCGGGCGAGGCC
>NZ_JANINM010000137.1 GCF_024509055.1 Mesorhizobium sp. | reverse complement strand
GCCTTGATCTTCTCCCACATGCCTTTGGCCATGCCTGCGCTGCGCGCCTTCTCGTCGCCGAAGACATGCGGATGGCGGCGGATCATTTTCGTGGTGATGGCCTCCACGACATCGTCGAATGCGAACTCGCCGATCTCCTGCGCCATCTGTGCGTGGTAGACGACCTGGAGGAGCAGATCGCCCAGTTCCTCGCGCAAATCGTCGAAATCGCCGCGCGCGATCGCGTCGGCCACCTCATAGGCTTCCTCGATCGTGTAGGGCGCGATGGTCGAGAAATTCTGCTCGACATCCCACGGGCAGCCGGTCTTCGGCGCCCGCAGCGCCGCCATGATCTCGATCAGCCGGGAAATGTCCTTGGAGGGCTTCATGGCGTAGAGCCTATCCCGTGCCGTGCAAGCCGACCAACGGCCCGGCGCGACTTGTCCACAGCTGTCCGAGCCTCAGTCGAGGACGGAGACGATCGCCTTGGCGAGGTCGTCCATGCCGTCCTCCGGCAAACCGGCGACATTGATGCGGCTGTCGCCCACCATGTAGACGGCATGCTCGGCGCGCAGACGCTCGACCTGCGCCTCAGTCAGGCCAAGGCGGGAAAACATGCCGCGGTGGCTGGCGACGAAATCGAAGCGGTCGGAATTGGATTGCCGGCGCAAGGCTTCGGCGAAGGCGACACGCAGCCTCAGCATACGCAGCCGCATTTCCTCAAGCTCCGACTCCCAGTCGGCCTTCAACGCCGCGTCTTCCAGCACCATGCGCACGGCCGCAGCGCCATGGTCCGGCGGCATCGAATAGAGGGCGCGGGCAGCGGCCAGCATCTGGCTCATCGCCACATCCGCCTGGGCGCCGTCCTTGGCCATGATCATGGCGGCGCCCACACGGTCGCGATAGACGGCGAAGTTCTTCGAGCAACTCGAAGCGACAACCATCTCCGGCACTTTTTCAGCGAGCAGCCGAAGGCCGGCCGCGTCAGCGTCCAGCCCCTCGCCGAAGCCCTGATAGGCGATGTCGACGAACGGCAAGAGCCCCCGCTCCAGGAGCACATCGGCGACCTTCGCCCACTGCCCGGCATCCAGGTTGGCGCCGGTCGGGTTGTGGCAGCAGCCATGCAGCAGCACGACATCACCGCTTTTCGCCGTGCGCAGCGCGGCCAGCATGTCGTCGAAGCGGACCGCCCCCGAGGCTGCGTCGAAATAGGGGTACTCGCGGACCTGCAGGCCGGCGGCACGCATCACCGGCAGATGGTTCGGCCAGGTCGGATCGGACACCCACACCGTCGCGCCGGAGCGCGTGCGCTGCAGGAGTTCGGCCACCAGCCGGAGCGCGCCCGATCCGCCCGGCGCCTGTGCCGCGCGAATGCGCGAAAGGTCGGCCTTCCCGCCGAAGGCTAGCTTGATCATGGCGGCGTTGAAACCCGTGTCGCCGGCAAGGCCGAGATAAGTCTTGGTGTCCTGCGTCGCGAGCAGCCGCTTTTCCGCCTCGCGCACCGCTCGTATCACCGGGGTCCTGCCTTCGCGGTCTTTGTAGACGCCGACGCCGAGGTCCACCTTTCCGGGGCGCGTATCGGCCTTGTAGGCCCCGATCAGGGCAAGGATCTTGTCGGCGGGCGCGGGCTGCAGGTCTTCGAACATCGATCAGGCTCCAATGGCGGCGGATTGATACGCAAATCGCCGGTTTGGCGCCAGCGGTTTCCTGCCTGGCCAGATCGTGATGGAGGCTAACAACTCCGCCGAAGGCCAAAGCCCGTCGAAAAATGACAGGGCTAAGGGATTAAAATCCCCACATGCTCCGTAAACAGGGCATGAAACGGTCGATGACACGCTTCGATATCGTTGGGCAGCTTGGCTCGTTGCGCCGCTATGCGCGCTCGCTGACGCGCGACAGCACCGACGCCGAGGATCTGGTGCACGATGCGCTGGTGCGCGCCTACGAGCGGCGCGGCACCTTTCGCTCGGGCGGCAACCTGCGCGCCTGGCTTTTGGCGATCGTGCACAACACCTTCATCGACCGCGTACGCTCGCGACGGTCAGAGGCGGCGCGGATCGAGCAGGCCGGACATCTTGCCGACACCAGCGTGCCGCCATCCCAAGAGCATTCGGTGCGCCTGTCGCAGGTGCGCGAGGCCTTCCTGGCGCTGCCTGAAGAACAGCGTTCGGCCCTGCACCTCGTCGTCATCGAAGGACTGAGCTACGGCGAGGCGGCTCAGGTCAGCAGCGTCCCGCTGGGAACACTGATGTCGCGTATTGGCCGGGCGCGCGCGGCGCTGCGCGAGATGGAGCAGGGCGCTCCGGGGCGAGGCAAGAACCATTTGCGGATCGTGGGAGGTGACTCATGACGGCCAGTATCGATCCCGTAACCGATGCCGATCTCGACGCTTATGTCGACGACCAGCTTGAGGTTGCCCGCCGCATCGAGGTCGAGGCGTACCTGTCCGCGCGCCCGGAAACCGCCGCGCGCGTGATGTCGGACCTGAGGATGCGCGACGAGTTGCGCATGGCGCTTGCCGGCTCGAGCGGCATGGCGCGGCCGGCGACCACCGAGGCGGCGCGCCGGCTGGAGAGGGGGCTTGCCCAGGGCCGTATCTTCGCCGTCCTGCAGCGCGCCGCGGCCGCGGCGCTGCTGGTCGGCGCCGGCTGGCTGGCAAATAGCATATTCGGGTCGATCGCCGTCACCAAGGTCGTCGCCTCGACGCAGCCGCCGGCCTATGTCGAGGAGGCGGTGAGCGCGCACAGGACGACGCTGGTGCGCGAGGCGATGCCGTCCCAAGCGGAAGCGCCGGGCTACAACGCCGACGAAATCCGTGCAGCGACAGCGATCGTCATGCCGTCGCTGCCCGCGGATTGGAAGATCCGCGACGTGCAGGTCTATCCGTCACGCTTCGGGCCGAGCGTCGAGATGGCGCTCGAAACGAAGGATCTCGGGCTCGTCTCGCTGTTTGCCATCAGGCCGGGCACCTTCGATGTGGTGAAGCCGACCGTGGTGCCCTCGGGCGATATCTCTTCGGCCTATTTCCAGATCGGCGAGGTTGCCTACGCGGTCGTCGGCCGCAGCGATGCCGGCAATCTCGACCGCGCCGCCGAGAAACTGGCCAGAACCCTTTACTGAAACACCGAAACGAACCGTCCCAACCAAGGAGAACCAAATGAACAGCCCCAATCTGGGATATCGAATGGGCACCGGCGTCCAGGCCGGGGCAGTCTATGACGAGGGCCTGCGCCAGCACATGCTGCGCGTCTATAACTACATGGGCCTCGGCCTCGTGGTCACCGGCGTCGTCGCCTTCGCCGTATCCTCTACGCCGGCGCTCTATGTGCCGATCTTCTCCAGTCCGCTGAAGTGGGTGGTGATGCTGGCGCCGCTCGCCTTCGTCATGCTGTTCTCTTTCAAGATGCAGACGATGTCGGCGGCCAGCGCGCAGGCCATGTTCTGGGCTTTCTGTGGCGTCATGGGCCTTTCGCTGGCGTCGGTGTTCCTGGTCTTCACCGGAACGAGCATCGCGCGCACATTCTTCATCGCCGCCACCATGTTCGGCGCCACCAGCCTCTATGGCTACACGACCAGGCGCGACCTGACGCAGTTCTCGTCCTTCCTGATCATGGGCCTGATCGGCGTGGTGATCGCGAGCCTCGTCAACCTGTTCCTCGGCTCGACCGCGCTGCAGTTCGCCATCTCGGTGATCGGTATCGCCGTCTTCATCGGCCTGACCGCATGGGACACGCAGACGATCAAGGAGCAGTATGCCGAGAACTTCGACGCGGAATCGCAACAGAAGCTCGCTGTCTTCGGCGCTTTCTCGCTTTATCTGAACTTCATCAACATCTTCCAGCTGCTGCTGAACTTCACCGGCGAGCGCGAATAGCCGCCTGAGCTTTCCGGGCATCTCCTAATGCCCGGACAAGACGGGCGCCGGCTCTCCCGAGGGGCCGGCGCCCGTGCCTGGTCGGCTCCGCAGGGGGTGTGTTTGCCGGCCAGGCCCCCATTTTCAAGCTGCCTTCTTCACAGCCAGCGCGCCGAAACCAGAAATGGCGCCGCCTTCGTGCGTGTCCGGCAAAAGCATCCGGAAAACATGAGCTTAGACTGACTGCAGTCCTGATTCCACCGACCTCGCTTGAGTCCTGCCTCGCTTTTGCTAACCTGCGGCCATATCAGCCACCCACGAGGGCGCATGGAACAGGTGACGCTTCATGGCGACGGCATCTCGGC
>NZ_JANINM010000136.1 GCF_024509055.1 Mesorhizobium sp. | reverse complement strand
ACATCAAGAAGCCGCTGGCCGACGAGGTGCTGTTCGGCAAGCTCAAGAAGGGCGGAACGGTGCGCGTCACCGTCGAGAAGAAGGAAACCGGCGAGACCGGACTGAAGCTCGAATCGCTCGCGGACGAAGCGCCGGTGAAGCCGAAGAAGGAAGAGCCGGAAGACGCGCCGAAGCCCAAGAAGGCAGTGGCGAAGAAGCCGGTTGCCAAGAAGGCGGTGGCGCAGAAGCCTGAGCCCAAGGGCAAGGATGGCGGCAAGCGCAGCCTGGTGCCGCAACTGCCTCGCAAGAGCTGACGGGTTCGACCCTCATGTGCAAAAAAGCCCCGGAAACGGGGCTTTTTTCATTGGAGCCACGGTATGAAAGCGGGCCAGATCATCATCCTGAACGGCGCCCCCCGGTCCGGAAAGTCGAGTATTGCCGCCGCAATTCAGGAGAAGTTCGATGGCGTCTGGGTGAATCTCGGCGTCGACGTCTATGCACGGATCACGCCACCAAGCTTGCAACCGGGCATCGGCCTGCGCCCCGGTGGAGAACGCCCCGACCTCGAGGCTTTCGTGCCTGAGTTCTATGCAGCACTTTACGAGTCGATCGCAGTCCACAGTCGGCAGGGGCTGAATGTGGTAACCGATATCGGCCACCATGACGCCTATTCGAGACCACTCGGCATACTTCCCGACTGTGCCAGGCGCCTGGCCGGCCTGCCGGTCCTGTTCGTCGGTGTCCACTGTCCAATCGAGGTGATCCTGCAACGGCGCGCCGGCTCAGTCGGCAATTATGTGACCGGGTCGGACGAAGACCCGGTACCCACACCTGTGCGCCTATGGCAGGAGGAAGTTCACAAGCCAGGCCTCTATGACCTTGAAGTCGACACCGAGCTGTTATCTCCTGGAGCATGCGCCGAGGCGATCCGGAAGCTGCTCGACACCGGATCGGAGTCGACGGCCTTCCAGAGATTGGCACTGCTATAGGCTGGCTCCCGGCAGGTTGGATCAGCTCCGGAGCGCTGCCCGAACCTTCTCCGCGTTTTCAGCCAGGACTTCCGGCTTCTCCATCTGTCCGCTGTGCGGCTTGAGCGGCACGCCCTCGAAGCGCGGAAGGACATGCACATGGAGATGATAGACGGTCTGACCGGAGGCCGGCTCATTGAACTGCATGAGCGTGACGCCGTCGGCGTTGAAAGCCTTCTTGACCGCTATGGCCACTTTCTGCACCACGGCAAACAGCCGACCGAACGTGGCAGGATCGGCATCCAGGATGTTGCGTGACGGCGCCTTCGGCACCACCAGGGTGTGGCCTGTGCCCTGCGGCATCACATCCATGAAGGCCACGACGGCGTCATCCTCATAGATACGGTGCGAAGGGATTTCGCCGCGCAGGATTTTTGCGAAAATGTTGTCCGGGTCGTAGACGGTCATGGTACCTCGCTGGTTTTATGGTCGGCAATGTTTGTCGCCTGGGGGGCAGCGTCAAGATGGAGCAGCCATGAAGTGGGTCGTCGCTGGTTGGCTGTTGTTCATCGTGTCAGCATTGTTCTTCATCGCCGCGGCGTGGCGCGCGGGCGATCTGCTGGCGCTTGCCGGCGGCATCTTCTTCCTGGTTGCCTGCTTTTCGTTCCTTGTGCCGATCGCGGCCCGAAAGCCTCACTGACCGAGGGATCGGCACAGGGCTATTCCGCAAGGTCCTTCCGGAACGGCGTGTGCTCCTCGAGATATTCGCCCATTCGCTCGACTTCGCGTCGTTCGCGGCGCAGGTAGTCGGCGACCGCATTTCGCAGCCCGGGATGCGCGATGTAATGCGCCGAATGCATTGTCACCGGTTGGTAGCCGCGCGCAAGCTTGTGCTCGCCTTGCGCTCCGGCCTCAACCACCTTCAGCTTGCGCTCGATGGCGAAGTCGATCGCCTGGTGATAGCAGACCTCGAAGTGCAGAAAGGGGTGGTCTTCGATGCAACCCCAGTTGCGCCCGTAGAGCGCATCGGAGCCGATGAAGTTGATGGCGCCGGCGATATATCGGCCATTGCGCCTGGCCATCACCAGCAGGATGTCGTCCGCCATCCGCTCGCCGATCAGCGAGAAGAACTCGCGGTTGAGATAGGGCCGGCCCCACTTCCTGCCGCCGGTGTCCATGTAGAAGGCGAAGAAGTCGTCCCAGGCGCTTTCGGTGATGTCCTTGCCCGTCAGCCAGTCGATGCTGATGCCGTCCACCAGCGCTTCGCGGCGTTCCTTCTTCATCGCCTTGCGCTTGCGCGAGGCAAGCGTGGCGAGGAAGTCATCATAGCTCGAAAAACCCTCATTGAAGAAATGGAACTGCTGGTCGGTGCGGTGAAGGAAGCCCGCGGCCTCGAGCGTCGCGACGTCGGGCTCCGTGGCGAAGGTTACATGGGCGGAGGAGACGCCGAGCTTGTCGGTCACCATCTTCAGCCCGGCGGCGAGACCGGCCTTGACCGTGTCCGGATCCTCGCCCTTGCTCACCAGCAGGCGAGGGCCGGTCACTGGCGAGAATGGCACCGAACACTGCAACTTTGGATAGTAGCGCCCGCCAGCACGCTCGAACGCGTCGGACCATCCGTGATCGAAGACATATTCGCCCTGGCTGTGCGATTTCAGATAGCAGGGCACGGCGCCCAGCAGCTTGCCCTGCGCTGTCTCGAGCCTCAGGTGATGGCCCTGCCAGCCGGTGCGCCGCACGGCGCAGCCCGAATCTTCCAATGCGCTCAGGAAAGCTAATGAAACCAGCGGGTTGTAGCCGCTTTCCCTGTCGCCGCGTGTCGTCCCGGCGAAGCCGTTCCATTCGTCGCAGGTGAAGGCGCCGATACCCGCGGCGACGCGGATCGCATAGTCCGCATTCGCCACCTGTCCATCGTCGTCGTCACCCTGATCCATGGGGCTTATTTAAGCGTCGTCCGGGCGTCTGCAAGTCACGTTCGAGGCACCGCCTCAGGCTACCTTGATCAAGTCCGGCTCGAAGCCCTCGAAGGTCATCTGGTCAGCATATTTGAAGGTGAGATCGATCGCCGGCTGGTCATGCACGGTCCAGGTGATCACCGGCATCTTGAGCTTTTCGCGCACGAAGCTGACGAACGGGTTCGGCAGGTCGCCGGCGGCGTAGGAGGTGAAGGCGATGTCATGCGCCAGCATGGCGAAATGCGCCTCGATCAACTGGTTTTCCTTGCCATAGGCAGTCAGCCCACCCGGAATGCCGGGCGCGTCCCTGGAAAAATCGCGGATCAGCCAGTGGTCGAACGACATGATCGCCACCTTGCCCTTGTAACGCTTGAGCAGCCTGCCTACGCTGGCGACGAGACCCTTGTCGCGACCGGGCACGCCTTTCAGCTCGACCACAAGCGGCACCCGGCCGTCGATCAGGTCGAGCGCCTCCCGCAGCGTCGGCACATGGTCCGCGGTGCCGCCGACCTTGAGCGCGGTCAGTTCGGCTGCTGTGCGCTGCCAGACGAACCCATCATGGCCGGTCAGGCGCTTCAGCTCGTCGTCGTGTATGACGATCGGCACGCCATCCGAAGAGATATGAACGTCGCATTCGATTGCATAGCCACGCTCGGCTGCTGCCGCGAAGGCGGAAAGCGTGTTCTCCCAGCGCGTCTTGTTCATGTCGTGGAAGCCGCGATGCGCGACCGGGCGGGCAATCAGCCAGGAAAGATCGGACATCTACTCACTCGACTTCAAAGATCGCTTCGACCTCGACCGCTGCGTTGAGCGGCAGCGACGCGGTGCCGACGGCCGAGCGGGCATGCTTGCCGCTTTCGCCGAGCACGGCGACCAGGAAGTCGGAAGCACCGTTGGCCACCAGATGCTGCTCGACGAAGTCAGGCGCCGACGCGACAAACACCGTGATCTTGACCAGCCGGCGGATCTTTCCGAGATCGCCGAGTGCCGCCTTGGCCTGGGCCAGGATGTTGATGGCGCAGAATTTCGCGCCTTCCTTGCCGGTTGCCGTGTCGACGTCGCGGCCGAGCAGCCCGCTCGCCTGGAGCTTGCCGTCCTTGAGCGGCAACTGCCCCGCGGTGAACAGCAGATTGCCGGTCCGGCAATAGGGCACGTAGTTGGCTGCCGGGGCCGCGGCTGCCGGAAGGGTGACGCCAAGATCCGTTAGCCGCTTTTCGATTGTTTCGCTCATTGGTTTTCCCTATTGCTGGAAGACGCCGCGCTGGCGGGGCCGAAATTGCTATTTTTGCCTCGCTTCCGCCACGACTTTTTTTAAGCTGGAC
>NZ_JANINM010000135.1 GCF_024509055.1 Mesorhizobium sp. | reverse complement strand
GCCAGATTGTCCCACAATTCGATCTTGGCGCCCTGGCGCTTCATGATCACGCCCTGCTGCAGGATCGACAGCGTGTTGTTCCAGGCCCAATAGATCACGAGGCCGGCCGGGAAGCTGCCCATCATGAAGGTGAAGATCACCGGCATCCAGGTGAAGATCGCCGCCTGCGTCGGGTCCGGCGGCGCCGGGTTCATGCGCATCTGCAGGAACATGGTGATGCCCATGACCACCGCCCAGGCGCCCATATGCGGCAGGAAGGCGGGCGCCGCGAACGGCAGCAGGCCGAACAGGTTGAAGATCGAGGTCGGATCGGGCGCCGCGAGATCGTGGATCCAGCCGAAGAACGGCGCGTGCCGCATCTCGATGGTGATGTAGAGCACCTTGTAGAGCGAGAAGAAGACCGGGATCTGCAGCGCCACCGGCCAGCAGCCGGCCAGCGGATTGATCTTCTCCGTCTTGTATAGCTCCATCATCGCCTGTTGCTGCTTCATCTTGTCGTCCGCGTATTTCTCGCGGATCTCCAGCATCTTCGGCTGCACCTTCTTCATGTTGGCCATCGACGCGTAGGACTTGTTGGCCAGCGGGAAGAAGAGGGCTTTGACGATGACGGTCGTGGCGAGGATCGCTAGGCCGAAATTGCCGAGGAATTTGTACAGCGTGTCGATCAGCCAGAACATCGGCTTGGTGATGAAGTGGAACCAGCCCCAGTCGATCAACAGGTCGAAGCGCTTGATGTGGCGGTCTTCGGCATAGGCGTTGATCTTGGCGACTTCCTTGGCGCCGGCGAAGACCTCGGTCTCGACGGTCGCGGACTGGCCGGCGCCGACATTGATGGCATCGGTCAGGAAGTCGGACTGGTAGCTATGGCTATGAGGTCCGCTGTTGAAATCGAAATAGGAGTAGGTCGGCTGGAACGGCTGCTTCTCGGTCGGCACCAGCGTCACGGCCCAGTATTTGTCGGTGATGCCGAGCCAACCGTCGGTCGACTTGCCCGGCTTGACCTGCTTGTCCTTCTCGATTGCCGCGTATTTGTGCTCCTGCAGCCCTTCGGTGCCGGTGAAGCCGATCAGGCCTTCATGCAGCACATAGGTGCTGGCCACGGCCGGCTTGTCGAAGCGGGTGACGCGGCCGTAGTTGAACAGCGAAACGGGGGCCGAGCCTGAATTCTGCACCGTGTCCGAAACGGTGAACATGTAGTCGTTGTCGACCGAGATCGTGCGCTTGAAGGTCAGGCCCTTGTCGTTGGTGAAGGTAAGCGTCACCGGCGTCGAAGGCGTCAATGTCGGATTGCCGTCGACGCTCCACACCGTGTCCGCGCCGGGCACCGTTCCGGTCTTGTCGTTGCCGACGAAGCCGATCTCGGCGAAATAGCCGTTGGCCAGCGAGGCCGGATTGAGCAACTCGATCTTGGGCGAATCCTTGTCGACCGTCTCCGTGTAGTGCTTGAGCTTGAGGTCGTCGAGGCGCGCGCCGGTCAGGTTGATCGAGCCTTCCAGGCTCGGCGTGTCGATCTTGACGCGCTTGGTAGCGGCAACAGCCTGGTCGCGGCTGGCCGCCGTTACGGCATCGCTGCCCGGTGCGTTGGGAATGGCGCCCGAAGCGGGTGCCGGAGTCCCGGCGGCATTGGAACCGGCGCCGCCTGCTTCCTTCTTCTGCGCTTCGACGCGCTGCTGCTCGATGCGGGCCTGCTCGCGCTGCTGTTCCATCTTAGGGTTCATGTAGAACACCTGCCACAGTGTCAGGATGAGCACCGACAGCGCGATGGTGATGAAGAAATTGCGGTTGTTTTCCATCGAAAGCCCTTGGCCTATCGTGTGCCGCGCAGCCGGCGGGAAAGCTCGGCCTTCAACTGGCCGAAAGGAATGGCGAGCACGTCTTCGCGCCCGACGATGACATAGTCATTACCAGGCGCCATGTCATCGGCGGCATGGACGCGCACGGCTTCCCTGAGCCGCCGCCGGACGCGGTTGCGCACCACGGCGTTGCCGACCTTCTTGGTGACGGTGTAGCCGACTCGTGGCGACAGCGTGTCGCCACGGTCGAGAACTTCAACGAGAAAAAGCCGCCCGCGGCGTTTTTCACCGCCGCGCACAGCCAGGAAATCCGCGCGTTTCAGAAGCCGCCCGGGAGTTTTTCCCTTTGGCTTGCCGGTTGCGGGCAACGATCTCGTCTTTCGTTCAGGCGCTGAGCCGCTTGCGGCCGCGGTTGCGGCGAGCTGCGACGACGCCGCGACCACCCTTGGTGGCCATGCGGGCGCGGAAACCGTGCCGGCGCTTGCGGACGAGTTTGGACGGTTGGTAGGTACGCTTCATTTGTTTTAATACCGCGGGGTGCGGCCCTTCTTGTGTCTGTCACTCTGTAACAGGAGCTTTGCCGGGCCGGTTTAGGCGCGATCGAAACCGCGCCGGGACGAATGGCCCGAGCGTGTGCGGGCTTATAGAAAGAAGGTTTTTGGAAGTCAATCCGGGCCACCCAAAGGGAATTTTTCGCGGGCCAAGGATGAAATTGGCAAAAAAGCCGCAAATCGCATAATCTTGGCCGATCAAGCCTTCGTGAAGATCGCGTCATGTCGAGTGAAGCTCCGTCCACCGAAGAAAAGGCAAGGCCGGCCGCGGCGAACTCACCGCGCCGGGTGCCGCTGTCGCGCGGCCTGTCGACCAAGCTTCTCCTGCTCACCATCGTCTTCGTGCTGCTCGCCGAAGTCCTGATCTTCCTGCCCTGGATCGCCAGCTACCGGGTGAACTGGCTGAAGGAGAGGCTGAGCACCGCCGCCGCCGTTTCGATCGTGCTTCTGCAGGGTGAGCCCAACTCCTTGTCGCACGCCGCCCAGAACGACGTGCTGATCGCGATCGGCGCCAAGGCGATCGCCGTGCGCGACGGCGGCGTCTCGCGCCTGCTCGTCGTCGCCGACATGCCGCCGCAGGTCGACCAGCACATCGACATCTCCAATGTCGGGCTGGTCAACGGCATGACCGGGGCGCTGGACACCTTGTTCTTCGGCGGCAAGCGCATGCTGCGCGTCTTCGGCCCTGTCGGCGACAGCGACAAGGAATTCGAACTGATCATGCCGGACTACCGCCTGCGCGATGCCATGCTCAGATATTCGCGCAACGTCGCCGTCGTCTCGCTGCTGATCTCGCTGTTCACCGCGATGCTGGTCTATGCGGCCATCGACCTGATTATGATCGGGCCGATCCGCTCGATGACGCGCTCGATCCTGTCCTTCTCCGAGGCGCCCGACGATCCAGGCCGGGTCATCCGCCCGGCCGATCGCGCCGACGAGATCGGCGTCGCCGAGCGCGAGCTGTCGCAGATGCAGGAGCGGCTGCAGAAGATGCTGTCCGAGCAGAAGCATCTCGCCGACCTCGGCCTCGCCGTCTCGAAGATCAACCACGACATGCGCAACATCCTGGCTTCAGCCCAATTGATGTCGGACCGCCTGCGCCAGGTGAAGGACCCGACGGTGCAGGCCTTCGCGCCGAAGCTTCTGCGCGCGCTGGACCGGGCCGTCGCCTATTCGGAGGGCGTGCTTTCCTATGGCCGCACGCAGGAGCCGGCGCCGGCGCGCCGGCGCCTGCGGCTGCGCCAGCTGGTCGACGACGTGCATGGCCTGCTCGACATCGAGGAAGGCATCGAGTTCATCAACGCCATAGAGCTGGCGTTCGAAGTCGATGCCGATTCCGACCAGCTCTTCCGTGTGCTCACCAATCTCTGCCGCAACTCCGTCCAGGCGATGGCCGGCGATACGGAGAGCGCGGTGGTGCGCCGCCTGACCGTCTCGTCGGAGCGGATCGGCAGCGTCAGCCGCATCGTCGTCACCGACACCGGCCCGGGCCTGCCGCCGAAGGCGCGCGAGAATCTCTTTGCCGCCTTCCGCGGCTCGGCGCGCAGCGGTGGCACTGGGCTCGGCCTTGCGATCGCCCATGAACTGATCCGCGCCCATGGCGGCACGGTCGAGCTGGTCGAATCGATCGGCGGTCGCACCACCTTCGCCGTCACCATCCCCGACCAGCCGGTTCGGCTCGACCAGGCACGCAACGGCCTGCGCCGCCCGGCCTGACCTGAATTTCGCCATATCTCGGCGTCGGCAAAACAAGTTCGACAAAACTTTGCCGGATCGACTTGCTTTTCCGGAATTCAGTCGTTAGGGAACACACCACATCGCGGCCGGCCGTCTCGACCGGACTGCGGGGCTTGTGTCAAACACGGCCTGTTGCGCGCCCGTAGCTCAGCTGGATAGAG
>NZ_JANINM010000134.1 GCF_024509055.1 Mesorhizobium sp. | reverse complement strand
GCACGCATATCCGCAACCTGCAGCGCTCGATCAACGACATGGAGGAACTGGTCGATTTCCAGGCCGAGCCGCTCGGCATCGAGGACAAGCCCGGCGTCGGTCCCATCCGGATCTCCGACGGCCGTATCGCATTCGATAGGGTGACGTTCCACTATGGCAATCACCGGCTGCCGCTCTACCGCGACTTCTCGGTCGAGATCGCGGCGGGCGAGCGCATCGGCCTGGTCGGCCATTCGGGCTCTGGCAAGACGACCTTCGTCAAGCTGATCCAGCGCCTCTATGACGTGAATGCGGGCCGCATCCTGATCGACGGCCAGGATATCGCGCAAGTCGCGCAGGCGTCGCTGCGCGGCCAGATCGCCATCGTGCAGCAGGAGCCGATCTTGTTCCACCGGTCGCTCGCGGAAAACATCGCCTATGCCAGGCCGGGCGCTTCGCAGGCCGAGATCGAGCATGCGGCGAAGCTCGCCAGCGCGCATGACTTCATCGTCAACCTGCCCAAGGGCTACGGAACCCTGGTCGGCGAGCGCGGCGTGAAGCTGTCGGGCGGCGAGCGCCAGCGCGTGGCGATCGCGCGCGCGTTCCTGGCCGATGCGCGCATCCTGATCCTGGACGAGGCGACTTCGAGCCTCGATTCCGAATCGGAGGTGCTGATCCAGAAGGCGATGGAGCGGCTGATGGTCGGACGCACCACCCTGGTGATCGCGCACCGGCTGTCGACGGTGCGCGCGCTCGACCGGTTGCTGGTGTTTGACCACGGCCGCATCGTCGAGGAGGGCTCGCATGACGAACTGATCCGGCTGAGCGGCGGCATATACCGGCGGCTGTTCGAGCGCCAGGCGCTCGAGCTGACCAAAGGGCTCGTCGCGTAGGGTCAACCGGTGCCTGGCTTTTAGCCGGGCGCCGGCCCGAGAGGGCTTTGCTGATTTCGGTGTCAGCCGTAGTGCAGCTTGGGCTTGGGCTCGGTTCCGGTGAACTGGACGCCGATGCGATCGTTGCGGCGCCAGCGCACTTCCGCCCGATAGGCTATGCCGTCGACCGGGACATAGAGGAGAAAACGGTCAGGGACGCGTGATTCCGGCGCGACTTTCAATTCGGCACCGCCGGGGTTCTGATTGCGCAGGGTGCAGCTTATCTCGGAATTCTGGATGCCGGTGATGATCGTTCCGCCCTTGAGCACGCGCTGACGATGCTCGCGCCGGTGTTCGCCGGAGTTCTCTTCCAGTGGTTTCGCGGTGTTCGTCATCGATCGACGCTGTTAGCCGATTCGGCCCTGCTTCAACGACCAAAGCACTCACGCCTTTGCCCTGCAATGTACAGCCTGCCCGGCGGAAGCACAAATAATTGATGTGTCAGGGGAATTTGTAAGGATCGGCGCAAAAGTTCGAGATGATCTCGCACAGGTCGGGCTCGTTGACCATGCCGACGGCCTCGGCGGAGCCTGCCCATTTGCGCGTGCGCGCATGCCTCTCTTTCCAACGGTCGGCGACATGGCCGACCTTGAGTGGAAAAACCAGCACCTCACAAGGCACTTCCTCTCCGGAGGCAAGAACCTTGCCGTAGAAATAGCGGCCTGCTTCGAAGTGCGAGATCGCGCCGCGCAGCCCCGCCTCTTCGCCCGCTTCGCGGGCTGCGGCCTCGCAGAGCGGCTCCCTGGCCTCCGGCCAGCCCTTGGGCAGCACCCAGCGTCTGGTGTCACGGCTGGTGATCAGCATGATCTCGACGCCATGATCGGATTCGCGCCAGGGCAGGGCAGCAACCTGCAGACGGCAGGGCACTGTGCCGAAAAGTCTCTGGACTCTTTCGGCCACATGGTTTTGCGCTGCCGGCCTCATCAACATCGAAGCTGCCCCCAGCCTCCGGAATCGTTTGCCACCTTAGGAATCTTACGGCGAATTGTGCGCTTTAAAAGTAAAAAACTTCACTCTGTAGGAAAATCCCACCAGAAAAAGTCGAGCTCGCAAAGCGATTGTGCTCACGCCGCGCGATTCCGTGGCATGATCATGCCTTGGCAACCGGTTTTCTTGGAAAATGGCGTCAGCCGGCGTGATCGTCGGCGATCGGCTTCTGGTAGGTGAAGCCCATGTCCCACGGGAAATAGATCCAGGTGTCCTGGCTGACCTCGGTGACGAAGGTGTCAACCAGCGGCCGGCCCTTTGGCTTGGCATAGACTGTGGCGAAATGCGCCTTCGGCATCATGGCGCGCACGATGCCAGCGGTCTTTCCGGTGTCGGTCAGGTCGTCGATGATCAGCACGCCAGCGCCTTCGTCGGCGAGCAGGGGAGGCGAGATCTCCTTCAGCACCTGCAACTGACCCTGGCTGGTATAGTCATGGTAGGAAGCGACGCAGACCGTCTCGATGATGCGGATGCCGAGCTCGCGCGAAATGATCGCCGCGGGCACCAGGCCGCCGCGGGTGATGCAGACGATCGCCTTCCATTGTCCCTTATTGGTTCCGGAGAGGCGCCAGGCGAGCGCACGCGCGTCGCGATGGAACTGGTCCCAGGAGACCGGAAAGGCTTTTTCGGGAAGGGACATGGTTCGCGCACTCCGCAAGGCGCGCCCACGGCGCGCGGATACTGATGGAATGCAGGCGGAATTAGCCGGAAAGCGCTGGCCTTGGCAAGGTGGCGCAATCCGATCTCTGTGGACGCGGGTGGACCGGTACCGTCAACGCGACAGGAAAGCGGCCACGTTCGACGTGCGCAACACAGTGCGGGTGACGCCGCCGAACAGGAGCTGGCGCAGCCAGGAATGGCTATAGGCGCCGAGCACCAGCAGGTCCGCGCCGGATTCGGTTATTCGGGCCTGTATGATGTCATCTACCGCGATGCCGGCGGATTTCTGCACCGAGACGCTGACATTGGCGCCGTGGCGGGACAAGGCGGCAGCGATGTCGGCGCCGGCCGCCTCGGGGGCCTCGTCCAGGGTGTCCGGAGGGTCGATGACGAGAATGTCCGTCTTGTCGGCCTCGATGATGAAGGGCAGGGCGTCGAATGCCGCCCGCGCTGCTTCCTTGCTGCCGTTCCAGGCCAGCAACACCCGCCTGAACGTGGTCACGAGCGGCCCCCCATGCGGCACGACCAGCACCGGCCGACCCGCGTCGTAGACGAGGGTGTCGACATCGGCGCCCGGGTCGCCCCCGGTGTCACGCTGGGCGGCGACAATCAGATCGGCGGCGCGCACGCTCGATATGCCGGTCAGCGCGCTGTCGCCGGAGAAGCTCTCGAAACTGCGCCACTCGAAGGAAAGGCCAGCCTCCTCGATACGCCGCAGAAAAAACGCGTGCAGCTTGTCGGCCCGCTCCTTGTTCATTTCCGCCGAGACCTGCAGGAACTCGGTGTCGGGAAAACCAGTGGCTGACGTATAGGGAACCGGAAGCGCCTCGGCGTGAATGCCGACAATATGGCTTTCGAAACGCTCGGCGAGCGGAACGGCGCAGTCGAGCACCCGTTCGGCATCCTGTTCGTTCTGCAAAATGGCGACGATTGTCCTGAAACGCATGACGGCCCTCGAATGTCGACGCTACGCGCCTGCCGCGGCGGTGAATTCCGCTAGCAAGAAACGTCACACCATCCTGCTTGGTTCCGGCGTGGCCGCAAGCGTTGCCAGCGCCTCAACCAGCGGCGGACAAACCCGCCACCATGGCTTCGACATCCCTGCGCGCGGCCTCGAGGGCGCCTTCGCTGCGGGCGCGAACGACGAGCTCGGTCCAGAACTTGCCGTCGCCATATTTCGGATAAGAGCCGATGATGGTGTCCGGATGCGCCTTCTGGATATCGGCCAGCGGTCCGCCGATCAGGCCTTCGCCGAAGGGGCAATGCACGGTAGCCGAAAGCATCTTGGTGCCCGTCTTCAACGTTGGAACGACATTGTCGAGCATCGCCTGGAAGATGGACGGCACGCCAGCCATGACATGGACATTGCCGATGCGGAATCCGGGCGCCACCGATACCGGATTATCGATGTGGTCCGCGCCGCGCGGCATGCGTGCCATGCGCTTGCGCGCCTCGGTGAACTCGATGCCGCGCTGGGCATAGCTTGCTTCCAGCATGGCGTAGGCCTTGGCGTCGTATTCGCACGGCACGCCGAAGGCCTTGGCGACGGAGTCGGCGGTGATGTCGTCGTGGGTAGGGCCGATGCCGCCGGTGGTGAAGACGTAAGTGTAGCGCGCGCGCAGCGCATTCACTGCAGCGACGATCTCGTCCTCCTCGTCAGGGACGACGCGCACTTCCTTCAGGTCGATGCCGATCGCCGTCATGATGTCGGCGAGGTGGCCG
>NZ_JANINM010000133.1 GCF_024509055.1 Mesorhizobium sp. | reverse complement strand
GGTGTCGATCGCCCGGCCGACTACAAGCTGCCGTCCTGCAAGGCGGGCGGCTGACGGGTTCAGCCATGGGGCAGATGCCGCTTCAAGGCCTCTGCCCCGCGCCACCTCAATCGATAACGAACGATGGGAAATGTCATGGACCCGCTCTTGAGCGTGACGGGCCTGCGCAAGAGCTACGGGCAGATGGAAGTGCTGAAGGGCATCGACTTCGAGGTGGCCGCCGGCCAGAAGATCGCGCTGATCGGCCCCTCGGGCTCGGGCAAGTCCACCTGCCTGCGCTGCCTGAACTTCCTCGAAAAGCCGAGCGCGGGCGAAATCCATCTCGACGGCGAGCGGATCGGCGTCAACCGCGGCCGGCCGATGAGCGACCGCCAGCTCGCCCCGCAGCGCGCCGAAATGGGAATGGTCTTCCAGCTGTTCAATCTCTGGCCGCATCTCTCGGTGACGGAGAACGTGGCCATCGCAGCCCGCAAGGTGCGCGGGCTTCCCGCCAGGGAAGCAAAGGAACTGGCGTTGGAAATGCTCGCCAAGGTCCACATGACCCACCGCGCCAACGCCTCGCCGCTGGAGCTTTCGGGCGGCCAGCAGCAGCGCGTGGCGATTGCCCGGGCGCTGGCCCAGAAGCCGAAGCTGATGCTGTTCGACGAACCGACCTCCGCGCTCGATCCGGAACTGGTGCATGAAGTGCTGAAGGTGATGGAGGAACTTGCTGCAGAGGGGCGAACCATGCTGATCGTCACCCACGAGATCGCCTTCGCGCGCGACATTGCCGATCGGGTGATGTTCCTGGACGGAGGAGCGATCGTCGAAGAAGGGCCTGCCCGGGAGTTGATCCTTTCCCCGCGCGAGGCGAGAACCCGTGCCTTCCTGAAACAGATCCGGCACTGAGGTTCAGTGCCATGACCGGAATATCGACCTTCATCATGGTGCTCGAGGGGCTGCTTGCCGGGGTCGGCGTCACCGTGCTGGTGACGCTCACGTCGCTGGCGCTCGGTGTCGCCCTCGGCTTCGGCCTCGCGCTTGTGCGCCAGTTCGGCAGGTTGCGCGCCGCCCATTTCCTGATCGATGCGTATTGCGAGATCATGCGCAACATCCCGGCCCTCACCCACCTGTTCATCCTCTATTTCGGCCTGGCGAGTATCGGCCTCAGATTGTCGGCCCTTGTCGCGGCGGTCCTCGGCCTGGGACTGATCGGCGCCGCGGTGACCTGCGACCTGTTCCGCTCGGGCTTCTCGGCGCTGCCAAACGGCCAGCGCGAGGCGGCGCTCGCGGTCGGCTTCACCCCGTTCCAGGCGATTTTCGACATCCTGACGCCGCAGGCGCTGCGCATCGCCCTGCCCTCGCTCGGCAACTACGCGGTCCAACTGCTCAAGGACACGTCCATCGTCTCCGCCATCGCGGCGCCCGAAATCATGTTCTACGCGCGGTCCATGGTGACGTCGTCGTTCCAGACCACGCTGATCTACGTGACGGCCGCCGGCCTTTATCTCGTGCTCAGCCTTCCGCTGATGCAGGCGGTGCGCTTCCTCGAAGGCCGCTATGGGAGGCTGAAGGCATGAGCAATTTCATCCAACCTTATCTCGAATATGGCGGGGAATGGGCGCCCCTTCTCATCAAGGCCATGGGCACGACCGCGCTTCTTTCGATCTGCGCCTTCGCCCTGTCGCTGGTGTTCGGCCTTTTGCTGTCGCTCTGCAGGCATACGCGATCCCCGGCGCTGCGCCATTTCGCAACGGCTTACGTCTCCCTGGTCCGGGGCGTGCCGCTGCTCGCCATCCTGTTCCTGCTCTATTTCGGCCTGCCCGGGATCGGCATCACCTTCAACGCCTTCTCCGGGGCGGTTCTGGGGTTGGCACTTGCTTTCGCGGCGCAGGTCGCGGAGTTGTTTCGCGCAGGCCTGATGGCGATCCCGAAGGGACAGCGCGAAGCGGCCCTCGCCGTCGGCTTCACGCCTTTCCAGAGCTTCCGCCTGATCGTTCTGCCGCAAGTGGTTCGCGTCATCATCGCTCCGCTCATCGTCACCTTCGTGTCGCTGTTGAAAGACTCCTCGCTCGCCTCGCTCATCACGGTGAACGAACTGGTACTGACCGGCCGGGCGATGGCGACGGAGTATTTCCTGCCGCTGCAAATCTACCTGGCGGTGGGGCTGTGCTACTTCCTCATCGCCTGGCCGTTCTCGCTGCTCTCCCGGCGACTTGCCGCCCCCACCGGCTGACTTTCAATCACAAGAGACAAACCATGACGAGTTCGACACATGAGTGCCGGCAGGACCGCAGGCCTGTCATCCTGATGTCGCCAGACTTCAGGCTGTCGGCCGATGGCTGGACGGAACGGGAATATGTCGTGCGGGCGAACTATGCCGAAGCCATCAGCGAGGCGGGCGGCACTGCGCTGATACTCCCTTATGAAACGTTCGATATTTCGGCGGCCCTCGAGCTTGCCGATGGCGTGATGATCACGGGCAGCACACCGGGACTGGAGGCCACCCAACAGCGCCGCGACTTCGAACTCGAGCTGGTCCGGCGCACGTTGAAGGCCGGAAAGCCGCTGCTCGGCATCTGCCACGGCATGCAACTGATCGGCGAATGGCTGGGCGGCACCTTCACGACCACGCTGCCGGAATCGGACGCCGTGGACCACCTGCCAAGCGCGGTTCCCAGCCGCCCGGCCCACCGGGTAACCATCGAGCCGACCAGCGATCTGGCGCGCATTCTCGGGGTGGACGAGATGGAGGTGAACAGCCTGCACCGGCACGCGCTTATGGGGGGCGGTCAATTCCGGGTCGCCGCACGCGCACGAGACGGCGTGATCGAGGCATTGGAAGGTGAGCCGGAAGGCGGCTTCTGCCTTGGGGTGCAGTGGCATCCGGAATATCGCCTGACCGAATTCGACAGCGCAATCCTGCGCAACTTCGTCGAGCGCAGCGCGAGGCGGTCCGGCGAAGGAACCAAGACACCCTGCGCCACAAGGGAGCGCCTCGCCGCGCTTGGCGTTTCCTTGCCTGAGGCTACCACACCCCCTGGCGCATTTGTCGGCGCGATCCGCACAGGCGACACCGTGACTGTGTCAGGACAGGTACCGATCAAGGATGGGGCCGTCCTCAGGACCGGCCATCTGGGCGCGGACATTTCGCTGGAGGCCGGGCGCGAATGCGCGCGCTGGGCGCTTCTCAACGCGCTCGCCCAGTTGGAACGGGCCGCGGGCGGGTTCGATCGGGTGAAGGGCTTCGTGCGGCTCGCCGGCTATGTCGCGGCAACCCCGGACTTTACGCAGCATGGCGCGGTGGTGGACGGCGCATCCGAGCTGCTGCGCGAGCTGTTGCCGGAATCCTGGCAGCACGTCCGCATCGCCATTGGCGTGGCATCGCTGCCACGCGGCGTGCCAGTCGAAATCGAGCTGACCGCCATCCTCTGCGGCGCGGAGGCTTGAACCCATGCGGATTGCCGTCATCGGAGCAGGCGTGATCGGCGTCGCATCGGCGTATCTGCTGGCACGCGAAAAGCACGAGGTGATCCTGATCGACGCCGCCGCCGAGCCCGGGCGCGGCGCGAGCGCAGGCAATGCCGCCCAGCTTTCCTGGGCCTATGGCGACGCCATGGCGTCACCAGCGCTGTTGAGGCATCTGCCTGCAATCCTCGCCGGCCGCGATCCCGCCTTCCGGATCCGTTGGCGGCTCGATCCCGACTTTCTGATCTGGGGGCTGCGCTTCATGGCGAACATGCCGGCCCGCCGCTGGTGGAGCAACACAAGCGCAATCCTGCGGCTGGCCGATGAATCGCGCAGGGAGATGGAGAGCCTGTTGGCGGACACCCGGATAGATTTCGATTATCGCGTCGCCGGAAAGCTCCACCTTCATCCTTCCGCTGCCGGCCTGGCCGCCGCGCGAGCGACCGTCGAGCGCAAGCGGCAGCTTGGTTTCGATCAGCGTCTGCTTTCGCGGCAGGAAGCCGAGGACGTCGAGCCCGCGTTGAAGACATACCAGGGAGAAATCGCGGGCGCCGTCTACACGCCGGGCGATGCCTTGGGCGACGCCGCCGCCTTTTGCCGGCATCTGACGGATTTCATGACGGCGCGGCTTTCTGTTTCAACCCGCTTCGAACACAAGGTCGCGGGATTTGAGCAGCACGATGGGCGGCTTTGCGCGGTGCGCTTCATCGATTGCGATCCGCTTGCCGTCGATGCGGCAGTCGTCACGGCCGGACCGCTGATCCATACGCTGGCGGTCGATCTGCCCGAAGCGAACCGGATCCAGCCTGTGCGGGGCTATTCGCTGACCGTGCCCTGGAA
>NZ_JANINM010000132.1 GCF_024509055.1 Mesorhizobium sp. | reverse complement strand
ATCCGTGGTCGGTGCTCGGCCTGCCGCCGGTCTGGTACAAGGCGCCGCCCTACCGCTCGCGGGCCGTGATCGACCCGCGCGGTGTGCTCGAAGAGTTTGGCTTGACGCTGCCGCCGACCAGGAAGATCCGGGTGTGGGACTCCACCGCCGAGCTCCGCTACCTGGTGGTGCCGATGCGGCCGAAAGGCACGGATGGCTGGAGCGAGGAACAGCTTGCCGGGCTGGTGAGCCGCGATGCGATGATCGGCACCGCCCTGGCGAAGGAGCCGGCATGAACGGGCCGCAGGATCTTGGCGGGCAGATGGGCTTCGGCCCGGTGGCGCCCGAGAAGGACGAGCCGTATTTCCATGCCGAATGGGAGAAGCGCGCGCTGGGCGTGACGCTGACCGCGGGCGCGATGGGCGCCTGGAACATCGACGAGAGCCGGCACGCGCGGGAATCGCTGCATCCCGCCATCTACTACGGCTCGAGCTACTACCAGATCTGGATCAGGGCGCTCGTGGTGCTCTTGAAGCGCCACGGCTTCGTCACCGAGAACGACCTTGCTGCCGGCAAGGCCATCGATCCGGCAGCCGTTCCCAAGAGGGTGCTGAAGGCGGCGGACGTGCCGGCAGTGCTGGCCAAAGGTGGGCCGTGCGACCGGCCGGTCCGCAATCCGGCGCGTTTTCGCGCGGGCGATCGCGTGCGGACGAAGAGCTTCAATCCAACCGGCCATACGCGCCTGCCACGCTATGCGCGCGGCAAGAACGGCACCGTCGAGGCGGTGCGCGACGGCTTCGTCTTCCCCGACGGCAACGCCCATGGCAAAGGCGAAAACCCGCAATGGGTCTACACTGTGGTGTTCGAGGGCGCCGAGATCTGGGGCGAGGGCGCCGATCCGACGCTTGTTGTCTCGATCGACGCCTGGGAGAGCTACCTTGAGCCGGCCTGAGGCCAAGCTACCGGCGGTGCTCGACGATCCGGTGTTCGCCGAACCCTGGCAGGCGGAAGCCTTCGCCATGACTGTCGCGCTGCAAGGCAAGGGCCTATTTTCATGGAGCGAGTGGGCCGTAGCGTTGTCCGTCGAGGTGAAGCAGCCGGGCGCGGCGAGCGACGGGCACGACTATTACGAGCACTGGCTGGCGGCGCTAGAGAAGCTGCTGTCGCGAAAGGGGATCGCCGGCAAGGGCGAGGTGGACGAGCTCGCTGCCGCTTGGGAACGCGCTGCGCATGCCACGCCGCATGGCAAGCCGATCCTGCTGGAGAATGATCCGGAATCCGGCAGGTAGGGGCCGCTCCCTGAATTTGTTCCCTTTACGTTCCGTTTTGCCCCTGATAGCCTGACCGGGCTGGGCAGTGAGCCCGTCGCCGGAGATGTCGATGGCGGGGCGGCCAATCTTGTCTTTCGTCTGCGAATCCGGTCTGTCGCACTAATGGAATTCTCCCCCCAACAGGACGAGGCTTTGAAGGCGGTTGGGCGCTGGCTGAAAGACGGCCGGCCCCAGGTCTTCCGCCTGTTCGGCTATGCCGGCACGGGCAAGACGACACTGGCGCGCTATTTTTCCGAACATGTCGATGGGCAGGTGCAGTTCGCCGCCTTTACAGGCAAGGCGGCACAGGTGCTGCGCTCCAAGGGGGCAACCAACGCCCGCACCATCCATTCGCTGATCTATAGGCCGAAGGGCGAGGAAACGGTCGAGGACGAGGTGACCGGCAAGACATCGATGTCACCGACGTTCTCCCTCAACCGGCAAAGCCCGATTTCGCGCGCCAAGCTCGTCGTCATCGACGAATGCTCGATGGTCGACGAGCAGCTCGGCCGTGACCTGATGAGTTTCGGCACGCCGATCCTGGTGCTTGGCGACCCGGCCCAGCTGCCGCCGATCTCGGGCGGCGGCTTCTTCACCGAACACGAACCGGACGTGCTGCTCACCGAAATCCATCGCCAGGCGCGTGACAACCCCATCATCCGGCTGGCGCTGGACGTACGCGAAGGCCGCGAGTTCATGCATGGTGACTATGGCGCGGCGCAGGTCATCGGCAGGGAAGGCGTCAATCAGGATCTCGTGCTCAAGGCCGACCAGGTTCTGGTCGGCACCAACCGCACGCGGCGGCGCTACAATCATCGTCTGCGCGAGCTCAAGGGCTTCAACGCCGATTTCCCGCAGGCGGGCGACAAGCTGGTCTGCCTGCGCAACGACCCGGCCAAGGGGCTGCTCAACGGCTCGCTGTGGAAGGTGATGACCTCGTCGCGCGAGACGGTGAAACCCGGCATCAACCTCTTGGTCTCGCCGGAGGAGGACGATCCCGACCGCGGCGTCGCCAAGATCAAGCTGCTCAAGGCGGCGTTCGAGGATCCCGATGCCGACATCCCCTGGCAGCAGAAGAAGCGCTTCGACGATTTCGACTATGGCTATGCGCTGACCGTCCACAAGGCGCAGGGCTCACAGTGGGACGACGTCGTGCTGTTCGACGAGAGCTGGGCGTTCAAGGAAACCCGCCAGCGCTGGCTCTATACCGCCATCACCAGAGCCGCCGAACGTCTGACGATCGTCCGCTGATGGTCACACAGGCCTGGCGCCGAGCCATTGCCATGCCGATGCTTCGTCGTCGCTGCCGAAGTGCCTGAATTCAAAAGGCAGGGTCTTCGGAAAGAGGTGACGGATGGAAGAGGCCCAGGCGGGGTCGCCGACGACGGCGCAGCGCACGACATGGTCCAGCGCGCCGGCAACGCCTTGCCGCAACGTGTCATTTGAAATGTTGCGCCAATCCACGCTTTCCTCGTCGGTCAGCCGCACCAGTACGTCGATCCTCGGATGCAACGCATAAGCCGCATCCAGCAGGCCGAAGAGGTTTTCGGCGTCGGCTGGCGAAACGTCGCCAACGACGTCGATGGCAAAAAGCGCGTCGCGATTGGTGTTGAGGCGGCGTATGGCCGGTACGGCATCGAGGAAATTCACAGGCAAGATCCTTGTGTTGGCCGCGATCTCGTCCTCTGGAACACCTGAAACCCTCTATCTGTTCCCAGCAAAGGCGCTATAGATGCGCGCCAACGCCCGAATGGCCCGGCATGTGACAGAACCTCCAGGCTGCTCAGGCATTCGTAACTACGTTCAAGGCGGAAGCCGCTGCGGGCTTTGCCTGGAACCGCTCGAACTGGACGCTGGATCATGCCCGCAAAGCTGTCGGTCAACCTCAATGCAATTGCCATGCTGCGCAACCGCCGCGACCTGCCATGGCCGAGCGTCATCGGAATTGGCCGTATAGCTCTCGCAGCCGGCGCGCATGGATTGACCGTGCATCCGCGGCCCGACGAACGGCACACGCGACATTCCGACCTGCCGGAGATCAGGGCGCTGATCGACGACGAGTTTCCGAAGGCGGAGTTCAACATCGAAGGCTATCCGTCGGAGGATTTCCTGGTGCTCGTCGAAAAGCATCAGCCGGAGCAGGTGACGCTGGTGCCCGACGATCCGACGCAGGCAACATCCGACCATGGCTGGAACTTCGCCGCGAAGGCTGCGTTCCTCACTCCGATCGTCAAACGATTGAAAAAGAGTGGAATTCGCGTGTCGCTGTTTTCGGACGCCGATCCCGCGGGAGTGAGTGCGGCGCGCGACACCGGCGCCGACCGGATCGAGCTCTACACCGGTCCTTACGGGAGCTGCCATTCCGATTCCGCAAGAGCTGCGAAGGAACTGGAAGCATTGGGAAAAACCGCCGATGCGGCGTTTGCGGCAGGGCTTCAGGTCAATGCCGGACACGATCTGACCGTCGCCAACCTGCCGGCGCTCGCCAGGCGCGTTCCGGCGTTGGCAGAAGTATCGATCGGACACGGGTTGACAGCCGATGCATTGGAGTATGGCATGGCCGGCACGGTGGGACGGTTCCTGAAGGCCTGCGGGTGGTAAGGCAAGGAAGCCTTGCGTAGGCCCGGCGGCAATCGCAAGCCCCGCGCGTCGCGACAGTCTGGGTGCATCGCGCGGACGATGAAGTGGGGTCTATGGTGCTAGCTAACGCCAGCAACGAGGCTGAAACCCTCGAACGGTCCAGCCATGCCGGAACGGAACGGCGTCACAGCACGAAGGTTCTGATGCTCGGAGCGCTCGGCGTCGTCTACGGCGATATCGGCACGAGCCCTATCTATGCCTTTCGAGAGGCTTTGCACGCGTCATCGGGTCCGGCCGCCCGCAACGACGTGCTTGGCGTGCTGTCGCTGATCGTGTGGGCGCTGACGATTATCGTCACCATCAAATATGTCGCGTTCGTGCTGAGGGCCGATAACAAGGGCGAAGGCGGCACGCTGTCGCTGATGTCGCTGGCGCGCAGCGCCTATC
>NZ_JANINM010000131.1 GCF_024509055.1 Mesorhizobium sp. | reverse complement strand
TTCTTCACCGGCTTCTTGTCGGCGGTCTTCCAGCCGTTCTTCTTCCAGCCATGGATCCATTTGGAAATGCCGTCCATGACGTATTTGCTGTCGGTGTGCAGCTCGACGGCGCAAGGCTCCTTCAGCGCGTTCAACGCCGAGATGGCGGCCAGCAGTTCCATGCGGTTGTTGGTCGTCTCGGCCTCGCCACCCGACAATTCCTTGGTCTTGCCGTTGAATCGCAGAATGGCACCCCAGCCGCCCGGCCCGGGATTGCCCGAGCAGGCGCCGTCGGTGAAGATTTCAACCTGCTTGGTCATGTCAGCCCGTATTCGGATGGCGATCTGATCGCGCGGTGGAAGCGCATGCGGCGGATATATTCGGTCGGATCGCGCTTCATCACCAGCCCGCCGTCGGGAATGGTCAGCCAGTCGTAGAGCCGGGTCAGCATGAAGCGCAGCGCCGAGCCGCGCGCCAGCATCGGCAACGCTGCCTTCTCGTCGCCTTGCAACGGCCGCACCGACTGGTAGCCGGCCAGCAGCGCCGCGCCCTTGGTGAGGTTGAAGGAAAAATCCTTCTCGAAGCACCAGGCGTTGAGGCAGGTGGCGACGTCATAGGCATAGAGGTCGTCGCAGGCGAAATAGAAGTCGATCAGCCCCGACAGCTTCTCGCCGAGGAAGAAGACGTTGTCCGGGAACAGATCGGCGTGGATGATGCCTTGCGGCAGGCCCGTTGGCCAATTGCGCTCGAAGTCGATGAAGTCGGCGTCGACCTCGGCCGCGAGTCCGCGTTCGACCTCGTCGGCGCGCTCGCGCGAGGCGGCCCAGAGCTTGCGCCAGCCGTCGATGGCGAGCGCGTTCGGCCGCTTCATCGGAAAATCGCCACCGGCCAGATGCAGTGCGGCCAGGGCCTTGCCGACCTCGCCGCAATGCGCGGCCGTGGGGCGCCTGAGCGACAGGCCTTCGAGGAAGGTGATGATGACGGCGGGGCGGCCGGCGAGCGTGCCAATGACGGCGCCGTCATGCGCGGTGACCGGAAGCGGGCAGGAAATGCCCTTCCTGGCGAGGTGGCCCATCAGGCCAAGGAAGAACGGCAGGTCGGCCTTGTCGACACGCTTCTCGTAGAGCGTCAGTATGTAGGAGCCGGTGGAGGCATGGACGAGGAAATTCGAATTCTCGGTGCCTTCGGCGATGCCCTTGTAGGACAGCAGTTCTCCTACCGGATAGGATTTCAGGAACGCGGTCAGCTCGCCTTCGTTGACGTCGGTATAGACGGCCATGCTGTTCACGCAGCTCCATTGACGAAGGCCATGTCGGCCGCCGTCAGTTCGACATCGCGCAATACCCGCATCACCGGAAAATCCTCCGTTTCCGTGGCCGTGACGGCCAGATCGATCGTGACATCGAAGCGCTGGCGGAAAGCATCGATGATCTCATCGACGATGATTTCCGGCGCCGAGGCGCCAGCCGATAGGCCGAGCGTCGAAATCTCGGCGATGTCATCCCACGGAATTTCGGAAGCCCGCTGCACGAGAAGCGACATCTTGGCGCCGGCGCGCTCCGCCACTTCGACAAGTCGGCGCGAATTGGAGGAATTGGGCGCGCCGACGATGAGGAACAGGTCGGCCCCGGGCGCCGTTTCCTTCACCGCCTCCTGGCGGTTGGTGGTGGCGTAGCAGATCGATTCGGCCGCCGCCGCGTGCAGCTCCGGAAAACGCTCCTGAAGGGCTCGGATGATGCCGGCGGTGTCCTCGACCGACAGCGTGGTCTGGGTGACGAAGCCCAACGCCGCCGGGTCGGTCGCGACGAAACGCGCTGCGTCCGCTTCGGTCTCGATCAGGGTCACCGCACCTTCCGGCAGCTGGCCCATGGTGCCGATCACTTCCGGGTGGCCGGCATGGCCGATCAGCAGCACATGGCGGCCGAGGCGCTGGTGGCGCATCGCCTGCTTATGCACCTTCGACACCAGCGGACAGGTGGCGTCGAGATAGAAAAGGTTGCGCGCCTCGGCGTCCGCCGGCACCGATTTCGGCACGCCATGCGCGGAAAAGACCACTGGGCTTTGCCGATGCCCGGCCGGGATCTCGGACAGTTCCTCGATGAAGACGGCGCCCAGGCTCTGCAGGCCCTCGACCACATAGCGGTTGTGCACGATCTCGTGGCGGACATAGACCGGCGCGCCATATTTCTTCAGCGCCAGGACGACAATCTGGATGGCACGGTCGACACCGGCGCAGAAGCCGCGCGGCTGGCAGAGCCGGATCGTCAGTGGTGGCTTTTTCTCAGTCATCAGCATGGGCCGGTTCAGTCGGAAGCTCGACGCGAAATGAGGCGCGCACCCCTGCCGTGTCAAGAGCGGCGGCTCAAAGCGCGTCGCCTTTGAACGGATCATGCAACGCGCTTTAAGTCTTTGTTTTCATGCCCGTCGTCATCCCGAACCGCAGCGCACTTTTGGGCGACATGCGCTAGCCTTCTTTCGCCGGCCGGCGCAGCCTGAGGATGAGCACGGCGGCGAGAGCCGCGGCCAGCCCATACCAGGTGACGGCGTATTGCAGGTGGTTGTTCGGCAAATCGATGATGGTCACTCCGCCGACCGGCAGGCCGCCGGGGTTCGGCGTCTTGTCGGCATCGATGAAGAACGGCACCAGCACCGCGCCCGCGGGCAGACCTGCGCTCGCCGCCATGGCGTCGCGGTCCTTCCAGAAGAAGATGTTCTTGGCGATGTCGTTGTCGGGAAGCATCATCGAGGGCTTGCCCGGCAGCGGATTGCGGGCGAGACCGGTCACTGTCACCCTGCCAGCGACCTCGCCCTTCTGGCGCTTGGCCGGATCTTTCAAGTCGTAAGGCACGAAGCCGCGATTGACGAGCACGAACCGGCCGTCATCGAGCTGCATGGGGGTGTAGACGTTGAAGCCACTGTCACCTTCCCAGGTCGCGAAGAAATCGCGTTCGCCCTGGTGCAGGAAAGTGCCCGTGACGGTCACCGGCGTGTAGTCGACATCGCCGGTGGAGGCAAATTGCTTTTCGACATCGGCCAGCGGCAGGGGCGCCGAGTGGGTACGCTTGTCGATGGTGTCGAGCAGGCCTTCCTTCCAGTACAGGCGCTGCACCTGCCAGGTGCCAAGCCCCATAAGGATGACGAACACGACAAGGCTAAGGAAAAGCAGCAACAGCGAGCGCGGCCGCGCGGGGCCGGCGGTCCGTCCGGTCATATCGGTCATTGTTCGCTGTCCAGCCGGCCTTCCGCGGCTTTCCTGCTGTATTGCAGGGTGATCAGCACCCCCTTGATGAGGCGCAGCGCCGTCAGGCTCAGCACCAGCGCCAGGGGTATCCACAGCACGAAATGCAGCCAGAGCGGCGGGCTGAGCGTCACCTCCATCCAAAGCGCCAGACCGACGACGATGAAGCCGATGATCAGGATGACGAAAACGGCGGGGCCGTCACCGGCATCGGCGAAGGAATAGTCGAGGCCGCAATTGTAGCAGCGCTTGCCGACGGTGAGGAAACCCGAAAACAGCTTACCCTCGCCGCAGCGCGGGCAGCGGCCGTGCAGCCCGGCCGAAATCGGGTCGATGGGTGGCCAGATCGCCTTATCTTCACTCATCTAATGATCTTCGCTCATTGCATGATTTCGATCGGTGTGCCGTCGGCCACCATTGTCCAGATTTCATCCATGTTGGAGTCCGTAACCGCAATGCAGCCGTCGGTCCAGTCGACCAATTGAAGCAGCCCGCCCAGCCAGCCGAAGCCGTTCGGCTGGCCATGGATCATGATGAAGCCACCTGGCTGGACACCGCGAACGTTCGCGGCGGCGAGATCGTCGGTATTCGGATAGGAGATATGGATCGACTTGTAGGCCACGCTGTCGGCGTTGCGCCAGTCGAGAAAATAGCGACCTTCGGGCGTGCGCTGGTCGCCTTCCCGGTGCTTATGGCCAACAGGGTCGCCGCCGAGCGCGATGCCATAGCTGCGCAGGACCTTGCCGCCGCCGATCAGTTCCAACTGTCGCCGTGACTTCTCGACACGCACGAGATCGACCTTCTGGCCCGGAAGCAAGTCCGGCCCCCGCACCGGGGAGGTGGTGATCAGACACGCGAAGATGACAAAGGGGATTCTCGCCCACATAGGTTACCGATGGCCGGCCATTGTGCCGAAAAGAAGAAGGCGGCCGCGTTGCCGCGACCGCCTTCGCAATCTGTGAACGTCAGGCGCTTGAAGCAATTCCGGACGGAAACCGCTTCGCGCTTTCCTGGAATTGCCTGGATCAGTGGCCTTCGATCAGCGCGCCGCTCGAACCCCAGACATAGATCGCGCTGAACAGGAACAGCCAGACCACGTCGACGAAGTGCCA
>NZ_JANINM010000130.1 GCF_024509055.1 Mesorhizobium sp. | reverse complement strand
CGCGTCACCGGGATCGAGGTGCTGCCGCCCGCGGCGCTCGGTCGCCCGCGTGTAGACGTCACCTGGCGCATTTCAGGCCTGTTCCGCGACATGTTCCCGACCCAGATCGCACTGATAGATGCCGCTGCCAATGCAGTTGCCAGTCGCGACGAGGACGATTCGGAAAACCCTCTTGCCGCTGCGACCCGCGCCCAAGGCAAGGTCAGCCCGCGCATTTTTGGCACCTCGCCAGGCACCTATGGCGCCGGCGTCGAGGATCTGATGTCACGCGGCGAATGGGGCGCGCGCGAAGAAATCGGCCGCGCCTATCTCGACGCCACATCGCATGCCTATGGCGGCGCCGATGGTGAGGCGATCGCGGCGCCCGGCGCCTTCGAAGGCCGCATCGCCGCAGCCGATCTCCTCGTCCACACCGGCGATGATCCCTGTCGCGATATCCTGGAGGGTTCGGCCGACGTCGCCTTCATCGGCGGCTTTTCGGCAGCCCTTGCCACGCTGGGCAGGAATGCCGACGTGATCGTGCTCGACACCACGGACCCGAAGAAACCCAAACCACGCTCGGTCGGCGAAGCGGTGTCGCGGGTGGTGCGTGCCCGCGCCGTCAATCCCCGCTTCATCGCCGGGCAGATGCGCCACGGCCCGCGCGGCGCCTCGGAATTCGCCGAAACGGTCGATCGCCTGGTCGGCTTCGCGGAGACCACGCATGCCATATCAGGCACGCTGATCGAAGCCGTGCACGACGCCTATCTCGGCGACGCCGATGTGCGCGCCTTCATCCTGCGCGAAAACCCGGCGGCCGCGAAGGTCATCGCGGAGCGGTTCCTCTCCGCGCGGCGACGCGGCCTCTGGCATCCGCTCCGCAATTCGATCGACGACGATCTCGCCGCCTTGATCGCCGAAGCGCAGGCGACCGGGGTCGCGGCATGAACGCGTTTTCGCGGCGCGGCGCCTGCCCTGCCCTCAGCGCTCCGATGCAGACCGGCGACGGGCTGCTGGTGCGGCTCAATCCCGTCGCTGGAGGACTGGTCCCAAAAGCATTGATCGGGCTCGGTGAATCAGCGCTGCGCCACGGCAATGGCATCATGGAAGTGACCGCGCGCGGCAGCCTGCAGATCCGCGGGCTGACAGCCGAAAGCGTCAGGCTGCTGGCTGCCGAAGTGGATGCGCTGGGCATAGCGGTGCGCAGCGGCGTTCCGGTCGAGATCGGGCCGCTGGCGGGAATCGATCCGCTGGAGATTACCGATCCAACATCGCTGGCGGACATGATCAGGGTGGCGATCGAAGAGGCTGGCCTGACAGGAAGGCTCGGGCCGAAGGTGTCCGTGGTTGTCGACGGCAGCGGGCAATTGACCATGGATGCCGTGACAGCTGATGTGAGGCTGAAGGCGCTGCGGGCTGGCGACAAGGTTCTCTGGCGCGTGTCTGTTGCCGGGGACGCGCATAGTGCAAGGCCGCTCACGACAGTCGATGAAGATGCTGCGCGCGACATCGCTGTGGCGGCGCTGAGGATGGTCGCGGAAAAAGGTCGTGAGGCGCACACACGCGATATGTCGGCGCGGCAGCTGGCCTCTCTCGCAGGCTGGCATTCCTTCGCGCCCCCCTCTGTGCTGCCGGACATCTCCCCCAGAAGGGGGGAGATTGCCTTGTCATCGGCGGCTTCGCCAATCTCCAACGTCGCTGGGGAAAAGCCGGCGCAGAAGCTGCCAATCTCCCCACAAGTGGGGGAGATGTCCGGCAGGACAGAGGGGGGCGCCGTAGAGCGCCCTCGTTCGCCAATTGGCCATTTTCCCCTCAACAACGGCCACGCCCTCGGCATCGCCCTGCCCTTCGGCAGCATGCCTGCGCAAAACATTATCGACCTTTCCAGGCAGTCCTCGGATCTCGGCACCACCGAAATCCGCCTCGCCCCGAGCCGTGCCCTGCTGTTCCTCGGCCTGTCGCCATCCGCCTGCGCGAACCTGCAATCCTTCGCCACAACCCTCGGCTTCGTCACCTCTCCCGCCGACCCGCGCACGCGCATCGCCGCCTGCCCCGGCACGCCGGCCTGCGCATCCGGCCGCATCGCCACCCGCGCGATCGCCGAGACGGTCGCAAAGGAGAGCGCCGACTTCCTCGATCCCTCGCTCACCCTCCACATTTCCGGCTGCGCCAAGGGCTGCGCGCATCCAGGTTCCGCAATGTTGACCTTGGTCGGCGACGAAAACGGAGCCGGACTTGTCGTGGACGGGACGGCAAAGGCCCTTCCTGCCGGATACAGGCCGGGCTATGACGCCGCGCGCGGGGTCGCCGGCATTGCGGCGGCGATCCACCGCGAACGACATCCCGGCGAGACCGCCGCCGCCTGCCTGGCAAGGCTTGGCGCGGCTGACATCGCCGAACTCTATCGACGGAACTGAAGAATGGCCACCTACGACTACATCCATGACGGAATGGCGATCTACGAACGCTCTTTCGCCATCATCCGCGCCGAGGCCGACCTTTCGCGCTTCTCAGAGGCGGAAGCCGATGTCGCGATCCGCATGATCCATGCCTGCGGCCAGGTCGAAGCTGCCGGTCATTTCGTCTTTTCCAGCGGTTTCGTTGAAGCGGCCCGTGGAGCGCTGGCTGCCGGCGCGCCGATCTTCTGCGACGCCGAGATGGTTGCGCAGGGCGTCACCCGCGCCCGTCTGCCGGCAGGCAATGAGGTGGTCTGCACGCTGCGCGACCCGCGCACGGCCGACCTCGCAAAAGACATCGGCAACACACGCTCGGCGGCGGCAATCGACCTTTGGGGAGGACGCATGGCCGGATCGGTCGTCGCCATCGGCAACGCCCCCACCGCGCTCTTCTACCTGCTGGAAAGGCTGCGCGATGGCGCGCCGAAGCCGGCTGCGATCATTGGCATGCCGGTCGGTTTCGTCGGCGCGGCCGAATCCAAGGATGCGCTGGCCGAGAATTCCTACGGCGTGCCTTACGCCATCGTGCGCGGTCGGCTGGGCGGCAGCGCCATGACCGCCGCCGCGCTCAATTCCCTGGCGAGGCCTGGCCTGTGAACGCTTTGCCAAAGGGAAGACTGGTCGGCGTCGGAACCGGCCCCGGCGATCCGGAACTCCTCACATTGAAGGCGGCGCGCGCGTTGGCCGAGGCCGACGTCGTCGCTTATTTCGCCAAGCGAGGCAACAACAGCAATGCGCGCGCCATCGTCGAGGCGCGCTTCCGGCCGGATATGATCGAATTGCCGTTGCTCTATCCGGTGACGACCGAAATCGACAAGGACCACGACGACTACCGCTCGCAGATCACTGATTTCTACGAGCAGTCGGCCGAACAGGTCGCCGAGCACCTCAGCGCCGGTAAGATGGTGGCGGTTCTGTCGGAAGGTGATCCGCTCTTCTACGGTTCCTACATGCATCTCCATGTACGCCTCGCGCATCGCTTCCCCACCGATGTCATCCCCGGCATCACCGCCATGTCCGGCTGCTGGTCGCAGTCCGGCCTGCCGATCGTGCAGGGCGACGATGTGCTGACCGTGCTGCCGGGCACGATGAGTGAGTTCGAGCTGACGCGCCGCCTTGCCGACACCGATGCCGCCGTCATCATGAAGGTTGGCCGCAACCTGCCGAAAATCCGCCGCGCGCTGGAAGCCACCGGCAAGCTGGCCAGGGCCATCTATGTCGAGCGCGGCACCATGGCGGGCAGCGTCTCGATGCGGCTTGCTGAAAAGTCGGACGACAGAGCGCCCTATTTCGCCATCGTGTTGGTCGCCGGGTGGTCCGCCCGCCCCGGGGCAAAGCCATGAGTGGCCGTCTCACCGTCATCGGCCTCGGTCCGGGGAACGCCGACCAGGTCACGCCGCAGGCAGCAAATGCCGTCGCCGAGGCTTCCTTCTTCTATGGCTACAAGCCCTATCTCGACCGGCTGGAATTGCGGCCGGACCAGACGCGCATCGCCTCCGACAACCGCGAGGAGCTCGCCCGCTCCAATGAAGCGCTGGCCAAGGCCGCCGACGGCCACAACGTCGCCGTCGTCTCCGGCGGCGATCCGGGTGTCTTCGCCATGGCTGCCGCCATCTGCGAGGCGATCGAAGCCGGCCCTGCGGAGTGGCGCGCCATCGACATTTCGGTCGTTCCCGGCGTCACCGCCATGCTCGCGGTCGCCGCCCGCATCGGCGCGCCGCTTGGTCACGATTTCTGCGCCATCTCGCTTTCGGACAATCTGAAACCGTGGGACCTGGTCGAACTGCGGCTGCTGGCGGCTGCCGGCGCCGGCTTCGTCATCGCGCTCTATAACCCTATCAGCAAGGCAAGGCCCTGGCAGCTCGGCCGCGCCTTCGAATGCCTGAAAGCGATCCTGCCCGGCACCACGCCGGTGATCTTCGG
>NZ_JANINM010000129.1 GCF_024509055.1 Mesorhizobium sp. | reverse complement strand
AAGACTTCCGTGTGGCGATCGACATCGGCCGGCGATGTCGCCGGGCACATCAGGAACATGGTGTGGAACGGCGTCACCAATATGCCTTCGTTCATGTAGAAGGCGTGCAGCAAGGTCTCGAGATCGCCGCGCCGGCCGGCGATGACGTCGGCGCCGCTGCGTGGCGGCCTGGACATGAACATGATCTCGGCGCGGGCGCCCACCTGCGTCACATGCCAGGGCAAGTCGTTGGTTCGAATGACGCCCCATGCCGCCTCTGCGAGGCGCGTGGCGTTGGCGATCATCAGTTCGAAATTGGCTGGCGTCAGCACCTCTTCCAGCACGGCACGCATGGTGGCGACGGTGAGCGCGTTGCCGGCCAGCGTGCCGCCGATGCCGAGATGCGCCGACTGGCGCACACGCGGGTTGACCATCGGCACGATTGCCCAGAGTCGCTCGGCGATTTCCTGCGAGACGCCGAAGATGCCGGCCGGAATGCCGCCGGCGATCGCCTTGCCGGCAACGAGGATATCCGGCTCCAGGCCGTGCAGGGCGGTATAGCCGCCCGGGCCACTGGAGATCGTGTGCGTCTCGTCGATGATGAGCACCGTGCCGGTGCGACGGGTGATATCGCGCAGCGCCGTATGGAAGCCTTCGGCGACCGGGATCATGCCGAAATTGGTCATCAGCGGCTCGGTCAGCACGCAGGCGACATCACCATGCGAGAGCGCTTCCTCGAGCGCCGCCACATCGTTGAACTCGACCACCCGGGAGACGGCGGAATGATCGACGCCGTTCGGATGGATCATGTTGCGCATGCCGATCTTGCCGTCGCGGATCTCGACATGCGCTTCCTCGACGCCGCCGTGATAGCAGCCGGAGAAGACCAGCACCTTGGGGCGGCCGGTGATCATGCGCGCGATGCGGATGGCGCCGCGATTGGCGTCGGTGGCCGAAGTCGTCAGCGTCCAGTAAGGCAGGCCGAAGCGGCGCTCCAATTCAGCGCCGACCCAGAGGCTGTCCTCGGTGGGCAGCATCATGGTGGTGCCGTTTTGCAGCTGGTGAAACGCGGCGCGCGTCACCGCCTCGGGCGCGTGGCCGCACATGCCGCCGGTGTCGCCGAGCGCGAAGTCGACATAGTCGTGGCCGTCGATGTCATGGATATGCGCGCCGCGCGCGGAAGCCGCATAAACCGGAAAGCCGCCGGCCCAGCGCCGCATCCAGTGCGACGGCCCGCCATAGAGGAAATGCTTCCTGCCCTCTTCCCAGGCCGCCGCCGAGCGGGGATGCGTGTCAAGGAAACGCGCCTGCTCGCGGTCAAGCAGCTCTTCGATCGTCGCGGGTTGCGAATCTCTTCTGCTGGCAGCCGTCACGGCGCTGAACTCTCCCTGGCGCACTTTTCTTGGGCGCTTTGTGTTCCCAAGTCGGTTCATTATTTGAACCGACGGTTTGTATGTTGTAGAGAGATTGCCGGGCAGATCAGCTTCTGTCAAGTTAATTCACATGCGAAGTATCTCGGAGATTTCCAATGAGCACGGTGGGCAAGGCGGCGTCGCTGCTGGAGCTGTTCACGCTCCGTGAGCCTGAGATCGGGCTATCCGACCTTGCCCGCAAGGCTGGCCTCGACAAGGCTACGACCAGGCGGCTTCTGATGGCGCTCGCTGCGCACCGGTTGATCGAGCAGGAGCCGCATAGCCGCCGCTACCGGCTGGGCGCCGGCCTGTCGCGGCTCGCCCGCATCCGTGACGCGCATTTCCCGTTCGTGCGGCTCGCCGCGCCCGTGATCCGGGAGTTGTCGCTCGAGACCGGCGAGACGGTGCATCTGTCGGAATTCAGCGCCGGCGCGTTGCTGACCGTGCATGTCGAGCTTTCGGCCAAGGCCAATCGCGTCAATGTCGATGTCGGCCAGGTGCTGCCGCTGCACGGCACGGCGTCCGGAATTGCCTTCCTCGCCGCTTCGCGCCTGGAGGCGGTGAGTGCCTATCTCGAAAAACCGCTGCAAGCCTTCACGCCGCACACCATGACGCGTCCGGACGATCTGGTGAAAGCCATCGCCCTCGCCGTCTCGCGCGGCTATTCACGCGGTGCGCAGGGCTATGAGGAAGGCGTACACAGCATCGGCGCCGCCATCCTTGGCGCCGACGGCAATCCGATCGGGGCGCTGGCGGTGGCCTCCCCCGTCTCGCGTGTCGATGACATAGTCGCGGCAAGCCAGGGAGAGGCTGCGTCCAGGGCGGCGCGGCTGGTCTCCGCGCGGCTGACCGGAGAGGCGTAAAACCTACTCGTTCGTACGTCCCGGACAACTATATTTCATAGGTCGCTATTGAGTGGGGAGAGACCTAGCCGAGTATCCTTATTGGCAGGTCCCGGACGCTTAGTGTGGCCAAGGAAAGTCAGGCAAGCAGTCAGGATCAGCGCCTTGAGTGCGAAACAAATCGGTGTTTCAAATGATCTGCCAGCCATTTTCTAGCCCTCTCAATCCAGCGACGGAGAGCCAGCCTTGAGGTTGACGGATTTGATCCCCGCGCTTGTGGGAGACTACTTGACCTATTTGAGCTTCGGGGTTTCCGGGGGAGCGACGTCTGCCGGAACCTTCGCCCTTAACAAGCTCCTTGATGCGCGGGTAACTCGTGCACGAGACATTTTGATTGAAGAATTGAAACTCGGATCAAAGCAGAGTGCAGACATCGCACCCGAGGATGCAGCAGCTGTCACCATGCGCTATATGCGGGCAGCGATAGAGGGAACGGCACGGTTGAATCTTCGATTGCTTGCCGCAGTCGCTGCCGGACAACCCGCCTCACCCTCCTTCTATCCGGACGAATTCCTGGCGATCGCGGATAGTCTTGCGAGCCTGCGACGCGAAGAGGTCATCCTGCTTGGCGTTATCCAGCGGCAAGCAAGAAAGTTTGATTTCAAGATACCAAACGACGGTAACTTCTGGTTAGCGTGTTTGGCCATTCTTCACAACGAACACGGAATTTCCCGGGATGACGCCGACGGCTACGCAGCATCATGCTTGCGGAGCGGATTCGTCACCAATTTAGGCGGCCTCTACGGCATGGGGCATGCGTACATGCCATCAGCGCGAATGAAATCATTTGACAAGATCATGGACGTGGAAGGGGTCATGCAGCGACATACTCGTGCCGAACCTTCTGCGGGCAGTTAAGTTTGTCTGGAGCGCCGCGCGGCGTCTCGGCTTCTACGAGATAGATCGGGCCCTGAATTTCGCGCTCCTTCAAGGCTCAAGGTGAGCGTGATCACCATGCCCTTCCGCTCCTGCGTTCCATACCGTTAACCACACCACCCAACCAGTGAACATCGTTCATTTTTCTCTTGAACGCCGTTCACGATGTGCTATTGTGCACCTATGAACAATGTTCATGGAGGAGCGCGGCGGACGTAGGTGCGCCGCGACGGAGGAGCGCCGGTTGATCGTATACGCCTGGAACAGGCAGACGCCGGCATAAACAAGCCAGGAACCGAAGGATCATATCGATGATCACCGACAGCCGCGCGCGCAAGTTCTCGAGCGCCTTCAAAACGACAGACAGAAGACGCGATACGCCAAGAACAAGAAACAAATGGATTGGAATCAATCTCAGTAACGAAGCTTAATCCCCTTTCCGATACAACGAGGCTCAAACCGTGCAAGTGTCCGCCCAATCCATTTGGATTTCTGACGGGCTTGCCCAATGGAAGTTGCCATGAACGACCATCTTATGATGTCTAGGCGCTTTGCGCCGCTCTTCTGGACGCAATTCCTTTCGGCCTTCAATGATAATTTCCTGAAGAACACGCTGGTGTTCCTCATTCTGTTCACGCTGGCGAAGGACCAGGCGGCGTCACTGGTGACCCTGGCGGGCGCAATCTTCATGGCGCCGTTCCTGCTGCTTTCCGCGCTTGGCGGCGAGATCGCCGACCGCTTCGACAAGGCGCTGATCGCCCGCCGGCTGAAATTCACCGAGATCGCCGCGGCGGCGGTCGCTGTCGTCGGCATCGCGCTGTCTTCGATTCCCGTGCTGATGACCGCGCTGCTGATGTTCGGCATCATCTCGGCGCTGTTCGGGCCGATCAAATACGGCATCCTGCCGGACCATCTCGAGCGCAAGGAACTGCCCAAGGCCAACGCCTGGATCGAATCGGCGACCTTCGCCGCGATTCTCGGCGGCACCATCGCCGGCGGCGTCGTCTCCGCCGACGGCATCGGCGTCGTCGTGTTCGGGCCGATCATGATGGCATTGGCGGTCGGCTGCTGGCTCGTCAGCCGCTACATCCCGTCGACGGGTTCGGCGGCGCCCAACCTCGTCATCGACAAGAAAATCTTCCGCTCGACCTGGCGCCAGGTCAGCGAATTGCGCACCGACACGCGCATCTGGCGCGCCGGCCTGATGACCTC
>NZ_JANINM010000128.1 GCF_024509055.1 Mesorhizobium sp. | reverse complement strand
CCCCTTGTGGGAGAAGGTGTCGCCGAAGGCGACGGATGAGGGGTGTTCCAGGGAATGAGACGTTGGCGCTCGTGGCTTTAGACGAAAGCGTTGGCCAAGCTGGAGCACCCCTCATCCGTCTCGGCGCTGCGCGCCGATCCACCTTCTCCCACAAGGGGAGAAGGGAAAGAATCAAGCCGCCTGGCAAGCCTCGAAACTCTTCCTGAGCCGTTCGGCGTCGAGATCGCGACCGATGAAGACGAGCCGGCTCTCATGCTTCTCGCCGTCCTTCCAGGCGCGCTGGTGGTCGCCCTCCAGGATCATGTGCACGCCCTGCAGGACATAGCGGTCGTCGTCGCCCTTGAGCGCGATGATACCCTTGAGCCGCAAGATGTTCGGGCCTTCCATCTGGGTCACCTTCTCGATCCAGGGGAAGAACTTCTTCGGGTCCATCTCGCCGCCGCGCAGCGACACCGACTTCACCGTCACGTCATGGATGTCGGAAGCATGGTCGTGATGATGATGATCGTGGCCATCGTGATGATGGTGATGGTCGTGATCGCAGTCCGGACCGCATTCATGGTCGTGGTCGTGATCATGCGCGTCGAGGAAATGCGGATCGTTCTCCAGCGCGCGGGACAGGTCGAAGGCGCCGCGGTCGAGCACTTCGCCGAGCGGCACGCCGGAACGCTGGGTGCGGTGGATCCTGGCCGCGGGATTGATCGCGCGGATCGTCGCTTCGACCTTCTCGAGCTCTTCGGGAGTGACCAGATCGGTCTTGTTCAGCACCACCACGTCGGCGAACGCGATCTGGTCCTCGGCCTCCTTGGAGTCCTTCAGGCGCAGCGGCAGGTGCTTGGCGTCGACCAGCGCAACCACCGCGTCGAGCTTGGTCTTGGTGCGCACGTCGTCGTCCATGAAGAAGGTCTGCGCCACCGGAACCGGGTCCGCGAGGCCCGTGGTCTCAACGACGATGGCGTCGAAGCGGCCGGGGCGACGCATCAGCCCCTCGACGACCCGAATCAGGTCGCCGCGCACCGTGCAGCACACGCAGCCATTGTTCATTTCATAGATTTCTTCGTCCGATTCGACGATCAGGTCGTTATCGATGCCGATCTCGCCGAACTCGTTGACGATCACCGCATAACGCTTGCCGTGGTTCTCCGACAGGATGCGGTTGAGCAGGGTCGTCTTGCCCGCGCCGAGATAGCCGGTGAGAACGGTTACCGGGATCTGCGTCTGTGCATCGCTCATGGCTTGCCTCGAAAATCTTGGATTGTCCGGCCTCATATAGGATGTGCGACCGGCTTTTGCACGCGCCAAACCGATGGGCCAGGCGGCGCCCCCCGCCAGACGTTTGCCGGAGGCGGATCCGGTGCTGCGAGGATGAGGCGGAAGACGGGCCGGCCGGGCCGTTCGACAAGGCGGGCGTCGGGGCGCTACAAATCTGGCCGGTCGCAAAAGTCGTTTGTCATCTAACTGAAATAAACATCTGGCATCACCTCCGCGGACCGCAATGCTTGCCGGCAAAGCTGTTCTGCAAGCCGGATTCTTAGAGATCGTCATTTGCCAACCGACGGACAGCATCTATGCTGCACGCACCGGTTCGGCCGAAGAGGGAATGACTATGGCCAAGGCGGACAAGACAGCAACCATGAGCCGGCTGCATTCGGCGGCGCGACTGGCGCGGACGGCGCTTGCGGCACGCCTTCTGGCGCACGGCTTCTATGCCGGCCAGGACCAGATCATGCTGGCGCTCGACCGCGAGGACGGCCAGACCCCCGGCAATCTCGCCGGCCGCCTGGGCGTTCGTCCGCCGACCATCACCAAGACCATCAACCGGCTGCAGGCGCAGGGTTTCCTCGAAAAGCGCGCCTCGTCCGCAGACGCCCGCCAGGCGCACATCTTCCTCACCGAATCCGGCCGCGAGACCATCAAGGCCATCGAAAAATCGGTCAAGAAGACCGAGAAGCAGGCGTTGAAAGGCCTCGACAAGAAGGACCAGAAGGCGCTGTTCAAGCTGCTTGCCCGCATCGAGGCAAACCTCTCCAACGAGGATATTGTCCTGATCGACGACGACGCCGAGCTGGATGATTAAGCGCGACGCGCAGCGTCGTCGCTCACTGTGAGACGTTGGTGACCCTGCTAAGCGCGACGCGTCAGCGTCGTCGCTCAACCGCGAGGCGTTGGTAATCCGCTAAAGCGCGACGCGCAGCGTCGTCGCTCCAAGCACTGCAGCGATGTTTTGTTAGCGCGCTGCGTCGCTGGCCCCCGCCGTTCCACCCACCAACATTGCCCAGCGGCCCGGCGTCAGCCCGAATGCCTTCTTGAAATGCCGGTTGAAATGGCTCTGGTCGCTGAAGCCGGCGGCGACGGCGATTTCGGCGAGCGGCTCTCCCGCCTCGATCAGCCGGCGCGCCCGCTGCAGCCGGCGCATCAGCAGGAAGCGATGCGGGCTGGTCGAATAGGTCGCACGGAAATGGCGCGACAACGCATAGCGGTCGAGGCCTGTGACGGCTTCCAGTTCCTCCGACCGCACCGCGCGTTCGGCATTCTCCTCGAGATAATCACGAGCCAGCGCGGCGGCGCGCCATGCCGTCTTGCCCATCGGCTTTGCCAGCTGACCGCCGTGGCGCCCGAGATGTCGCGCCAGCTGCGCAATGAAGTCGGCGACGAAAAGCTCGTCGAGCGCTTCGCCCAAAGGCGCCAGCGCCGAAAGCAGCGTGCCTTGCAAGGCGGGATCGCTCACCACGGCGTCGCGGACGAAGGGCAGCGGCGCGCCGCCAAGACAGTCGAGCAGCAGCGACGGTTCCAGATAGAGGATCCGGTAGCGAAGACCGTCCTCGGTGCCGGCGCCGCCATCATGCAGCTCGTCCGGATGCAGGACGATCACCTGGCCGGGCAGGCTGTGCTGCACGGCGCCTCGATAGTGGAAGCGCTGCACGCCGTGCAGCGTGACGCCGATACCGTAGGTGTCGTGGCGGTGCAGTTCGAAGGCGTTGCCGTGGAAGCGCGCCTCGATCCGCTCGATGCCCGCGCCGCCCGGCGCCGAAACGATCCGGTCGTCATCCGCGCACGAACGTTCAAGACCTTCCTGCGCCTCACCGCCTAGACCCTGCGCCATCGCTTCATCCATGCCCGTCATGGGGCCATTCGCCGGAGAAACAATTTTGGTGTTCGATTCGAAATTTGCAATCGTGCTGAGGGAAGACCTTGCCGTCTGGCAGAAACTCAACGTCACCGCTTTCCTGACCAGCGGCATCGTGGCGCAGTCTCCCGGGATCATCGGCGAACCCTATCGCGACCGCGCCGGTAACCTCTACAATCCGCTGTCGATCCAGCCCGTCATCGTGCTGGCGACCGACGGACAGACGCTGGGCGCCATCCAGCGACGGGCACTGGAGCGCGGCGTGACCACCTCGCTCTATGTCGAGGAGATGTTCGCGACCGGCCACGACGTCGCCAACCGCGCCGTCTTCGCCGAATTCGCGCCAGAGGACGCCAAGGTGGTAGGCATCGCGCTGCGCGCCGAAAAGAAGCTGGTCGACAAGATCACCAAAGGCGCCCGCATGCACGCATGAGGGTAGCCGTTGTTGCAGCAGCTGCTTTTGGTCCGGCCAAGGCCGACAATTGGCTTGCTCGCGAGCCATGATTACCGCAAAAGGGGGCGTCTACCCTATCCCCGGCCTGAACTTGACCGTTTCCCGAACCCAGGACGAAAGCGCAACGCCGCCGGCGGCGATGCTGTTGATGCTTTGCGTCTATGTCTGCTTCACCTTCCTCGACACCTCCAGCAAATACCTGGTGCTTGCCGGCGTCTCGGCGCTGATCGTCGCCTGGACCCGCTTCACAGTGCATGTCCTGCTTGTCGGCGTCTTTCTGCGCGGCTGGCGCGAGCCGTCGCGATTCCGTGCCAAGAACTTGCCTGCGCATATCCTGCGCGGTCTGTTCCTGTTCGGCTCGACCATGTTCAACATCCTGGCGCTACGCACACTGCAACTCGCCGAAACCACCTCGATCTATTTCTTCGGCCCGATGGTGATCACCGCGCTTGCCGGTCCGCTGCTCGGCGAATGGGCCGGCTGGCGGCGCTGGCTTGCGATCCTTACCGGCTTCGTCGGCGTCCTGATCATCACCCGGCCGGGCGTCGGTGTGTTCGGCATCGGCCATCTCTTCGCTCTAGGCTCGATGCTGTCGAACAGTTTTTACGTCATCATGACGCGACGCATGTCGGCGACGGAAACGTCCGAGAGCCTGATTCTGTTCTCCGCGCTGGCGCCGTCCGTGCTGCTTGCCCCGCTGCTGGCGTTCTCACACGCGTTGCCGCATGGCGGCTTCCAGTGGTTCGTGGTGCTGATGCTGGGCGTCTTCGGCGCTGGCGGCCACTATTTGCTGGTTCGGGCCTATCGTCTGGCGACCACGACGCAACTGGCGCCCTATCCCT
>NZ_JANINM010000127.1 GCF_024509055.1 Mesorhizobium sp. | reverse complement strand
GATAGACGCCGATATTGGTCGGCGAAGTGCGCGGCGCCACCACCGGCGCCGGGCTCTCCTGGAAATTGTCGGGCGGCAGGCTGTGGTGCTCGGCGGTGACGAAGGTCTCGAAATAATGCCAGGTGCGGCGCGCGTAAGTGCGCAACGCATGGATGTCGGCGCTCGAGATGCGCAGCCTGTCCTCGGTCTCGGCGGAGCGGCTGATCCAGCAGGCGACGGCAGGCGAAGCGATCCAGAAGATTGCGAAGAAGAAGGCGACGAAGGCGCCGGTGGAATCGGCCAGCACCGGAATGGCAAGGCCGACGACGCCGATGATCACCGCGCCATACATCATGCCGTAATAGGCGCCGAGATCGCTGCCGCTGTTCTTGGCCGCCTGTGAAGCGGTGCGCCATTCCAGCAGGTTCTGGCGGCTGACGGAGAGCCTGTAGATCGTTCGCACGATGGCGTCGCCCATCATCCAAGCGAGATGCGCCATCAGCAACACCTTCAGCGCCACGAGGGCCGTGCCGAAGACGGTGTCGCGGGCCAGGGCCGAGAAGTGGCCGCGCGGCGTCTGGTCGCCGCTCTTGGGCAGGATGCCGTTCACGATATCGAAGGTGGGCGCCATGAACAGGCTGAGGATCAAAAGCGCCTGCCACTGGGCCGCCTGCGTGAAGGGCAGCAGCGTCCAGCCGGCGACACAGGCCATGACCCAGAAGATCGGGGTCAGCGAGCGGCGCAGGTTGTCGACCATCTTCCAGCGCGACAGCGCCGGCACGCCGGAGCGCGGATCGAAGATGAAGCCCAGCAACTGCCAGTCGCCGCGGGCCCAGCGATGGTGGCGCGATGCATCGACCGAGTAGCGGGTCGGATAGTCCTCGACCAGCTCCACGTCGGTGACCAGCGCCGCGCGCGCCAGGGCGCCTTCGAGCAAGTCGTGGCTGAGGATGGTGTTTTCCTCGATGCGGTTCTTCAGCGCCGCCTCGAAGGCGTCGACATGGTAGAGCCCCTTGCCGGTGAAGGAGCCGTCGCCGAAGACGTCCTGGTAGACGTCGGAAACGGCGAAGACGTAAGGATCGAGGCCGCGATTGGCCGAGAAGACGCGCTGGAAGAACGAGGCGTCGTCGCCGCTGGTGAGCGAGGCGGTGATGCGCGGCTGCAGGATCGTGTAGCCGGCCGTGACCACGTGCTTGACCGGGTCGAAATGCGGCCGGTTCAGCGGATGGGCAAGCTTGCCGACCAGCGACGAGACGGCGTCGCGCGTGGTGCGCGTATCGGCGTCGAGCGTCATCACATACACGACCTTTTCCGGCAACGGCACGTCGAGAGGCAGGAAGGTGGTGTCGCTGTCGCCGCGCAGAAGCAGGTTCAGCTCATGCAGCTTGCCGCGCTTGCGCTCCCAGCCCATCCAGCAGCCCTGCGCCTGGTTGTAGAGCCGGCGGCGATGAAGCAGGTAGAAGCGCGGCGAGCCTTCTGACGGATAGCGGGCGTTGAGCCTGGCGATCTCGTCACGCGCATATTGCAGGATCTCGATGTCGGCGGTGTCGATCTCGGTCTTGGAATCCGGCCAGTCGGATAGCAGCGCGAAATGGATCTCGTCCGCGGTGTTGGCGAGGTGGTGCACCTCGATATTGCGGATGTTCTCCTCGACATCGTCGCGCGAGCCTATCAACGACGGCACCACGACCAGCGTGCGCGCCTCAGCCGGAATGCCGTGCTTGTAGTCGTAGCCGACCAGCCTCGTCGGCTTCAGGAAGAGCGCCACGACCGTGTTGAAGAAAGCCAATGCGCCTTCGCTCGCCGGCACGGCGAACAGCGCCAGCATCACCGTGATCGCCTCAACGGAGAGGCCGAGATTGGCGAGCGCCCTGCCCGACAGGACGAGCAGCAGCGCCGTCAGCAGGAAGACCGGCACCACGATACCCAGCCAGCCGGTGGCGGCGAAGGCCCGCTTGAAGGTCACATTGATGGGAGCCCGGTAGCCGATCGCCTTTTCCAGCTCCGGCCGGCGCGGCCCGACCAGGAAGAAGCCAACATCGGTATGCACCGCCGGATCGGCGGTTTCGGGCACCCCAGACGCATCCAGGACCCCGGGCATATGGCCGGCAAGCTCGATCGCCTTTTCGGCGACGCGGTATTCGGAAAGGTCGGAGCGGCGCGCCAGCTGCTCGATCGCGGTGCGGTACTGATCGCGCGAGAAGAAGTCGAGCGCGGCGAAATCGGTCTTCTCGCGCAGCAGCGTGTCGATGCGGCTGACGCCCTCGAACCAGACCGTCCAGTCGACGTCGTTGATGAGACGCAGGCCGCGGATGATGTTGCCGGTGGTGACGTTGCCGCTGGACAGCGTCTGGTGCTCGGAGATGATGATCTCCTCGGCGTCCGAGCCGGTCTTTTCCAGCTCGCCCTCCAGCCATTCCAGCGCCCGGCCGGCGTTCTGAGAACCGTCGCGCAGGCGGTAGAGCAGCTGGGTGGCGAAGGTGGTGTCCTGCGCATGCGCGCCGTAGTTGGACAGTATCCTGGTGCGGTCCGCATTGTCGTCGGTCGCCAGCACCCGGTCGGCGACCTCGTTGGCGATGTGGCGCATCTGTCTGGTGCGCTCGACGCGCACGGCGATGCGGCGAAGGTTTTCGATCAGCACGAAACGCAGCAGCGAAGGCAGCGCCCAGAGCTCGCCGATCCGCATCGGCTCGACGGACTGGAAGCCCTCCACGATCGCCTTGAACATGTTGGCCGAGACCGAGCTGTCGGAGTGCTCGACATAACTCCAGGCAACGACGAAGGCGCGCGGCAGCACCGTGCCATCGGCAAGCGTCAGCGTCGGCAACTGCTTGTAGAAGCGGCTCGGCAGGTCGCGCTTGACCTGGAAGATCGTCTCCTCGACCAGATAGTTGTTGTCGAGCAGCCATTGCGCGGCGGGCGTGATCGTTTCGCCCTTAGCCTGGGCGGCATTGGTCGAGCGGTAGACCTCAAGGATTTTCTTAGCGCTGTCGCGGATGCGGGCCTGGAATTCGAACGGCATCAGGCCGAACAATTCCTTCACCTCGCCCGTGGCGAGTGCCGCTCCCAGCGAACGCAGCCGGTCTTCAGGCAGGAAATTGGAGCGTATCGGTGCTTCCGTTACTGTCGGGAAGCTGGCGCTCGTATGTTCGATCTTGGCTGGGTTCGTCTGAATGTTCATTGAGAATTCCGTAAGGCGGGGCGCGGATGCGGCGTCACCGCCACGGCAATGGCCCTAAAACCGATTGAATTGCAATTGGTTGCATCACAAGTTCGGCCGAAAGTTCGTTTGCGCACCACGACAGGGGCGTGCCCTTTCGACAATGTCAGGGCGAGCGCCCCTCGCTTCCCGCCCCCTGGTTCGATCAGGGCAAGGATTCAGGCTTTTTCGTGATACATGCAAGTGGGCTGGCGATATTTCGCCGATGCCCCGATCATGTTTGGCAACAGCCGTTAATGGTTGGCGGCTGTGTTGTTGAGTCTGATGACGAACACTAGGCCCTGTCCTTTGGACCGAAGCCGCAAATTCGGGCTTTTCCGGTCGAGGACGACTGTATCGAGCGGTCCGAGGTCCGAACCACCGTCCGTGACGATCGTAAAGCCGGCGACTGCGAAAACAAGCGTCGTATCGGCAGCTGATTGAACCTGCATCTCGCCCGAAACCGAGAGGCGCTCGACTGCATGATCCGTGCGGCCTCGACGCGTCATGACGTTGAGATCGGTGATGGGGCCGCCGATCAGCGTTGCGCTGGTCGGCACGTCGCCCGGAAAGGAAAGCGGCGCCGAAGACGCCGTCAGCCGCGAAGGCGACCGGCCGGCGATATCGAGCACGATGCCCTCGCCTTCCAGCACCGACAACGTTCGGTCGATGCCGGCAAAGCTGGAGAAAGGACCGCTCGTCTCGACGCGGGCCATGGAGATGCGCCAGTCGAAGGCGTCGAGCCCCGCGCCTTCCGGCGAGACGGCGATCTCGGTCGTCGTGCCGCCGCCATTCTTCCACGGCATGACTTTGTAGTCGGCGGCACGAAGGATGCGCATCGGTTCAGCCCAGGATGCCCGGAAGGTTGAGCTGGTGTTCCCTGGCGCATTCGATGGCGATGTCGTAGCCGGCATCGGCATGGCGCATGACGCCGGTCGCCGGGTCGTTCCACAACACGCGCTCCAGCCGCCTCGCGGCGTCGGCGGTGCCGTCGGCGACGATCACCATGCCGGCATGCTGGGAGAAGCCCATGCCGACGCCGCCGCCATGATGCAGCGACACCCAGGTGGCGCCGGACGCGGTGTTGAGCAGCGCGTTGAGCAGCGGCCAGTCCGAAACGGCGTCGGAACCGTCCTTCATTGCCTCGGTCTCGCGATTCGGCGAGGCGACCGAGCCAGAATCCAGGTGATCACGGCCGATGACGACAGGCGCCTTGAGCTCGCCCTTCGCCACCATCTCGTTGAAGGCGA
>NZ_JANINM010000126.1 GCF_024509055.1 Mesorhizobium sp. | reverse complement strand
GGCGAAGTGGATCTCATCGCTCCGGTCCCGCTGCAGGATATCGACCGCGTTGCCAACACTCCGGGCCTTAAGGTCGTGGAGAACCCTTCGCTGCGCGTCATCCTGCTCAGCTTCAACTGGAAGCCTGAGTTGCATGCGATGCCCGGCAAGCCCAATCCGCTCCTCGATGCCAGGGTCCGCCAGGCGCTCTGGGACGCGGTCGATCTCCAGACGATCCAGAAGCGGCTGATGCGCGGCAAGTCCCGTGTGACGGGCACGCTGGTCGCGCCTCCGGTCACGGGCTACGACAAGAGTGTCGATGTGCCGCCGGCTTACGATCCCGCGAAGGCCAAGGCCCTGCTGGCCGAGGCAGGCTACCCGAACGGGTTCAAGATGAACCTGAACTGCACCAACGATCGTTACATCGCCGACGAGCAGATCTGTCTCGCCCTGGCTTCGATGTGGGCCAAGATCGGGGTCGAGGCCAACGCGAGCGTCGAAAGCAAGACCACCTTCTTCCCGCGCTCTGACCAGGGAGCATTCGACATGTTCATGTTCGGCTGGGCCTCGCTGCCTCCGATGGACGGGTTCAGCGTGCTGCAGTCCCTGCTTGCCACCAATGACGGCTCCTACGGCGGCAGCAATTCGAATGGCCTCTCGAACGCAAAGATCGATGAACTGGCCCATGCCGCGGCCACGGAGCTCGATGAGGGCAAGCGCGTGAGCCAGCTGAAGGAAGCCTTCAAGATCGCGCACGACCAGGTTCTTTACCTGCCGCTGCATCAGCAGCCGGTCGCCTGGGCGATGTCGGACAAGCTGGACATGCCGCAGTTCGCCGACGAATACGTGCGACCCTGGTTCGCCAACATGAAGTGAGCTCTGGCAGCGCCGCGCGGTGCGCGGCGCTGCCAACTCCGGACGGCGCGACGGCAATCGATCGTCGCGCCGGCCATCGGCCAATACAGCATTGCAGTGGGTGATGCCGGCACAAGGCGCTGGCTCTGGCTCCGTAGGAAGCCCATTCTGATGATCAAGATTCTGTTGGCGAGATTGCTCCAGGCGATCCTGGTGATGATCGCCGTAACGGCAGTCGCCTTCGTTATGTTCCGCTTCGTCGGCGACCCCGTATCGATGATGGTGCGCGAAGGTGCGAGCCAGACCGAGAAGGATGCGCTGCGCGTCGCGCTGGGGCTCGACAAATCGCTGGCCGTCCAGTTCGGGGAGTTTGTCTGGCGCGTTCTTCACGGAAACCTCGGAACGAGCCTGCGCTATCAGCAGCCCGTGACCGAGCTCCTGCTGGCCCGTCTTCCCGCGACGCTGGAGCTCGTCATCGTCGCGACGGTGCTCGCGCTCGTCCTCGGCATCCCTCTCGGCATCGTTTCCGCCCTCAAGCCCAACGGCGTCCTGTCTCGGCTTATCCAGTCGGTCACCCTTGTCGGCGTCTCGATGCCCACTTTCGTCACCGGGCTGCTGCTGATCCTGGTCTTCGCGGTCGATCTTCGTTGGCTGCCCTCGTCCGGACGGGGCGACGTGATCGATCTGGGTTTCTGGAAAACGGGCTTCCTGACGGTCTCGGGGCTGAAGTCGATGATCCTGCCGTCGATAACGCTTGCCCTGTTCCAGCTCACGCTCATCATGCGCCTCGTGCGCTCGGAAATGATCGACGTGCTGTCCTCGGACTACATCCGCTTCGCCTTCGCGCGCGGCCTGCCGCGTCGCCACATCTATGGCCGGCTCGCCCTTCGCAACACGTTGATGCCGGTCATCACCGTCACCGGCCTGCAGATCGGCCAGCTCATCGCCTTCGCCATCGTCACGGAAACCGTCTTCCAGTGGCCGGGCATGGGGCTGCTCTTCACCAATGCGGTCGGCTTTCCGGATATCCCGGTGCTGGCGGCATATCTCCTGTTCGTCGGCATCATGTTCGTGGTGATCAACATGGTCGTCGACGTCCTCTACACCTTCGTCGATCCCCGGCTGAGGACGAAACAATGACCTCGCGCTCCCTTCGCCGCATTCAGCTTCCACCCGTCTCGGTGATCATCGCCGGCACCATCCTGGTCGCCATCCTCCTCCTCGCGATCTTCACGCCGCTGATCGCGCCCATCGATCCGAGGAACGTCTCCTCCTATTCGCTGGTCGATATGGAGATACCGCCGGTCTTCATGGACGGCGGCGACCCGCGCTTCCTGCTGGGCACCGACAATCAGGGACGTGATCTGGTCTCGGTCATCCTGTTCGGGCTGCGCATCTCCATCCTGATCGGAGCTGGCGCCGTGCTGCTGGCCGCCATGATCGGCGTCGCCTTGGGATCCGTAGCCGGCTATTTCGGCGGCATCGTCGACAGCATCGTGATGCGCATCGCCGATGTCTTGGTCAGTTTCCCGACGATACTCGTCGCGCTTCTGATCAGCGGGATAGCCCGCGCGCAGCTAGGATCTGAAACAGTCTCGACATGGGCCCCAGTCATCCTGATCGCCGCTATCGCCGCCAATGAATGGGTGCAATATGCCCGCACCGTGCGGGCATCCAGCATGGTGGAGATTTCCCGCGACTATGTGCGCGCCGCAAAGGTCATCGGACTGCCGTCGGGCCGCATCATGCTACGCCACATCCTGCCCAATGTGATGAGCTCGGTGATGGTCATTGCAACCATCAATCTCGCCGGCGCGATCCTGACCGAGGCGACCCTTTCGTTCCTGGGGGCAGGCATGCCCGCCACCTATCCCTCGCTCGGCACGCTGATCCGCATAGGCAACGAGTTCCTGTTCTCCGGCCTGTGGTGGATCGCCGTCATGCCTGCCAGCGTGCTGGTCATCCTGGTCCTGGCCGTCAACGTGGTCGGCGACTATTTGCGCGATCGTTTCAACCCCAAGCTGATGGCGAACTGATGAAGAACGCAACACAGCCGGTACTCGAGATCAGGAACTTGCGGGTCGAGTATCCGCTCGCCAACGGTCGGCTGCTCACCGCCGTCGACAATGTCGACCTCACGATCGAACCGGGTGAGATCCACGCTCTGGTCGGCGAGTCGGGCGCGGGCAAGACCACCGTCGGCAATGCGCTGATGGGTCTGTTGCAGGCGCCTGGCAGGATCGCGTCCGGCTCCATCACCATCGCGGGCAAGGCGATCGACATCCGTACCGGGCGAGCCGACGGCATCGTTCCCGGCCGCGACGTGGGCGCGATCTTCCAGGATCCGATGACGAGCCTCAACCCGCTCTTCACTGTGGAGAGCCAACTCTGCGAGGGCATGCTGGCGCATCTCAAGATCGGACGTCGCGAGGCTCGCGCCCGCGCGCTCGAACTGATGAAGGCCGTCGGCATCCCGGAACCGGAGCGCCGGCTCGGCAGCTACCCGCACCAATTGTCGGGCGGACAGCGCCAGAGGGTCGTCATCGCCACCGCGCTCGCCTGCGGTCCCAAGCTGATCGTCGCGGACGAGCCGACGACGGCGCTCGATGTCTCCGTCCAGGCGCAGATCCTCAAGCTTATCCGCGACCTTGCCGACGAGCGGCGCGTCGGTGTCCTGCTGGTAACGCACAATATGGGCGTGGTGGCCGAAATCGCCGATCGCGTGACGATCATGCAGAACGGTCGCCTGGTCGAAACCGGGTCGGCGCGCGATGTGCTGACCGCGCCGAAGGCGGCGTATGCGCGCACGCTGATCGCCGCCGTTCCGCCGATCGATACGCGCCTCGAGCGCTTGCCCATCCCGAGCGAGGCGACCAAGGCCACTTTGGATGCACGCGAATCCGTCCGCGCCAAGAATACCAGCACCATTGCGAGCAGGGCAGGCGAAGCCGCGCTCACGGTGCGCGACCTGTGCGTGGAATATGGCCATCGCTCCCTCATTCCGGGTGGCAAGGCATCGATTTTCAAGGCCGTGAAGAACGTATCCTTCGAAGTTCGGCGCGGTGAGATTTTTGGGCTTGTGGGCGAGTCCGGATGCGGCAAGACGACGGTCGCCAACACAATCGCCGGCCTCGTCAAACAAACTTCGGGGACGATCGATTTTCAAGGCACGGCCCTTGCGGCACGCCGCGAGAAATCGGTTCGCAAATCGCTGCAGATGGTGTTTCAGGATCCCTATTCCGCGCTCAATCCAAGGCTGCGGATCAATGCGGCCATCGCCGAGCCGATCCTGTTCTACAAGCTCGCCTCCAACGCCGCCGAGGCGCGGCTGGACGCCGAGACGCTGCTCGAGGCGGTAGGCCTGCCTTCCGAAGCCGGTGCGCGGTTCGCCCATGCCTTCTCGGGCGGCCAACGCCAGCGCATCGCGATTGCCAGATCGCTCGGGCCGCGACCATCGCTGCTTATCTGCGACGAGCCCACATCCGCTCTTGACGTATCGGTGCAGGCGCAGATCCTGAACCTCCTGAAAGATCTGCGCGACCTCGCCGGGCTGTCGATGCTGTTCATCAGCCACGATCTCGCGGTGATACGGCAGATGT
>NZ_JANINM010000125.1 GCF_024509055.1 Mesorhizobium sp. | reverse complement strand
CCGTCAGATTGCCTTTCCAGACGGCGTTTGCGGTGCGGTCCATGAAGTCCTCCTGGTCCTGTCGGGGTTTGCGCCGGCGGGCGCCGGCGTTCTCCCGAACTATAGCGCGAGCGCGCCGGAAGACCATGCCGATGATGCAGACTCGCCGTCGCAGGCGGCGCCGGCGAAATCTTCAAAAAAGAGCGCGTGCAAGAATGTCGACTTTCCACCGCCTGGGCCGTCCTTTGCGCGGGCCGCATATTCTCGCGGCCGAGGAGGTTCAGCATGGACAGTCTGCTTTTGACAATCTGGAATCCGGGCCGAAAGGCGCGGCGACCCGAGGATTTTTGGTCGAATCCGCCGGCGGCCGGCTTCGGGCGGCTGCTGATGGCGGCAACGATCATCGGGATCGTCGCTGGTTTCCTCGACCATGTGGCGGCGACCGAAGGCAAGCCTGACAGGATCGTCGGCGCCTTTTATGGTTCATCAACGGAAGGGAGCTCGAAATGAAATATGTGCTGCTGGTCTATGGCGAAGAAAACGACCTCTTCACGCTGACCCCGGAGCAGGGAGCCAGGCTCAACGCCGACTCGCTCGAATATACCAGGGAGCTCGACCGACAGGGTAAGCTGATCGTGGCCCAGGCGCTGCAGCCGGTAAGAACGTCGAAATCGCTGCGTCGCCGCCAGGGCAAGCGGCTCGTCACCGACGGGCCGTTCGCGGAGACCAAGGAGCAGCTCTTGGGTTTCGTGATGGTCGAGGCCGCCGATCTCGACGAGGCGTTGGCAATCGCCGAGGGCATTCCGCTCGCCGAACTGGGTACCATAGAAGTCAGGGCGATCTACGACATACCGGAGTCATGACACCGACGTATGGTTGCGGCAGCATCTTCAGCCTTTGTTCATCTGTCGCGACTGTCGCGTGTTGAAGCGATGCTGTGCTTCTCCTATGGTTGCCGGGATATTCGGGGGAACTCTGCATGCCTTTCCTGATTGCTATATTTGGCCTGCTCGGCGCGGCAGCCATCTGGTGGTATCGGCTGAAATACATGGGCGAAGCGGCGCGCGAGGTCGCGGATGCTGTCGGCCGCGTGCAAGGCAACATGCGCCGCAAGAAACTGCGCAAGCAGGCCGCGCTGTCGCCGCTGACCGCAATCGACGATCCGGTCGTGGCGGCCGCGACGTTGATCACGGCGATCGTTTCGGAACAGGGCCCGATCCTGCCGCAACGCGAAACCGCCCTCCGCGACGTGATCTCGGAGATCGTGGACAGCCCGAAGAAGACCGACGAGGCCGTCGTCTACGCCAAATGGGCCGCCTCGCAGGTCGAAGACACCACGATCGTCATCGACAAGCTGGCGCCGTTCCTGCGCGAACGCCTCGACCTGAACGAGAGGGAGGACCTGCTGCAGATGCTGAACCGCGTGGCGCGGGGCGGCGAGCAGAGCCTAAAGGTAGCCGACCAGCGGATGCTCAGGCTGCGACAGAAGCTGGGTTTCGAGGTGCATTGAGCGAAGCGATGTTCAGATCGCTTCGCCCTTGAGCAACCGCGGCGTGTCGCCGGACAGGCCCGAGGCCTGGCGGATGAAGAAATCCTTGAGTTTCGGCATGCGCTCGACGAGGCCGAGGCCGATGTCGCGCACGGCGCGAAGCGGGCCGATGTCGTTGGAAAACAGCCGGTTGAGCACGTCGGTGGTGACGCCCATCTGCAGCGTGTCGAAACGGCGCCATTGCTGGTAACGCTCAAGCACGTCGAGCGCGCCGATGTCCTGGCCGAGCCGGTCGGCCTCGACGATCACCTCGGCAAGCGCGGCGACATCCTTGAAGCCGAGATTGAGGCCCTGGCCGGCGATGGGATGGATGCCGTGAGCGGCGTCACCCGCGAGCGCTATGCGCGGCGCGACGAAGGCGCGGGCGAGCGTCAGGCCCAGCGGCCAGGCGCGCGGCGCATCAGTGACGCGGATCTCGCCGAGCTTCAGCCCGAAGCGCTGTTCCAACTCATGCTCGAAGACGAACTCGTCGCCCTCCACCAGTTTGCGGGCGTCCTCGTTGCGCTCGACCCAGACGATCGAGGAGCGGTTGGTCCCGTCCTTGTCGGGCTTGAGCGGCAGCGTGGCGAAGGGACCCGCGGGGAGGAAATGTTCCTCGGCGCGGCCGTTGTGCGGGCGCTCATGCGCCACCGTGCAGACGATGCCGGACTGGCCGTATTCCCATTTGACCGTCTTGATGCCCGCCATGTCGCGCAGCTTCGAGTTCACGCCGTCGGCGGCGACCAGCAGCCGCGCCTTCAGCGTCGCGCCGTCGGCCAGATGAACGGTGACCCCAGTGCCATTGCTGTCGAAGCCACTGACAGCCATGCCCTCGATTATGTCGATCCCGAGCTTTTCGGCACGCCGGCGCAAAGCACCGTTCATGTCCCGGTTGGCGACCATATAGGCGAAGGGCTCGCCGGGCGCGACCTCGCCGTCGAAGGTCAGGAACACGGGTCGCACCGGATCGGCGGCGCGCGAATCGGTGATGATCATCTCGGTGATCGCCTGCGCTTCCGGCGCAATCTCTTCCCAGACGCCGAGCTGCTCCAGCATGCGGCAAGCGGCGGCGGCGATTGCCGAGGCACGGCCGTCGCGCTGCCAGACGCCGGCGGGCGCCGCATCGACGACGGCGACCGCAAGGTTCGGCCGCGCCACTTTCAGCGACACCGCCGCGGTAAGGCCGACATAGCCCGCGCCCGCCACCAGCACGTCCAGCGAAGCTTCGTCCGCTCCATTCGCCCCGTTTCTATCGGGCTTGCGGTCGATCATGAGATTTTCCTTTCGCGGCTCCAGCCCACCGATAGCCATAGCAGCTTGACTGCTTGCCTCTCCTGTCCGAAACCCGCCATGGCACATCTTTGAAGGACGTGGAACATGACGGCGGCCATGGACGAGCTCCTCAGCATTCTCGACCTCGAGCAGCTCGAACACAATCTGTATCGTGGTCGCAGCCCCAAGGTCGACTGGCAGCGCGTGTTCGGCGGCCAGACGATCGCCCAGGCGCTGGTCGCCGCGCAACGCACGGTCGAGCCCGAGCGGCACGCGCATTCGCTGCACGGCTACTTCATGCGGCCCGGCGATACCAAGGTGCCGATCGTCTACGAGGTCGACCGCATCCGCGACGGCGGCTCCTTCACCACGCGCCGGGTGGTGGCGATCCAGCACGGACAGGCGATCTTCTCGCTCGAAGCATCGTTCCAGCAGGACGAGGTGGGGCTCGAGCACCAGATGCCGATGCCGCGCGACGTGCCTGCGCCCGATACGCTTCTGTCGCAGCGCGAGTTGATCGGTAAATATGGCGACGCGGTGCCGGAAGGCATCAAGCGCTACTGGGAGCGCGACCGACCGATCGAGATGAAGCCGGTGATGCTGAAGCACTATACCAGCCGTGAGAAGCTGGAGCCGGAACAGAACATCTGGATCCGCACCACCGGCCCGGTGCCGCAGGACCGCGCCACGCAGGCAGCGGTTCTCGCCTATCTCTCGGACATGACGCTGCTCGACACCTCGACCTTCGCGCATGGCCGCGCCATCTTCGACCGCGACATCCAGGCGGCCAGCCTCGACCATGCAATGTGGTTCCACCGCAGCCATTCGCTGGACGACTGGATCCTCTACACGCAAGACAGTCCATCCACGCAGGGCTCGCGCGGCTTCACGCGCGGTTCGCTGTTCGCCCGCGACGGAACCCTGATCGCCTCGGTGGCCCAGGAAGGCCTTATCCGGCTGAAGCGCTGAGCCGACTATCCCCGCGTTGCGCTGCCCGTCCGGCGGCGTGCAAGGAAAATCGGCTTGCGCCGGTTTGGCGCGGCTTTTTTGCGGCGAACCAGTGCTGCTGCCTTCAATGACGCCAATAGCTTGCAGAATAGGCAATCCCGAGATTCTGCCTATTTTTTGATCAATTGAGTCGCCGCCAATCAGAACGAAGCGCGGCCGGGGTCAGCTCATCGCCTTTGTTTACAACAGGTTAACGCCTCGCTTCGGCAATTGGCACGGAGCTTGAATCCTGTCGGGCACTCTCCGGCTCCCACGGGATCGGTGCAGTCGTGCAAACGCGGGGGACCGCAACAGCAAAGGGTGAAACCTTATGAAAATCGTGATGGCAATCATCAAGCCGTTCAAGCTCGACGAGGTGCGCGAAGCGCTCACCGCCGTCGGCATCCAGGGCCTGACCGTCACCGAAGTCAAAGGCTACGGGCGTCAGAAGGGGCATACGGAAATCTATCGCGGCGCGGAATACGCGGTCAGCTTCCTGCCCAAGATCAAGATCGAGGTCGCTGTCGGCGCCGACATGGTCGACAAGGCCGTCGAAGCCATCACCGCGGCCGCCAAGACCGGCCAGATCGGCGACGGCAAGATCTTCGTCTTCGGCATCGATCAGGCCGTGCGCATCCGCACCGGCGAAACAGACACCGACGCGCTCT
>NZ_JANINM010000124.1:4263-4445 GCF_024509055.1 Mesorhizobium sp. | reverse complement strand
GGCCGGAGACGAACAGCTCGTCCGCCCAGAAGTAATCCTCGCCCTCGCCGCCGATCAGGATGCCGAGCACATCGAGCACCGCCTCATAGAAACGGCGGCTCGCCTTGATGTCCCGCACCACCAGATGAAGGTGGTCGATGAGCCTGCCGCGATAGAGTTCCATGGGTGTGCCTCCTGGTTGA
>NZ_JANINM010000124.1:0-4222 GCF_024509055.1 Mesorhizobium sp. | reverse complement strand
GTCCTGCCGGACATCTCCCCCTCAAGGGGGGAGATCGACTAGCGCATTGGCTTTCGCCAATTTCCGGCGTTGCAGAAGGAGCGCCGGCATCGAGACATCTAATCTCCCCCCTTGAGGGGGAGATGTCCGGCAGGACAGAGGGGGGTGCCTCGCGCCAACCTGGCAGGACAGCGCACCCCTCGAAAAAACCAGATAAAAAATGCAACCGGATTTGTAGGATCGCCTTCGGCGCCGGCGTCCTCCGGACGCAAGCGGCGCGGCGAGACTGGAAAAACCGTGCCGCATCAAACAGGATGCCTTACGGCATGGGAGAAAACCATGAACCATTCCTATCGTTGGGTCATCGTCGCGGCGGGCGCGCTGATGACCTGTGTGGCGCTCGGCGCCATGTTCTCGCTGGCGATCTTCCTCGAGCCGATGGCGCTCGACACCGGCTGGTCGCGCGCCGGCATTTCCAGCGCCATGACGCTGAATTTCCTGGTGATGGGGCTGGGCGGCTTCGCCTGGGGCTCGATCTATGACCGGGTCGGCGCGCGGCCGGTCGTGCTGGCCGGCGCAGCACTGCTCGGCCTGGCGTTGGTGGTGGCGAGCCGCGCCGGCTCGTTGCTGACCTTCCAGCTCAGCTACGGCGTGATCGTGGGGCTGGCGGCCAGCACCTTCTTCGCGCCGATGATCGCACTCACCACCGCCTGGTTCGACACGCAGCGCAGCCTTGCCGTGTCGCTGGTTTCGGCCGGCATGGGCGTGGCGCCGATGACGATCTCGCCCTTCGCCCGCTGGCTGATCTCGGCCTATGACTGGCGCACCGCCATGTTCGACATCGGCGTGATGTCCTGGGTGCTGCTCGTCCCGGCCGTGCTTTTGGTGCGCCAGCCGCCGGCGGCGATCGCCACGGCCGACGGCAGCGCCCCCTCGCGCGGCGCCGACGATCCCGGCATGAGCGTGGCCCAGGCGCTGCGCTCGCCGCAGTTCCTGGTGCTCGGCCTCACCTTCTTCGCCTGCTGCGCGGCGCATTCCGGGCCGATCTTCCACATGGTGAGCTATGCCATGGCCTGCGGCGTGGCGCCGATGGCCGCCGTCTCGATCTACAGCGTCGAGGGGCTCGCCGGCCTCGGTGGGCGCGTGCTCTATGGCGTGCTCGCCGACAGGCTGGGCGTCAAGCCGGTGCTGATCGCCGGCCTCGCCATCCAGGGCCTGGTGATCGCGGCCTATCTGGCGGCCGGCCGGCTCGAGCATTTCTACGTGCTCGCCATCATCTTCGGCGCCACCTATGGCGGCGTGATGCCGCTCTACGCGGTGCTGGCGCGCGAATATTTCGGCGGCCGCATCATCGGCACCGTGCTCGGCGCCGCGACCATGCTCTCCAGCCTCGGCATGTCGTTCGGGCCCCTGGCCGGCGGCATGATCTACGACGCCTATGCCAGCTATTCGTGGCTGTTCATCGGCTCGGCGCTGATCGGCCTGGGCGCCGCCGGCATCGCCATCGCCTTCCCGCCGCAGCCAAGCCGGCAGCGGCTGCAGATGGCGTGAGGACTGTCGATCTCCCCCCTTGTGGGGGAGATTGGCTCACCACCTACCCCGTGCCCGTCCCCGAGCGCACCGCCTCGCGGTCGCTTTCGTCGCGGCGCACCCGCTCGTCGGAGATCAGCACCACAGGGCACGGGCAGCGGCGCAGCACGCCGCTGGTCGTCTCGCCGAAGATCAGCTCCTCGCCCGGCCGGCGCGCGACGCCCATGACGATCAGCGCCACGCTCCTGCCGGCCTGGCGGGCGATGGCATCGGCGGCGGCGGCCTTGCTGCGGATGGCGGTCTCGATCTCGACGCCGTAGCGGTCGGCGAGCGCGACGATGTCCTTCAGCACGGCTTCCCGGCGGCGGTGCGAGACGGTGTCGCGCGGCTCCTCGCGGCCGGCGCGCGCGACATAGAGCATCTTGACCGACGCGCCGGTGACGGCGGCAATGGCAAGCGCCAGTTCGGCGCCACGGCGCGCCACCGAGGTGCCGTTGACCGGCACCAGGATCTTGCCCGCTCCCGGGCCGAGCCTCGGCATGTGGCGGCCGGCGGTCGCCGGCTTCAGCACCAGGCAGAGCGGGCCGTCGAAGGCGCCGGTGACCTCGTTGAGGCGATGCGAAAAGCCGCCCTTCGATGTCACCGCGCGGCCGAGGCCGACGAGCAGCATGCCGTAGCCCTTGCGCGCCTCCTTCGCCACCGCCTCGGCCGAGAGTGGAAAGTCGTGCCGGCGGCGGGTGAGCGGCGCCTCGCGGACGGGCACCTCGTTCGCCTCCTTGGCCGCCTCGCGGCCCTCCTCCGCGCCCTTCTCGATCTCCTCTATATGCGCGGCATCGGCGGCGTCGGCGTCGCTCTCGCCGCTCGAGTGCAGCACCGTCGTCGGCTTGCCGGCGCCGATGACGCCGGCAAGATAGGCGGCGAAGCGGCCGACGACGCCGTCGTCGACCACCACCAGCAGCCGCTCCAGATTGGCGATGAAGCCGCGCTGGTCGATCTCCTCGCGCTCCAGCCGCTTCTTCTCGACCTCGCCCATCGGCAGCCGTCCCAGCGCCCAGCGCAGCGTCGGCGGCATCGCCAGGGTGGTGATGACGGCCATGGTGACGATCATGGTGAAGAGGTTGTGCGAGAGCACGCCGATCGACAGGCCGATCGAGGCGACGATCACCTCGGTGGAGCCGCGCGCATTCATGCCGCAGCCGACGGCGATGGCCTCGCTGCGCCCCATGCCGGCCATCTGCGCGCCGATGAAGGCGCCGCCGAACTTGCCGATCGAGGCGATGACCACCAGCGCCACGGTGAACAGCGCGAGCTGCGGGTCGACGAGCACCGTGAGGTCGGCCGAGAGGCCGGCGACGCCGAAGAACACCGGCATGAACAACGCCGTGATGACGCCGCGCAGCTGCCCTTCGATGTGGCGCGACAGGATCGGCGATTCACCCACCAATATGCCGGCGACGAAGGCGCCGAGCACGGTATGCACGCCGATCAGGTCGGTGATCAGCGCCATCACACCCATGATGGCGAGGATGACGGTGATCACCGCATATTCGCTGTGGAAGGTGTCGTTGGTCCAGCGGATGGCGTCGAAGACCATGCGGCGGCCGAGCGTGAAGGAGAAGACCATGAAGGCGGCGACGCCCAGGATGGTGAAGGCAAGGCTGCCGAGCTCGATGCGCCCCTTGGTGGCGATGCCGATGGTGATGGCGATGATGACCCAGCCGATCGTGTCCTCGATGATGGCCGAGGAGACGATGATCTGGCCGAGGTCGCGGCGCATGAAGTTCATCTCGCGCACCACCATGGCGACGATCTTGACCGAGGAGATCGACAGCGCCGTGCCGAGGAAGAGGCCGGCGACTACACGCTCGCCGCCGGAGGGCAGCAGCGAGGCCGGCATGAACTGCGCCGCCACGAAGCCGAGCACGAACGGCACCGCGACGCCGGTGACCGAGATGGAAAAGCAGGCGCGGCCGACGCGGCGCACCAGCCGAAGGTCCGTCTCCATGCCGGTGAGCAGCAGGAGCATCAATATGCCCAGCTGCGCCACCGCGTTGATCATCGACTTCTGCGAGGCGTCGTCGACAAAGATCACGCGCTCGGCCGCCGGCCACACCCAGCCGAGCAGCGAAGGGCCCAGCAGGATGCCGCCAATCAGCTGGCCCATCACCGCCGGCTGGCCGAGGCGCTCCAGCAACTCGCCGATGCCGCGGCCGACGACGAGCAGCAGGATGAGCTCGGCGACGAAAATGCCTTCGCTCGACATGCCGGATTTTTGCGCTGCCCCGGCCACGGCCGGCATCAAGGCGAGCACGGCGGCCGCGAGCGCGAGTGATACCGACAGCGACCGGCGTCTGCTGAGCATGATGGACAATAGCATGCACCCCTCGATTATGCGCCGCCATAACGGTTTCGTGTGTGAATGAGTTGCACTGGACTCCGTTCGATGCTGGCGATTGACACGAGGTCGTCATCCTAGGGCGGAGCAGGGAGCGAAGCGACGCGCGCAGACCCTGGGATCCATGCCGTGACCTGTGAGCGTTGCAACGGGTGCGGAATTCTGATTGGCCGCATCTTTCGGCGACCGTCACGGCATGGATCCTCGGGTCAAGCCCGAGGATGACGAAGCGTTGGCGGCGCCGCAGAACCAGCCGCCGATAGGCCGGCGGGACAGCGCCCCCCTCTGCCCTGCCGGGCATCTCCCCCACGAGGGGGG
>NZ_JANINM010000123.1 GCF_024509055.1 Mesorhizobium sp. | reverse complement strand
GTCATCAACAAGGGCGAGATCATCCTGGTCGAGGACAAGGCCGAGCTGATGCGCAAGCTCGGCCGCAAGCAGATGACCATGGAGTTGCGCGCGCCGCTCAAGGCCTTGCCGGATGGCCTGTCGCGCTACGCGCTGGAACTGTCGGGCGACGGCAATCAGCTCACCTACACCTATGACAACCAGAGTGACCGTCCGGGCGTCGCCTCGCTGATCCGCGATCTCGAGGGGGCCGGAATCCAGTTCCGCGACCTCGACACCAAGAACAGCTCGCTCGAAGAGATCTTCGTCAATCTCCTGAGGCAAGAGCCATGAACCTGCGCGCGGCCCCTAATTTTCGTGCAGTATGGGCAATCTACCGGGTCGAGATGGCGCGTGCGTTCCGCACTGTGCTGCAGAGCATCATCTCGCCGGTGATTTCGACATCGCTCTATTTCGTCGTCTTCGGCTCGGCCATCGGCTCGCGCATCAACGAGATCGACGGCATCAGCTACGGCGCCTTCATCGTGCCAGGCCTGATGATGCTGTCGCTGCTGACGCAGTCCATCTCGAATGCGTCCTTCGCCATCTATTTCCCTAAATTCGTCGGCTCGATCTACGAGCTCCTGTCGGCGCCCGTATCCTATCTCGAGATCATCGTCGCCTATGTCGGCGGCGCCGCGACCAAGTCGATCCTGCTCGGCCTGATCATCCTGGCGACGGCGGCGCTGTTCGTGCCGCTGCGGATCGAGCACCCGTTCTGGATGGTCGCCTTCCTGGTGCTGACGGCGGTGACCTTCAGCCTGTTCGGCTTCATCATCGGCATCTGGGCCAAGACCTTCGAGCAGCTGCAGCTGGTGCCGCTTCTGATCGTCACCCCGCTTACCTTCCTTGGCGGCAGCTTCTACTCGATCCACATGCTGCCCGGCATCTGGAAGACGATCACGCTGTTCAACCCGGTCGTCTACCTGATCAGCGGGTTTCGCTGGAGCTTTTACGGCAAGGCGGATGTCTCGGTCGGCGTCAGCCTCGGCATGACGCTGGTGTTCCTGGCCGTCTGCATCGCGATCGTCGCCTGGATCTTCCGGACCGGGTATCGGTTGAGGAACTGAACGGTCGTTGGCGCGCTGGGGTGACGGCCAGCCTTCGTGATTAGCTGGAGCGCTCATGTCGTCATCCTATGGCGGAGCAAGGAGCGAAGCGACGCGGCGCAGACCATAGGATCCATGCCGTTACCTTCGAACGCTTCAGCGGTGCCGAACGAGCTCTGTCTTGCTTCGCCTTTATTCTACGCGCAAGGTCACGGCATGGATCCCAGGGTCTCCGCGACGCCGCTTCGCGGCTGCTCCGCCCAGGGATGACGACGCCGCGAGGCTCCGGCCAATCGCCAGGGTTCGCGATGTTTCTAAATCGCCTTGATCAGCCGCAGCAGCCCCAGCATCTCGACAAGCGTCCCTTTGCGGAAGGCGATGTAGGTCGGCTCCTCCGCGCCGTGGAAGCGGCGTTTGAAGGCGGCCTGGCCCTGCAGGTTAAAGCGCGAGCGGTTGACCCAGGGCGATTGGTAGGCGCGCTGGAAAGTGCCGCGCCAGAAATTCGACTCCGGGAAGCCGCTGGGCTCGATATCGACAAGCGGCGACAGGCCGAGCGTGACGACCGAAATGCCCTCCTCGCGAAAGCGGTCGACGGCGAATTTGGTCAGGCCGATCTCGGCATGCGGCGTGGCGTCGACCTGCTTGCGCTTGAAGGCGGTGGTGTAGCCGATGACCTTGCCGCCACTGAACAGAGGGTCGAAATCGAGGATGGCGACCAGTTCGCCCTCAGGGCCGTGCAAGACGAAGCGGCGCATGTCCAGGCCGAGATGATCGGCGAAGGGGCGATTGAGGAAGCCCATTTCCCAACGTTTCACGATGCGCTCGCCACGCCAGTTCTCGGAAAGCCGCCCAACCTCGTCGAGAAAGAGATTGCGTGTGTCCTCGGTGAAGGTGAAGCCCTTCTTCGTCAGCCAGCGCTCGGAATAGCGTACCGTCTCGTTGCGCTTGCCGGAGAAATCATGCGCCGGCAGCTGCAGCCTGGTGTCCACGCCCAACCGGTTGACCTGATAGCCGAGCCCGGCCAGCACATTTGCCGTGGCGGCGCCGATCTGCACGAACCAGGGGCTGCGGGCGGCCTCGACGAAGCGCTTGATGTAGTCTGGCCGGTCCGGCGGATCGACCAACGGATCGCCGAGGGCAAAGTGATGCTTCATCTTGGTGCGAAAGGCGATGTAGCCGTCGCCGTCGCTGAAGTAGGACAGGTTGTGCTGCACGGCGGTGGAGTAGGCGAGCGAGAAGTCGCCATGCCGCCGAACCAGCGCCAGGCGCTCAAGATGCGTGAACTCGCGCCGCGGGACGCTGGGCGCGGCGGCGTCGAGAACCTTGTCTATGTAGACCCGCAATGAGGGCATAAGCTCCGCGCGCCGATTGATGGAGACCCCTCGTGACAGTGGCCGTGGCGCGACGGTTATCGGGTCGTGTCGCGCCAGCGCCATATAGGATGCAATCCGCCGGGAATGAAGGGGAAATGTCTCGTGCTTGATTTTCCATGCATTGTTATATATCAAGTTATGATATTCGGAGTGCACCTTGCATGGAAGACATCCTTCGATCCCTTGGCTTCCTGTGCCTCGGCAGCAGGCTGAAGCGGATTGGCGAGCAATTGCAGGCGGACACGCAACGCGTGCTCGATCGCCTGGATGTGCGGATCCAGTCGAGCCAGTATCCTTTGCTCGCCGCGCTCGACAGGCTCGGCCCGCTGCCGGTCGGCGAGCTGGCGCAGTCGCTCGGCGTAGCCCAGCCGGGCGTGACGCGGAGCGCCTCGCTTCTTGCCGAACTGGGCCTGGTCGAAGTCAAACCGTCCAACGATGATCAGCGGCGCAGGATCGTTTCCCTAACGGCAAGCGGGCAACATCTGATCGAGGTCGCGAAGCGTGACGTCTGGCCGCGTATCGAGAATGCCGTCGCCGAACTTTGCGGGGACTTGTCCGGGCCGCTGCTCGGTCAGCTCGGAGTCATCGAGGATCGCCTCGACGCTGCTCCGCTCGACCGTCGTGCGGAGAAGGTTGTCGCATGATGAAGCATGTCCTCGACCGCCCTGTCTGGAGCGCGCTTGCGACGCGTCATGAAGCTTTCGCCGAAGGCGGCGACCTCGCCCGCCGATACCGGCCGTCGATCGTTCCCTTCGCCGCCACGGCCTCGGACGACGAGGAGAGCCTGCGGGCGCTCGGCAGGCTTCTCCCGCCGCTTGAGAGCGCCGTCATCGTCCAGGCGGATGAAATCAGCTTGCCGGCCGGCGTTCTCGCGATGTCGACAGCCACCTTGGTGCAGATGATTGCCGGGCAGCCGATGCAGGCTGTGTCGGACGAGCGGGTGCATCGGCTGACGCAAGACGATGCAGGCGAGATGCTCGCCTTGGCGTCGCTCACCAAGCCCGGCCCGTTCACGCTTGAAGCGTTGAGCCTCGGCGAGTTCTGGGGCGTGAAGATCGGCGGCAGGTTGGCGGCGATGGCCGGCGAGCGCATGAAGCAGCCCGGCTTCACGGAGCTCAGCGGCGTGTGCTCGCATCCGGATTTTCGCGGCGCGGGCCTCGGCAGGCTGCTGTCGCTGTTCGTGGCAGGCCGGATCGCGGCACGCGGCGAGGTCCCCTATCTCCACGCTTATGCGAGCAACGTTGCGGCGACCAAGCTCTATGAGTCGATCGGCTTCCGCTTGAGGAGCAGCATGAACATGGCCGTGATCCAGCGCGCGGAATAGGAGAGGGTTCCGGTGTGCGGAACCCTCCGGGTGTCTGTCATTGCCGATCAAACCGCGATCTTGCCGCCGCCCTGCTTCGTTATGGCGACGACGGCCGGCCGCACCGGCATGTCCGGCTTGAAGTCCGGCCAGCGGGTCGACGGGTCCTCGTAATAGGACGGGCGGCCGAACGCTTCCCAGTCTTCGCCGCCGTCGCCCGGATGCTGGACCGCCACAAAAGCGGTCTGGTCGTCCGGCGCGAACAGCGGGCCGCACATCTCGGCGCCGATCGGCACGCGGAAGAACAATTTCGAGGTCGCCCGCGCCGCGCCTTCCGTGTCGACCGCCCACAGGCCGTCGGTGCGACCGGTCGCCTTCGGGCCCTGGCCGTCGGTGGCGACCCAGAGCCGGCCGGCCGAATCGACGGCGCAATTGTCCGGCATGCCGAACCAGCCATTGGCCGTGGTGGCGGTCGAGAAGGTGGCGCCGACATCGGCAACGGAAGGATCGCCGCATTTCAACAGCACTTCCCACTTGCCTTTCGTCGCGGTGAAATCGCCGCCGTCCTCGACGATCTCGATGATGTGGCCAAAGGCGTTCTTGGCGCGCGGGTTGGCGGCGTCGACCTGCTCGGCCTTGCGCTTCGAGTTGTTGGTCAGCATGACATAGACCTTGCCGTTGCCGGCATTGGGCTGGATGTCTT
>NZ_JANINM010000122.1 GCF_024509055.1 Mesorhizobium sp. | reverse complement strand
GCTTTTGCAGGATGATTGAGATGGTCAACCAAATTCAACTTCTAAGACCGAAGCAGGCGCCTGCACATGCGCACGAAGCCAGTGTGAAACTGAGGCGACCAATCCTCGAAGAGGCGGACAGCGCAACGCCCTTCCAGCAGATGGTGATAACTGTCTGGCGAAGGAAATGGCTCGTCATCGGCATGAGCGTCCTGGGCGGTGCCTTGGCAGGGTTCATAGGGTTGATGCGCCCTCCCCTCTATGAAGCCAGCACGCAAATGATCGTCGCCCTGCCTGGGAGTTCCACTCCTGCCGGAGCGGCGGCGGCGTCGCAGGACTCACTGGCCGCGATCGTCGACGGTCATCTAACGGTGCTTTCGTCCGAAGGGAATTTGAGAAACGTGTTGGCGGCTCTCCGCAAGGCCGATGCGGACCAGCCGCCCGCGCCGCCACAGAGCGCGCCACGCAGGATCGTCGGCGCGATCGCGCAGAAGGCGCGTACGTGGGCGAGCGGTCTTTTGTCCTTGATAATTTCCGATCAACAGGATGCGGTCGCATCGTCAGAAACCAAGGACGCGGCAGATCTAAGGGCATTGCATGATGAGCTCAGGGTCGGCCAGGAACTTCGTTCCCGAATAATCAGCATCGGCTTCACTGATCGCAATCCTGTCCGGGCCGCCCAGGTCGCCAACGCCGTCGCCGCTGTCTATGTCGACGGGCTGACGCAGCAGAGCCGCGCGTCGGACCAGCAGGAACTCACCTCGATCGTCGCGCGTCTGCCCGAGACCAAGGACGAGTTGGCGCAAGCTACCGCTCAGTTACAGGCATACCGTTTCGACAACGGCGCTCCCGGCCCAGGGAGTGTCGACGACAATGGTCGCGAGATCGCCGACATCGGACGGCAGATGTCCCTGGCCAAGACGAGTCTGGCCGATGTCGAAACGCGGCTGGAGAGGATCAGCAGCCTTCGCGACAGCAACGCGCCGGCCGCGGACATGGCGGCGGCAATCGGGCAGGCTGCACCGATCGGTCCTTCCGCCGGCACCGGCACTCCTGTCACGGGCGAGAGCAACCTGAATGGTCGAGGCCCTGCAACAGAAGAGATTGACCGTGAGGTCGCTCGGCTGGAAGCCGAACGGCAGGTCTATCAGCGGCAGGTCGCATCGCTTCAGCAGCAGGGGGCCGCACTGAAGGCCGCCTCGGCCGACGCGGCAAACCGTCTCTCAGGTCTGCGCGCCCTCGAATTGAAGGCCGAAGTTATCTCTCAGCGTTACAACTATCTGCTGGGCCGCCAGCAGGATCTCGAACAGCGCATCGAGTCTCCTCAGGCCGACGTCGCCATACTGTCCCAGGCGATGCCGCCGACACGTCCGATAACGCAGCCTGCGATATTCCTGCTCCCGCCTGGCATGATCGTATTTGGCCTTGGCACCGCCGTTCTCTTACTCGCACGCCGGCGTTTCGATCGAACGCTGCGCAGCCAGGCCGAAGCAGAGGCTGCGTTGGGGATCACGTGCTCCGGTCTCATTCCAAAAATCGCCCGGCCGAGCGCGAGGCGACTCTGCAGTTTGCTGCTCGGGCAGCACAAGGCCCTCTACACATGTGCCGTCGGCTCGCTTTTGATGAATCTGGCCAACGCCAGACTGCGCCTGCCTGGCGTGATTCTGATCATGCCTAGCGACGAAGGCGAAGACAAAACACTGCTGGCATGGAGCCTTGCGTTGACCGCAACCCGCCTCGGAGAACAGGTGCTTTTGGTGGACTTCGATCAGCAGGAAACGCGGATCACACGCGAATTTCGGAACGAGTTCAGCACATCCAGAATCAATGGTTCCGTAGCCGACTTCCTCATCGATAACCGGTCCTTGGCCGAGACGGTGGAGGAGATGACGGAAATCCAGGTCGGATTCATGCCCGCGCCGCCTGTCTCACGCGACTTGCTCCACCTCATAGCGATGGTGGACGGAACGAAGATCGTGGACAAGTTGCGTGAGAAATACAGTCTCGTGATCCTGAACGGTCCATCCGGAGCGGCAGGGCCGGAAGCGCGATTGCTCACAAGCTGGGCCGACGCGGTGTTGTTGACCGTACGTTGGGGGGCGACGCCGCGGAACATCGCCCGCAGCGTCCTCGAGTTCATCGGCGTGGAGGAGAAGTTGCCGTGGAACCTGCCTGCATCTCCCTCCAGCGTTCTGACGCAGGTCGATCTCAAGCAGCATGCCAGCTATCGGTTCGGGGATAGCGGCGACCTGTTGTTGAGAGGACTTTGAGGAGGACAACAGCCGATACCAAAGAACAAGGCCGCGACAACTCGATCTCCAGATTGAATTGGCATGATCATCGAATTTTTCGGACCACCGGGATCCGGCAAAACAACCTTCGCAAACGCGCTCGCCCAGCGTTTGCGCGAGCGAGGGCATGTGGCCCGGGTTGCGCGCTTTTATCAGCCACGCAACAAGGGCGATGGCTGGGATCACTTCGCGATATTGTCGATCACGATCAGAATTTCTGCGGCCGTCATTTCCGTATTTGCGGCAGTTCTGTCCTCGCTCGCCGGAGATACGGGCATAAGAACCACCAATCACCTGATAGAATCGATACCGCCAAAGGGCATAATTTGGCGCGCACGTATCTGGCAATACATCGTTCGTCTGTCGAGTTGCTGGAAGAAGGCGCAGGAATCGCCCGACATAACGATATTCGATCAGGGCTTCGTCCAGGCCATCGGATCCCTGGCGGTATTTAGCGGCGGTGCCGACGACTCGATGATTGCGCGAGCGCTTAGTTTCGCCCCGCGGGCCGATCTGGTGGTTCGGGTGGTGGTACCGGGCGAAATCGTGGAACCACGGCTCCAGGCAAGAATGAAGCAGGAGCCGGCTGCGGAACGGCTGTTCGAAGTAGACGTGGCGGGAAACATGAATGCCTTTGCGGTCTTCGACAAGATTGGCCGTGTTCTCCAGGCCGCTCGCCGAAACACGCTGTCGGTTCGACCAGTCGACCAACAATCGGCCGCGAGGGACCTTAGTCGGGTGGAAAAGGAAGTCCTGGCACGGCTGTCGCGGATTGGATCTCATTCCATCAATAACGCGCGGGGGCCGACAACTCGACGGGCGGCGGGCAAACAGCGGGCGAACAGAGCATGAAAGGAAGTCAGCAAAGGCCGCTGTTCGAACTCCGCGCAGCCGACGTGGCCACGGACGTCTCACCGCTTTCCATTCCAATCGAGGAGACGACCCGCAGCGCCATCGCCGCGATGTCTCCACCGCGTCGCAACGCCAGCCGGCGCCTTGTTCACGCAAGCATCTTCGCCCTTCTGGTCTATATCGGCGGAGCGGGCCTCACCAGCATGGCCCAACTTGGAATTGCGCGGATGGTCGGCGCGACCAGCTACGGAATTTACTCATACGCACTGGCATGGAGCACCGTTCTCGCCACCCTCTCGACCCTCGGCTTCAATGTTTCATTGTTGCGCTTCGTGCCGGCGCACAGCGCTGCCGGACGTTTGGACCTGGCGCGCGGCGTTATCAATTTCGCACTGTGCTCGTCATTGTTGACGGCGACGCTGGCGGGCTTGGCCGGAGCTGGACTCGTCGTCTTTCTTCCGTCGCAGCAACTCGTCCCGGAGTTCCAGGCGGCTATGCTGCTGGCCATGGCAGTGGTGCCGATGATCACCGCCTATACGCTCGGCGCGACCCTGGTTCGAGCCTTTGGAGGCGTAGTGTCGGCGCTCTTGCCCGAGCGTGTGGCGCGAGACGGATTGCTGTTGATATTGCTGGGCGGCGCAGCTTTTTCGGGCGAATGGACGTTGAACGCCCAATTCGCGATGACGGCCGTCGTAACAAGTTCGGCCGTTACCGCGGGACTTGTGTTCCTCACCGCGGTGAAGCTGCGGCCGGCCGGGCTGCGCAAGGCGCAGGCGAGCTACAGTGCACGCCAATGGTGGTGGTCGGTGATCCCCCCCACAATGCTGATCACCGGGCTCGATGTTTTTGTAGGTCGAACGGGAGTCATGCTTCTTGGCTGGACCGGCCGGGTCCATGAGGCCGGCGTTTTCGCCCTTGGTGCAAATGTGGCGCTGCTGGTCGGCCTTTCGAGCGTCGCAGTCAGCACGATGTTCTCGCCGACAGCAGCCGATCTTCATGCCCGTAAGGATCACGAGGGCCTGCAGCGGCTGTTCTCTCGAGCGGCGGTTTTGAGCTTCAGCGGGGGACTCGCGCTGGCCGTGCCGTTGCTGCTGGTTATCGAACCTCTCCTGGGCTGGTTCGGCAAGGATTTCGCGGCCGGAGCGCCTGTCGGGCGAATCCTGATCATGGGGTACCTCTGCAGCGCGGTTTGCGGACCCCAGTTGAACCTCATGACAATGACCGGCCACGAATGGGCCGCCGCGACGACGATGGTCAGCGGCGCCGCGGCCAACGTCATCGCCTGTGCCGTAGGAATTGCGCTCGACGGCACGATCGGAGCTGCGGTGGGCTTCTCGCTCTCACTGGT
>NZ_JANINM010000121.1 GCF_024509055.1 Mesorhizobium sp. | reverse complement strand
AATCCTTCCAGTCGGCGCCGCGCGCGGAGAGCGAGACCGTGCCGCCGAACGTGTCCGGGTCGGGCAGTCGCAGCGATCCCTCGGTGCCGTGCAACTCGATCGGATGGTTGGAATGCTTGAACACATCCCAGGACGCGCCGAAGGTGACGGTGGCGCCCGAGCGGAATTCGAGCAGCGACAGTATGTTGGTCGGCGTGCCGACCCTGAAAGAGGTGTTCTTGAAGGGACCTTCAGCGGTAATCAGACGCTCGTCCTGGCCGCGCGTCGCCATCGCCATGACGCGTGCGACCGGGCCGAGCAGGTTGACCAGCATCGTCAGATAATAGGGACCCATGTCGAAGACCGGACCGCCGCCCGGCTGGTAGTAGAACTGCGGGTTCGGATGCCAATGCTCCATGCCGCGTCCCATCATGAAGGCGGTGCCGGTCACGACGCGGCCGATGGCGCCCTCATCCACCAGCCGGCGCGCCCGGCGCCCCGCGGCGCCGAGGAAGGTATCGGGGGCCGAACCCAGGAGCAGGCCGCGCCTTGCCGCTTCGGCGACCAGCCGGCGGCCGTCACTGGCCGAAGTGGCCAGCGGCTTCTCGGTGAAGACGTGCTTGCCGGCCGTAAGCGCCGAGTGGGTGATGTCGAAATGCGCGGAAGGGATGGTGAGGTTGAGGACGAGATCGACCTCGGGGTCGGCGAGCAAAGCTTCGACGCCGAGCGCGCGGATGCCATATTCCTTCGCCCGCAGCGCGGCCATGTCGGCGGAAATGTCGGCGCAGGCGCGCAATTCCACACCGGAAAAAAGCGCCGCGTTGCGCAGATAGGTCATCGAGATGTTGCCGCATCCGATGACCCCGATGCCGAGCTTGTTGCCTGAATTTGCTTGCATTTCCGTTCCAGCCTCCCAATGCGGCAGCGTTTGCGACGGGCCGGAGCGCGGGCGCCGGACCGATTTCGGGATTCGCTATACAGCATTTTAAATCTTGACGCGCGTAAAATTTTTATAGAGCATGTGAAAATGCTGGCGCAACATCGGAGGCCGCCAGCCTTCCAGGAGGAGAAAATGACTGACATGAAAAAACGGCCGACCGCCGACTCGAAGCCCGTGAGTCACGTGACGGTCGCGGACCGCCGGCAGTTTCTCATCGGCGCGGGCATGCTTGGCGCGGCGGCGCTCGCCGGCACCGGTCTCGGCATCCGCAAGGCACGCGCGGCGTCGCGCGCCGAAATCAGCTTCGCCAGCGCCGCCTTCTTCGGCAAGGAGACCTTCGGCGACCTGATCAAAGCCTTCAACGAGTCGCAGGACCGCATCCTCGTCAAGAACATCGAACTGCCGCCGCCGAGCTCCTCGACCGAAGTCTATCAGGGCCTGGTTCAGCAGCTCGCGCGCCGCAGCGGTACGCCGGACGTCTTCAGCCAGGACGTGATCTGGATCGCCGGCTTCGCCGCCGCCGGCTGGGCGCTGCCACTGGACGAGTATTTCCCGGCCGACAAGCGCAGCGCCTACTTTGCCGGAACGCTCGATGCCTGTACCTATGGCGGCAAGCTCACCGCCCTTCCCTGGTTCATGGATTCGGGCATGTTCTATTACCGCAAGGACGTGCTGGAAAAGCACGGCGGCAAGGTGCCGGACAACTGGGCCGACATGGCGACCCTGGCCGCCGAGGCGCAGAAGGCCGGCGACATCGATTTCGGCTATCTCTGGCAGGGCAAGCAGGCCGAAGTGCTGGTCTGCGACGCCGTCGAGATCATCACCTCCAACAACGGCGCGATCCTGGCTCCAGACGGCAAGTCCTCGCTGATCAACCAGAAGGGCGCGGTCGAGGCGATCCAGTTCCTGCACGACACCATCGCCAAGACCAAGATCAGTCCGCAGGACGTCCTGTCCTGGGACGAGGAGCCGTCCCGCCAGCCCTTCACCTCCGGCAAGGCGATGTTCATGCGCAACTGGTCCTATGTCTACCCGATCGCGCAGGATGCCAAGGCCTCGCAGGTGGTGGACAAGGTCGGCGTCGCGCCGCTGCCCGCTTTCCCGGGCGGCAAGAGCTCGGCCTGCCTCGGCGGCTACCAGCTCGGCGTCAACGCCAATTCGAAGCAGCGTGAAGCGGCGATCGAACTTCTCACCTGGCTGTCGTCGACCGAGACGCAGCACCGCATCGCGCTGAACTTCGGCCTGGCGCCGACCCGCCCGGCGCTGTTCCAGGACGCGCAGATCAAGAAGGAACAGCCTTTCATGGCGAGCCTCGAGAAGGTGTTCACCGGCGCCACCGCGCGCCCAAAGACGCCGCAATATGCCAAGGTGACGCTGGCGCTGCAGTCCGGCATCTCCAAGGCGCTGGTTTCCGGCAACGTCCAGGCCGAGATGGACGCGCTGGCCGACCAGATCAACAAGATCGTCGCCTGACCATGACCGCGGCCGCCACAGTATCAGGCGCTGGCCGGCCGCGACGGCTCGGCAGGGCGCTTCCGGGCGCCCTGTGGGCCCTGCTTCTCCTGGCGCCGGCCTTCGTGTCGCTGGCGTCGGTGTCTTTCTATCCGATCGTCAATGGTCTCTACCTCTCGCTGACCAACACCTCGCTGATCACGCAGGATCAGGACTTCACCGGCTTCGCCAATTACGTGCAGCTGTGGGGCGACGCGCAGTTCTGGAACGCGTGGTGGCATACGATGTGGTTCACCCTGGCTTCTACAGTGCTGGAGACGGTGATCGGGCTCGCCATGGCGCTGATCCTGTGCGAGGCGTTCAAGGGCCGTGGCCTGGTGCGCGCCGCGATGCTGGTGCCGTGGGCGATGCCCACTGTCGTCACCTCCAAGATGTTCGGCTGGCTGTTCGACGGCCAGAACGGCATCATCAACTACATCCTGCTGCATGCCGGGCTGATCGACCAGAACGTCAACTGGTACGGTTCGCCCCAGACGGCGATGACCACAATCATCATCGCCGACGTCTGGAAGACGACGCCGTTCATGGCGCTGCTCCTGCTTACCGGCCTGCAGACCATTCCCAATTCGCTGATCGAAGCCGCTCGCATGGACGGCGCCAAGGGCTGGATCACCTTCTGGTACATCCGCCTGCCGCTGCTGATGCCGACATTGCTGATCGCCGGCCTGTTCCGCGCGCTCGACGCCTTCCGCGTCTTCGACCTTGTCTATGTGCTGACGGGTGGCGGCCCGGCCGACTCCACCGAGACGCTGTCGACGCTGTCCTACAAGGTGCTCTTCTCGACGCTGCAGTTCGGTTACGGCTCCGCTGTCTCGACGGCGATGTTCATCACCGAAGGCGTCATCGCGCTGGTGTTCGTCCTCTACCTCATCCGCCGGATCAGGAGGACGCAATGAAGGACGCGCGTCCCCCGCTGCAGAGCTTCGCCATCTATCTCGGCGCTTTCCTGATCCTGGTCTGGTCAGGGGGACCGTTCATCTGGCAGTTCTCGACCTCGTTCCAGCTCGACAAGATGCTGACCTCGGGCTCGCCGTCGCTGATCCCGCGCCCCTTCACGCTGGAGCACTACTACAACGCCTTCGTCGAGAAGGAATTGCATCGCTATGTGTGGAACTCGCTGGTGGTGTCACTGTCGACGACGTTCCTGTGCCTGGTGGTCGGATCACTGGCGGCGTTCGCGCTCTCAAGGCTCAACGTCAAGGGCCGCTTCGGCATATTGATGGTGATCCTGTCGGTGTCGATGTTCCCGCAGATCGCGCTGGTCGGTCCGCTCTACCTTGTGGCCACCAATCTCGGCCTGCTCGACACCTACACGGCGTTGATCATCACTTACCTGGCGCTAGGCTTGCCGCTGGTCACCTGGGTGCTGTTCGGCTATTTTGAGACGCTGCCGCGCGAGATCGACGAGGCGGCGCGGATGGACGGCGTGTCCATCCCGGGCCTGCTCTGGCACATCATCCTGCCCATGTCGCTGCCCAGCCTGGTAACCACCGGCCTGCTCGCCTTCATCAGCGCCTGGAACGAGTTCCTGTTCGCGCTCGCCTTCACCTCCAATATCGACCGCCAGACGATACCCGTCGGCATCGCCAACTTCACCAACCTCTACTACGTGCCCTGGGGCGATATCGCCGCGGCCTCGGCCGTCGTCACGGTTCCGTTGATCGTGCTCGTGCTGTTCTTCCAGCGCCACATCATCGAAGGCCTGACCCAGGGTGGCATCAAGGAATGAAAGGATGAACGTGAAAGACCTCAAAGTCGGTTGCCAGACCTTCACCTGGGAAATGCTGGGAGACCGTTTCACCGGCGGCCCCGACGACCTGCTCAGGGCGATCGCCGACGGCGGTTATGCCGGCATCGAGATCACCGACACCATGATCGGCCGCTATGCCGACAGACCGTCGGAGTTCGCCGCCGCGCTGAAATCGTCCGGCCTGACGCTCGTCTCCTTCGCCTTCGGCTCGAAGAGCGGCTTTACGCTGAAGGACCAGATCGACGCCGACCTCGAGGCAGCGAAGCGCTGGATCGACTTCGCCGCCGCCTTCCCGGGC
>NZ_JANINM010000120.1 GCF_024509055.1 Mesorhizobium sp. | reverse complement strand
AGCCTATGAATCATGCATCAATCCAAATTTGAATCCTGAATGTCGATTGGTCCTAAAGCGCGGGACCCAGCTGGAGCGTGCTGCCGTCGCTGAAACGCGACTGCCGGAACCTGCTCATGTCGTGTCCCGTATCGTTGCCCTGGATCATATCGGACAGGATGCGGCCCATGCCCGGTCCGATGCCGAAGCCATGACCGCTCATCCCGGTTGCGATGAACAGGCCCGCAATCCTCGGCGCGCGATCGACGACTGGCACGACATCCGGCATCGCATCGATCATGCCGGCCCAGGTAGCCTTGAACGGAACCTGCTTGAACTGTGGGAAGAGGCTCCTGAACTCATGGTCGATGGCGCGCAGCGCCGCCGCTTCGGGAACCGGATTGAGGATACGCATTCGTTCGAACGGGCTTTCCCGACCGGCGTCCCATTTGCGCGGCGTCGACCAGCTGTCCGGATAGCCGCGCGGCGCGGCCGGCAGATAGCGCGTGCCGAAAGGATTGGCCATCAGGGCGGGCAGATACTTGAGCACATGCCGGAAGGCATCCGGCCCGACAAAGAGGTGGTGGCTTCCCCCTCCGGCGAGCGTGTAGCCGCCGTCCTGGCGCCGCCGGAACGCGATGTGCTCGTCGGCGGCGGCACCCTGGGCGACTTCGGCCATCGGCTCGGTCGCGGCCACGGTTGACCTGACGCTGAGCTGCGGAATCGAGATGTCGTGGGCGCGCAGGAACAGCGAGCTCCAGGCGCCGCTTGCGACGAGCACGTTCGAAGCGGCAATATGGCCCTTTTCGGTCCACACGCCGCTGATCCGTCCCGCGGAGAGATCGAGCATGCGCGCGGCGCAATTCTCGATGATGGTGACGCCCTGCCGCACGGCCAGCCGCGCAAGGGCAGGCACGGCGACCCAGGGCTCGGCGCGCATGTCGGAAGGCGTCGTCATGCCGCCCTTGAACCTGTGCGACATGCCCGGGATCAGCTTCGCGACCTCATCAGGATCGAGAAGCCGCGTGTCGACGCCATGGGCCTCGGCGATCTTGAGGAAGTTGGCGAACTTGACCATTTCCTTGTCCGTGCGCGCCAGGTAGGTCACGCCGGTCTGCTTCAGCCCTATGTCCTCGCCGCACTCCTCGGCCAGTTGCTGCCAATGCCGGCGCGCCTCGATCACGATCGGCAGTTCGGCGGCATCGCGGCCCTGCTGCCGGATCCAGCCCCAGTTGCGCGACGACTGCTCGGCGGCGACCCGGCCCTTCTCCAGCACCGTCACTGAAATGTTTCGCCGCGCCAGGAACAGCGCCGTTGCCACGCCGATGACGCCGCCGCCGATGATGACGACATCCGAGGCCTTCGGCAGAGGCTGCCCGAACTGGATTGGAGTGGCTTCCGTGAAAGGGAAAATCGTCAAGGACCCGATCCTGTTGATCCGATGCGGCTTGGGATTGGATACGAAGCTTGGCGCCGGACTGCTAGGCCGACCCGGAAGAATTTGCCGGGCCAGAGGCATGTCGTTCTTTTGCCGGGAAAACACGGCCTCGAGGCTCATTCCCAACCCGGTCAGCCCTTCCGCTCCTGCAGGATGTTGCCGCCGTCCACGACGAGCACGGCGCCGTTGACATAGCTCGCGCCGTCGGATGCCAGGAACAGCACGGCGGCGGCGACCTCATCGGGAGTGCCGGCACGCCCGAGCGGCGTGTTTCGGGCGGCAACGAGCTCCTCCGGCGTGGAGGCGCCCGTCGCGATCCAGCCCGGCGCGATGGCGTTGACGGTGACGCCGTTGCGGCCGACCTCGAGCGCAAGCGCGTGCGTGAGCCCGACCATGGCGGCCTTGGCGGCGGAATAGGCGGCCTCACCCTCGTTGGAAACATAAGGGCCGGTTACCGAGGCCATGTTGACCACCCGCCCGTGACCTCGCTCCACCATGCTGGCCAGAAATCCGCGCGTGGCCAGGAACGTGGTCTTCAGGCTGACATCGATGCCCCGGTCCCAGTCGCTTTCGCTGAGGTCGAGAAAGCGCCGCTGCAGCGCGGGCTGGGCGACCGTTCCCATGCCGGCATTGTTGACGAGGATGTCGACGTGGCCGACCTCCGAGCACAGCTGCTCGACATCGGCCGAGCGCGTCAGGTCGGCGACGACGGCGCGGACATCGAGCCCCTCGGCCCGTAATTCTTCGGCGCGCTGTTCGACGCGCTGCGAGGAAGCGGTTATCGCGACCGAAAGCCCGGCTTCTCCAAAGGCGCGCGCAGCCGCGATACCGATGCCGTCGGCGGCGCCCGCGCCGGTCACCAGCACTTTGCGGGATTTAACAAACACGTTCATCGCCTCTCCAGGACCCTCGCAACTCAGTATCCGGCGCTGACGCCGAAATCGATCGAAAGCGCGGCACCGGTGATGGGCGCGGCTGCGGGCTGGCACAGATAGTGGATGAAGGAGGCGATCTCCTCCGCCTGGATGAACCTTGCCCGCTCCCCTTGCGGGTAGTGACCCAGCAGCCGGCGCTTGTAGCCGTCCGGGTCATCGCCGCCAAAGGTCTTCGCCTGGTATTCGACCATCGGTGTCGCCGTATCGCCGGGACAGACGGCGTTGACCCTGATGCCCTGCGGCGCAAGCTCCAGCGCAAGCGCCTTGGTCAGCAGCACGAGCCCGCCCTTCGATGCGCAATAGATCGCCGCGCCGTTGTTGCCGACAATGCCGGCGTCGGACGCAATGTTGATGACGACGCCTTGCGTCTGAGAAAGGTAGGGAATGGCGGCCGAGATCAGGAAGAAGGCGCCCTTGAGGTTGACGTCCAGCACCAGATCCCACTGGTCTTCCCGCACCTCGGCGGCCGGTCCTTCGAGCCAGACGCCGGCGGCGTTGATGAGAATGTCCAGGCTGCCGCCCCACTCTTGGGCCTTTTCCACGACCTCGCGGCAGGCAGCGACCGAACGGATGTCGAGCGGCAGGCCAATCGCATTCGCTCCCGTCGCGGCGATCTTTGCCACCGCGTCGTCGAGCTTCTGACCCGGCAGGTCGGCGAGCACGATCCGCTCGCCGTCGGCGGCCAGGCGAAGTCCCGTCGCAAGCCCCATTCCTCCGGCGCCGCCCGCGATAAGAACCGTCCTGCCAGCCATTCGATGATCTCCTGCCCTGGGCCGCGATCCGTGAATGCTGCCCGGCGCATACGAACCATGTTCCCGGAAGGATGTCGAATGGACCACTTCGGACAATCAATGATCACAAGAGGTCGGCAGTCAGCAGCCAGTCGGGCGCCGACGGCTCCACGATTCGAACGGCGCGCCAACCTATTCGGCCGACGCGACGAAGCAGACGGCGGAGACCGTTCCCATGGCGCGGCAAAGCGTGGCTCGATCGAGGCGCGGATCCTCCACGATCGTTTGCGGATCACCTGCCGGAGCAAACCCGGTAAAGAGGACCGGCAGCGGGGCTCCGCCGAAGTGAACTGCAGCATTGTACGCGGCCGTGCTGGCGACGTCGGTTGCCGGCACCACATTGGCCGGTTGCACCACCAGGTCGGCGCCGACATAGGTCAGCTCGTAATTGGCCGAGGCACCGAGACTGCCTTGTTCGATGGCGTAGCTGCCGGGCATGCTTGCCGTGGTCGCTTGGGTTGAAAGCGAGCCCGTGAGCGTGTCGCCGGCGACAAGGCCAAGCCCGCCGATTGTGTAGGTGAGCGGCGGATTGTCCATCCCCTGCGGCCGGCTCTGCGCATTGGCGGTGACGGTTATCGCACGCTTGCCGATGCTGAAATCGGCGCCGACGAAAGTGATGTCGTAGTTCGAATTGCTGGCGTCCGTCAGCGTGCCCTGACCGATCGCATAACCACCGACATTTTCGCCGGAAGCACGATCAAGCGTACCGACAAGGGCCACACCGCTGCCGAGGTCGGAATGGCTGTAACTCAGGGATGACGGATCGGCATTGCCATAGATCTTGCCCTGGCCGGCATCGGCTGTGACGGTGACCGAGCGTTTGCCGATGGTAAGATCGGCGCCGGCATAGGTGATCGCATAGTTGCTGTTGGCGAGCGTGCCCTGAGTGATGCCGTAGCTGCCCACGTCCGATGCGGCCGTGGCGGATGTCGCCAGCGCCCCGGTCAGGCTGTCGCCATTGACCAGATTGCCGGCGGTGAGCTGATAGGTCAGCGCGGGATTGGCCTCGCCATAGATGCGGCTCTTGGCATCCGCTGTCACCGTGATGGCGCGCTGCGTCACCGAAAGGTCGGCGCCGGCATAGGTGATGGCGTAGTTGCTGTTGGCGAGCGTGCCCTGGGTGATGCCGTAAGCGCCAACGCCTGACACCGTGGTGGCGGACGTCGCCAGCGCCCCAGTCAGGCTATCGCCATTGACCAGGTTGCCGGCGGTGAGCTGATAGGTCAGCGCGGGGTTGGCGTCGCCATAGACGCGGCTCTTGGCATCCGCTGTCACCGTGATCGCCCGCTGCGTCACCGAAAGGTCGGCGCCGGCATAGGTGATGGCGTAGTTGCTGTTGG
>NZ_JANINM010000119.1 GCF_024509055.1 Mesorhizobium sp. | reverse complement strand
GAGCGCAACGTCGCCATGGTGTTCCAGAACCTGGCGCTGTTCCCGCATATGAGCGCGCGCGACAATGTCCGCTTCCCGCTGGTCGAGCGAAAGGTCGCCGAGGCCGAGATCGAGAAGCGGCTGGCCGACGTCGCGCAAAAACTTCACATCGGCCATATCCTGCACAAGCCGCCGGCGCAGCTTTCCGGCGGCGAGCGGCAGCGCGTGGCGATCGCGCGCGCCCTGGTGCGCGACCCGGCCGCCTATCTGATGGACGATCCGATCTCTGCGCTCGATGCCAGGCTGCGCGAGGAAACGCGCGTCGAGCTGAAGCGCATCCAGCGCGAGCTCGGCAAGACGCTGATCTATGTGACGCATGACCAGGAAGAAGCAATGTCGGTCGCCGACCGGATGGCGATCCTCGACAACGGCCGCATCAGGCAGATCGGCGCGCCGGCCGAGATCTACGATCGTCCGGCAAGCGCCTATGTCGCGCGCATGCTCGGCTCGCCGATGATGAACATCCTGCCGTCGGTGCGTGGCGAGGGCGGGATAGAGGCGGCGGAAGGGACAATCCGCATCGCCGATGCCAAGGCGCCGGCCGAGGCGATCGAGATCGGGCTACGGCCCGAGGACATCAAGGTCCGGCCCTGGTCGGAAAATGAAACGGCGGAAGCGGGCTCGGGCCGCCCGGCGCGAGTGTTCGAGGTCGAGCCGCTCGGCGGTTACACCGTGGTGACGCTCGCTGCCGGGCAGGCGCGGCTCAGGGCATTGCTGCGTGGGCAGCCTGATATCAGGCCGGACGCGATGGTGGCGATATCCTGCGAGCCGGCCAGAGTGCATTATTTCGGCCAGGATGGAGGCGCGTTGTGACCGTGGCCGCAAGGACAGAATTTCGGGAGGAAAAGATGGCAAGCAAAGGCTTCGAGCCGGACGTCAAGGTTCGCACGAAGGAGTACAAGATCGGCTGCGTCGGCGCCGGCATGATCATGGCCGAGTGTCATCTGGCGGCTTATAAGGAGGCAGGCTTTCCGGTGGTGGCGATCGCCTCGCGCACCAAGGCGAACGCTCAGAAGGTCGCCACACGCTGGGGCATTCCGACTGTTCATGACACGCCGGAACAGCTGATCGAGGATGCAGGCGTCGAGATCATCGACCTCGCCTTTCCGCCGGACCAGCAGCCGGCGCTGATCCGTCATGCGTTGAAGCAGAAGCACATCAAGGCGATCCTGGCGCAGAAGCCGCTGGCCCTGACTGTGCAAGAGGCGGTCGAGCTGCGCGACGAGGCGTCGAAGGCCGGCAAGATCCTCTCGGTCAACCAGAACATGCGCTACGACCAGTCGATGCGCGTGCTGAAACAGATCATCGACAATGGCGAACTCGGCGATATCGTCTTCGCGCAGATCGACATGCATGCGATCCCACACTGGCAGACCTTCCTCGAAGATTACGACCGGCTGACGCTCGCCAATATGAGCGTGCACCATCTCGACGTGCTGCGCTTCCTGTTCGGCGATCCGGACGAGATCACGACGCTGACGCGCAAGGATCCGCGCACGCGCTTCGATCATACCGACGGCATCACGGTGTCCACGCTGCGCTTCCCGTCGGGCGTGCTCGCGGTATCGCTCGAGGACGTTTGGTCCGGCCCGCGCCAGGCAAACTACAAGGACGACCAGCACATCAGCTGGCGGGTCGACGGCACCAAGGGCGTCGCCAAGGGCACGATCGGCTGGCCGACGGGCACGGCTTCGACGCTGACCTACGCTTCGGCCGAGACGACCGGCGGCGAGTGGGTAACCCCGAGCTGGGAAACGATGTGGTTCCCACAGGCCTTCATCGGCGTCATGGAACAGCTGCAGCACGCTGTGAAGACCGGTACGCCGCCGGCCCTCTCGGTAGCCGACAACGTCAAGACCATGGCGCTGGTCGAGGCGGGCTACCGCTCGATGGCTGCCGGTCGCACGGTCAAGCTCTCCGAAATCCCGACAAACTGAATCAACTGAATCGCTTACAAGGAGGAATTCACATCATGATGCAGGCAGGCATTTTCACGGGCTATTTCCCGTACGGCCTCGAAGAGACCGCGAAGAAGATCCGCGCGCTCGATTTCAACACGGTGCAGCTCGACCTGCACTTCAAGGACATCGATCTTTCGGCCGGGCAGATCACCAAGGACAAGGCGAAGAAGGTGCGCGACACCTTTCGCGACCACAACCTGCCGATCTGCTGCGTGTCGGGCTACACGAACATCATCCATCCGGACAAGGCCGAGCGCGAGAAGCGCGTCGGCTACCTCAAGGAGATCATCCGCAATGCGCGCGATTTCGGCTCGCCTTACGTGATCTCGGAGACCGGCACCTACAACACCGAGTCCGACTGGGTGCATCACCCGAAGAACAAGACCGAGGAAGGCTTCGAAGAGTGCCGCAAGGTGATCGCCGACCTTGCCCAGACTGCTTACGACCACGGCGCGGTCTTCCTGCTCGAGACCTATGTCAACAACGTCGTCGGCTCGGTCGAGGAGACGGTAAAGATGTTCGCGCAGGTCGATCATCCCGGCCTCGGCCTGCTGATGGACCCGACCAACTATTTCGAGACCCATAACATCGACCGGATGGACCAGATCCTCAACCAGGTCTTCGACACGCTGACCGATAAGATCAAGATCGCGCATGCCAAGGACGTGAAGCGCTCGGGCGACGACAAGTCCGAGAAGCACGCCGATATCGGCGACTCCGACGCGATGGAAAGCCACACCTTCCGCGGCGTCGGCGAGATCGAACTGCCGGCGCCGGGCCTCGGGTCGCTCAACTACGACCTCTACCTCAAGCGCCTCGCCGAGAAGCATCCGAACATTCCGATGATCATCGAGCATCTTTCGGAGGACGACGTGCCGCGCGCCAAGAAATTCCTGGACGGGAAGCTTCGCGCCAACGGCCTGTAGGACTGGCGAAGGAGACAGCGCCAAGTGAGTGAAGCAGTCGCACCATGGTAGAACTCTACGGCAAGACGCTATCGCGCCGGCAGGTCGCCGAGCGTTCGGGCATGCTGTCGCAGTTCGCCGGGGTGCGGCTGATGACGCTTGGTGACGGGGTGGAACGCGGCATACGTATGCTCGAGTTCCGCACCGGCTCGGGCCTGCGCTTCACGGCGCTCGTCGACCGGGCGCTCGACATTGCCGACTGCGAGTACAAGGGCCAGGCGATCGGCTGGCATTCGCCGAGCGGTTTTCGTCATCCGGGGCTGCATGACTATGAGGGTGAGGACGGCTTTGCCTGGGGGCGGTCCTTCTCCGGCCTGCTCGTTACCTGCGGCCTCGACCATATTCTCGGCCGTGACGAGGTGCCGGCCGAGAACTACAATTATCCGGGCCGCAAAAAGGTGGTGCATTCGCTGCATGGGCGCATCGGCACCATCCCGGCCCGACTGACTGGGTACGGGGAGAACTGGGACGGCGACCGCTGCGTCTTGTGGGCGGAGGGCATCGTCCAGCAGGCCACTGTGTTCGGCGAGGACCTACATCTCATCCGCAGGATCGAGGCCGATGTCGGCGGCAACGAAATCCGGCTTTCCGACCGGGTCGTCAATCACGGCTTCCACCGGACGCCGCATATGTATTTCTACCACGTCAATGTCGGCCATCCTTTGCTCGACGAAGGTTCGCGTTACCTGGCACCGATCCGCGATGTGGTGTGGGCCGCGCATGCCGGCGAGCGTTACAAGGCGCAGAGAGTCGGCTATCGCAGCGTGCCGGAGCCGCAACTCGGGTTCAGCGAGCAGGTCTGGCAGCACGAGCTTGGGGACGACCAAAACGGCGAAGTGCCGGTGGCCGTCGTCAACGACCGCCTCGGCCTCGGCTTCGAGGTCGTCACCCGCAAGGACCAGTTGCCTTGCTGCTATGAGTGGCAGAATTTCCAGGCGGGCCAGTATGCGCTCGGCATCGAGCCTTCGACACATCATGTGCTGGGCAATCTCGCGGCGCGCGAGCGCGGCGAGATGATCTGGCTGGAGCATGGCGAAGCCCGCGCTTATGACGCGGTATTCCGCGTCCTCGACGGCGTCGATGCGATCGTGAAAGCAGAAGGCAGGATCGCGGCCATCGCCCGCCAACCGGAGCAGGATTATCCCAGCCCGTCCGGCAACTTTCCAAAACTGGCGGGTAGGGGATGAGGATGACAATTATCCAAAGCGCGCCCTCCGGCCGGCGGACCGGAATGCCAGCGGCGCGTGAATGTTGGAGGTCGGTGTGACGGCAGCGAAGAAGCGCGACTACAGCCTCGTCGGCGAAAGCACGCGGCAGGCAATCGAAACCGGGCTCGCCTCAGCCGAATGGTACCATACCGACGTGGCCCGCAAGACCATGAAGGAGCTTATGCAGCGATCGGACGGGCCGGCCATCCGCGACACCATCATCTGGATCGTCGCGATCCTGGGCTCCGCGGCTGGCATCGTCTGGTTCTGGGGCAGCTGGTGGGTCGTGCCGTTCCTGTTCGTCTACGGCGTGCTCTA
>NZ_JANINM010000118.1 GCF_024509055.1 Mesorhizobium sp. | reverse complement strand
CGAGCTTGCGATAGGCCTCCATCATCCGCCGCGCCATGCCGCGCTGCGGCTCTTCAAGACGGATGCGCGAGCAGCCCATGAGGTCAAGCGCGCCGACATTGAGCGTCGAGCGCACCATGACCTTGGCGCCGCCTTCGACCAGCCTCTCGGCGAACAGCGTGCCGGAATCGCCGTGATAGAGCGCGCCGTCGATATGCGCCGACGCGATCGGGATCAGGCGCGGCGCGCCGAGCAGGCGCGCGCTGTCGGCGACGATGCGCATGGCCATCGCCGCACCATCCTTGCCTGCGGCGACTGCTTGTTCCTCCGGGCTGAGCATGAGGCTCATGACAGCACCTTGCGCATGGTGATCGAGGTCGGCCGGTCAAAGCCTTCATGCGCCGTGCGTTCCGTCTCGCAAAAGCCGAACCGGGCAAAGCTTTCATGGTTTGCGACAAGCTCGATGCGCGTCTGCAATTCGATGGCCCTCTTGCCGTGCCGGCGTGCAAGATCCTCAATGGCCCGCATCAGCCGCCCGCCTATGCCTTGACCTTGGCGGCCGGGTTCGACAGCAAGCTTGCCGACGTAGAAATCGGTGGCTCTCTCCAGCGCAAAGACGCAGCCGACGATCCAGTCGCCCTCGACCGCGAGCAGCACCGTCTCTTGACCTGCCTTGCGCCTGAGGCTCTCGACGGTCAGCAGATGCGCTGAGGAGGGCGGGTCTATGACGCCGTCCATATAAGCGAAGGCGCGCCGGATAAGCGCCAGCAGGTCGTCCCACCGCGCGAAATCCGATGGAAGCTCGGTGATGAAGACGGCAGCGGTCTGGTCCATGCGTTCAGCCAGCCTTGTAGCGGATGGTATCGAAGCGGGCGGTCAGCGCGTCGTAGAGCAGCAACCGACCGACCAGCGGCTCGCCCGCGCCGGTGATGAGCTTGATCGCTTCCATCGCCTGCAGCGTGCCGATGACGCCGGTCAGCGCCCCGACGACGCCTGCGACGGCGCAGGACGGCACCAGGCCCTCTGGCGGCGCTTCCGGAAAAAGGTCGCGGTAGCTCGGGTTCCGCGTGCCACCGGCACCCGTTTCGAAAGGTTTGAGCACCGTCACCGAGCCGTCGAAGCGGCCAACGGCGGCCGTGACGAGGGGTTTCTCCTCCAGCACGCAAGCATCGGCGACCGCGTAGCGCGTGTCGAAATTGTCGGAACCATCCACGACGATATCGTAACGGGCGACAAGGGCGGGGGCGTCTTTCGCCGTCAGTCTGAGCCGATGCACCTCCGCTGTGACGTTTGGATTGATGCGCTTCACTGCCGCCGCTGCGCTGTCGGTCTTCGCCATGCCGATCGTATCGGTTCCATGGATTACCTGCCGCTGCAGGTTGGAGAGCGAGACCGTGTCGTCGTCGACGATGCCCAGCGTGCCGACGCCGGCCGCGGCAAGATATTCGAGCACCGGCGCGCCCAGGCCGCCGGCGCCGATCACCAGCACGCGTGCGCGTTTCAGCTTCTGCTGGCCGGCGCCGCCGATCTCGGCCAGCACGATGTGGCGGGCATAGCGTTCCAGCTCTTCGTCCGTGAGGGCGGCATTGGTCATGGCCGGACCTTATAACTGCCGTACAGCCTTGTCATGCATGGTCGAATCCTACGCGCCTGCCCCTCGAGGGTCAGGTCGTCAGCCCGATGCTGCCGTGGTCGACCGTCAGGAATTGCGCACGCCCGACGAGACTGGAAAACAAGGCGGCATCGGTCCCGGTCATGAAGGCCTGGCAGTTCAGATCCTCGAGGATGGAAAACAGCGCGGCGCGCCGGCCGCTGTCCAGATGCGCGGCGATCTCGTCCAGGAGGAGGATCGGCGTCAGGCCAGACATCTCGCCGGTCAGCCTCGCATGTGAAAGCACGATGCCGACAAGCAATGCCTTCTGCTCGCCGGTCGAGCAGAGCTCGGCCGGCATCGACTTGGGTCGATGCCGCACGACGAGGTCGGAACGGTGCGGTCCGTCGAGCGTGCGGCCCGCGGCCCGGTCGCGCTCGCGGCCGCGGGCAAGCGCCGCGCGGAACCGCTCCTCGACGTCGACCGCCGGCGTCACACCGAGCTCATTCTCCAACTCGCCGGCGAGACTAATGTCAGCCTGCGGGAATGGCCCGCTGCCGGGCAGCTTATCGATCATGGCGGCCAGCAGTCGCACCAGTTCGGTCCGTGCCGCGGCTATCGCGACGCCGGTCTCGGCCATCTGGGTCTCGATCGCGTCGAACCAGGCGCCGTCGCGCGAACCTTCCGTAAGCAAACGGTTACGGCCGCGCATCGCCTTCTCGTAGTCGAGCGCCCTCTGGCCGTGGCTTGGGTCGATCGCCAGGACCAGGCGGTCGAGGAAGCGTCGACGGTCGCCGGCCGGTCCGGGAAACAGCCCATCCATTGCCGGCGTCAGCCAGACGATCCGCAGCCATTCCAGCATATCCTCGGCCGATCGCGCCGGCGCGCCGTTGATGCGTACGCGTCGGCCGCCTTCTCCCGCTGCATCGCCGCCCGAAACGCCGGTACCGATCTCCGCCTGGCCTTCCGGTCCCTCGACGCGTGCGTGCAGCGCAAAGCCGCCATCGCCTCCCTCGCGCGCCACGTCGCCATAAGGAGCGCGGCGCAGCCCGCGTCCCGGCGTCAGCAGCGAGATCGCCTCAAGCAGGTTGGTCTTGCCCGCGCCATTGTCGCCGGACAGGACGACGGCGCCGGGCGCAAGGTCGAGCGAAAGCGCCGCATAGTTGCGGAAGTTAGTAAGTGTAAGCTTACTTAAATAGCTCTGCTGCCGAAGTTGTTTGGCATCCTCGGTCACGGCGACATGTCAGGCCCGCTAGGGCAGTACCCGGAAAGAAACGGCTTTCCGCCCGGAACTGCATTGAAACAAACTGAAAAAGCCTACACCCGCATCGGCATCAGGACGTAGAGCGCGGTCTCGTCGGCCATGTCGTGTATCAGCGTCGGCGAGCCGGCATCGGCCAGCATGAACTTCGCTTCCGAGCCTGTGAGCTGGGCGGCGACATCAAGCAGATATTTGGCGTTGAAGCCGATCTCGATCGGATCCGACGAATAGTCGGCCGCTAGTTCCTCTGTTGCGCTGCCCGAATCCGGGTTGTTGACAGCGAGCGTCAGCTGGCCGTCGTTGATCGACAGCTTCACCGCGCGGCCGCGCTCGGAGGAAATCGTCGAGACGCGATCGACTGCGGCGGCAAAGCTCTGTCGGTCGATGATCAGCTTCTTGTCGTTGCCGGTCGGAATGACGCGCTGGTAATCCGGGAAGGTGCCGTCAATCAGCTTCGATGTCAGGATGACGCTGCCGATGGTGAAGCGGATCTTGGTGTCAGACAGCTCCGTCGTCACCGCCACGTCCGGGTCGTCGACCAGCTTCTGCAGCTCGCTCACCGTCTTGCGCGGAATGATGATGCCGGGCATCCCTTCCGATCCCGCCGGCGCGTCGATCTCGGCGCGCGCCAGCCGGTGGCCGTCGGTCGCGACCGAGCGCAGCTTCAGCTTGCCGCCGACTTCATGCGTGTGGAGGAAGATGCCGTTGAGATAGTAGCGCGTCTCTTCGGTCGAGATGGCGAACTGGGTCTTGTCGATCAGGCCCTTGAGCGCCGCCGATTCCAGCCGGAAGATATGCGAGAAGGAGCCGGCCGAAAGTTCCGGGAAATCGGACTGCGGCAGGCACTGCAGGCGGAAGCTGGAACGGCCTGACGTAACCGTCATCGCATTGCCGTCCTCATCGGTCTTCAGCATCACCTCGGCGCCGTCGGCCAGCTTGCGCACTATGTCGTAGAGCAGATGCGCCGGAACCGTCGTCGCCCCGCCGCGCTCGACCTTGGCGGGCGTCGCTTCGGTCACCTCAAGGTCAAGGTCGGTGGCTTTCATCTCCAGGCTGGCGCCCTCGGCGCTGAGCAACACATTCGACAGGATCGGTATGGTGTTGCGCCGCTCGACCACGCGATGGACGTGATTGAGGGACTTCAGGAGATTTGACCGTTCCAGGATAACACGCATGACGAAACAGGCTCGCTTCAATGAATGAACGGGTCACCAGGCAGCGGCGTCCCGCGAAAGCTCTGAAAGGCTCAGAATCTGTGTAAGCTGACAGTAAAAAGCCCGTAAACGCAAGCCCGCGGCACCGGTTCCGGCCGGCAGCGCGGGCTTTCTGGGGATAAAGCCGGCGAAGCGCGCCGCCGGCACTTTTGTGACCGCTTCAGGCCTGCTCGTTGATCAGCCTTCTGAGCAGTTCGAGTTCTTGTGCCAGCGTGTTGTCGGCACCTGACAGATCCTCGATCTTGCGCACGGCATGCAGCACCGTGGTGTGGTCGCGGCCTCCGAAACGCCGGCCGATCTCCGGCAACGAGCGCGGCGTCATCACCTTCGAGAGGTACATCGCCACCTGCCGCGGCTTGACGATCGTGCGGGTGCGTCGGTTGGAGAGCAGTTCCGTCTTCGACACGTTGTAGTGGCGCGCCACGATGCGCTGGATGTCCTCGATGC
>NZ_JANINM010000117.1 GCF_024509055.1 Mesorhizobium sp. | reverse complement strand
GGATCAATCCTTGAGGTTGTCGGGATTGAGCGGCGTCTTCAGCCAGGCCTTCGAGCTTTCGTCCAGCTTGCCGTCGGCCAGCATCTTGGCGACCGCATCGTTGACCGCCTTCTTCAGCCGGTCCTCGTTCTTGTTGAGGCCGATATGCGAAGGCGAGGTGAGCAACTGGAATTTCTGCTCGGGCTTCAGCGCATCCTGCTTGGCCAGCACCTGCGCGCCGACATCGTTACCGACCACCATCAGCTGCGTCTGGCCCGAGATGAAAGCCTGGATGACGGCATTGTAGTTGTCGAAACGACGGATATCGGCCGACGAAGGCGCGGCTTGCGTGAGCGATGTGTCCTCCAGCGTGCCGCGATTGACGGCGATCGACTTGTCGGCGAGGTCGTCCTTGCCTTTGACGGCAAGCGCCGCCGGGCCGATGACGGCAATGTAGTAAGGTGCGTAGGCGGCGGCGAAGTCGATCACCTGCTCGCGCTCCTTGGAGTAGCCGACGCTCATCAGGATATCGACGCGCTTGTCGGTGAGGTAGGGAATGCGGTTCTGGCCGGTCACGCTGACCAGGTTGAGCTTCACCTTCAAGGAATCGGCGATGGCCTGCGCCACGTCGACGTCATAGCCCTTGATGCTCATGTCGGCGCTGGCCGAGGAGAATGGCGGAAAGTCCGAGAAGATGCCGACATTGATGGCGCCGGCCTTGGTGATGTCGTCGATCGCGTCGGCCTTCGCGGCTTGGCTGGCCAGGCCGGCGGAGCCCAGCATCATGACTGCTGCGAATGCGTATTTCACTGCGTTGCGAAGTGTCATTGTGGTTCCCCTGCTGGAAGCTTGTTGTTGAATACGGCCGCCGGCTCCAGCGCGACGGCCGTATTTGGTTGGAGCAATTCCAGGAAAAGTGCGACGCGGTTTTCCGTCCGGAATTGCGTGGAAAAAATCGACTTTAGTCCTTCTTGAGTGCCGGGCTGAACACCATCAGGCTCAGGATCTCGAACAGCACCTGGGCGCCGACATGGGCGGTGTTGGTGGTCGAGTCGTATTGCGGCGCCACCTCGACGACGTCGCCGCCGACGATGTTGAGGCCTTTCAGCCCACGCACCAGTTCCAGCACCTCGCGCGTCGTCAGCCCGCCGACTTCAGGCGTGCCGGTGCCCGGCGCGAAAGCCGGGTCGATGCTGTCGACGTCGAAGGAGATGTAGGTCGGGCCGTCGCCGACGATTTTCCGCGCCTTCTCGATGATGGCGGGGATGCCGAGGCCGGTCACCTCTTCCGCATGGACGACGGTCATGCCGGACTCGTAGGTGAACTCCCACAGATATTCGGCCGAGCCGCGAATGCCGATCTGGATTGTGCGCGACGGATCGAGCACGCCGTCCAGCACCGCGTTGCGGAACGGTCCGCCATGGTGGAACTTGGTCATGTCGAACAGGCCGCTGGTGTCGCAGTGGGCGTCGATATGGATCATGCCGACCGGCGCCTTCTTGCCCACCGCCTTCAGGATCGGATGGCTGATCGAGTGGTCGCCGCCGACCGAAAGCGGCAGCACGCCGGCGTCGACGATCTGGTTGGCGCGCTTTTCGATGTCCTCGTGGCTGATCTCCAGCCGGTAGCGGCTGCGGAACGGCACGTCGCCGATATCGGCCACCCGAAGCTCATGCGTCGGCGCGCATTCCAGCACGTGGTTGTATGGCCCGATGCGCTCGATGGCGCGCAGCGCCCGCGGCCCGAAGCGCGAGCCCGGGCGGTTGGTCACGCCGAGGTCCATCGGCACGCCGATCATAGCCACCTGCAAGTCGCCGAAATCCGGATTTTCGGCCGCGACCTGGAGATGAGGCGCGGCGAGGAAGGTCGGGATGCCGGAATAGGGCGCCAGGCGCGTGCCGCTCTTGTTGAAGATCTTGTCGGCAACCTTGCGGAACTTCGGATCGAACATCTCGCCGCCATGGCTCTCGCCATATTTGCGGCGCAACGCCTCGAGCTTGCCGCGATCATAACCCATCGAAATTCCTCCTTCATGCTGCCTGCAGGGTGCCCGCACGGCGGTCGCCAAGCCAGCCGTCGTCGGGCTGGATCATATCCGCTGGTGCTTGCGGGCTCACGTCTCTTGAAAGCTGTCTGCGGCAAAAGTGTCGGGCAGCGGCTTTGAAAAAGCAATTGATATTGTTAGGCTCTCGTTTGTGAGAAAATCTCACAGAGTTGTGGAAGTTACCTGTGGCCAAACGCCTGCCGCCGCTGAACCCCCTTCGCGCTTTCGAAGCCACGGCGCGCCATGCCTCGCTGACCAAGGCCGCCGGCGAGCTCAACGTCACCCACGGCGCCGTCAGCCATCAGATCAAGGCATTGGAGCTGTCGCTCGGCGTGAAGCTGTTCGAACGCACCGGCCAACGCGTAAAGCTCACGCCGCACGGCGCAGAACTGTTGCCCGCAGTGTCGGCCGCTTTCGACGGCATCGCCGCCGCTACCCAGCGCATGACCAGGCCGGCGCGCGCCGGCACGCTCTCGGTCTCTTGCGTGCCGGCGCTGCTGCTGCTCTGGATGACGCCCCGGCTGGGCTCATTCACCGCGCAATATCCGGATATCCAGCTCACCCTGATCCCGTCCAACGATGCCAAGGATATTCGTGCGCCGCATGTCGATGTCTGCGTGCACTATGGCGATGGCGGCTGGACCGACTGCTGGATGCGCAAATGGTCCGGTCTCGAACTGTTCCCCGTTGTCAGCCCGACGTTGATCAACAACCGTCCGATCCGCACCGTGCGCGACCTTGCCGATCATGTCTTCCTGCATGGCGACGACGGCCGCGAATGGCACACCTGGCTGGCGGCCGCCGACGCGCTGGATCTGGAACGCGGCCGACGCCATCGTCTCGGCGATGCGCGCATGGCGGTCGAGGCCGCCGTTCACGGCCACGGCGTTGCGCTCGGCGATTCCGTGACCGCGCGCGCCTTGCTCGCAAGGGGGATGCTCGTTGCGCCGTTCACTTTGTCGGTGCCGGCGGTCGACGACTTCTACGTCGTCTGCCGCAACGAGATGCGCTCGGCGCCGATCGTCCAGCTCTTCATAGACTGGCTGTTCGCCGAAAAGGAGCAGGACGAAGCGCGCGCCGACGCGCCCGTGGCCGGTCGCTCGTCCAATCGCCGAAAACGTCCCGCGCTCAAGGTTATCGGCGCAAGGACGCAGGGCTGAAGGCTGGACCGTCGCAGCCTCTTTTTGTCGGGCCAGCCGGCAAAGCGGGCAGCGCTTTCAAAAATTCAATGCTAAGAGGCAATCGGCTAAGACAATTCCAGGAAAACCGCGCGGCGGTCTTTCGTCCGGAATTGCTGAAAACGAAGGCTTGAAGCGCGTCGCCTCCACTTCGGCGCGATGCGCTTATGGTGAGCGGAAATGGCACGAACCGATATAGCGCGGCGCGTCTACAATCACACCTGGAAGCTGGACCCGATCGTCCGTAGCCTGCTGGACACCGATTTCTACAAGCTTCTCATGCTGCAGATGATCTGGGGCATGTATCCCAAGGTCAATGCCACCTTCACCCTGATCAACCGCACCACCTCCGTGCGCCTCGCCGACGATATCGACGAAGGTGAGTTGCGCGAGCAGCTCGACCATGCCCGCACGCTGCGTTTCTCCAAGAAGGAGATGATCTGGCTGGGCGGCAACACCTTCTATGGCCGCAAGCAGATCTTCGAACCGGAGTTCCTCGCCTGGCTGGAAGGCTTCCGCCTGCCTGAGTACGAGCTGACCAAGCGTGACGGGCAGTACGTGCTCTCCTTCGCCGGCCCCTGGATGTACACCACGCTGTGGGAAATCCCGGCGTTGGCCATCATCAACGAGCTCCGATCCCGCGCGGCCATGCGTTCCTACGGCCCGTTCGCGCTCGACGTGCTTTATGCCCGCGCCAAGGCCAAGATGTGGGACAAGACCGAACGACTGAAGGCCTTGCCCGGCATCCGCATCTCCGATTTCGGCACGCGCCGCCGCCACTCGTTCCTGTGGCAGCGCTGGTGCGTCGAGGCGTTGAAGGAAGGCATCGGCGAGGCCTTTACAGGCACTTCCAATGTGCTTCTCGCGATGGACAACGACCTCGAGGCGCTGGGCACCAACGCGCATGAACTGCCGATGGTGTTTGCGGCGCTCGCCAATTCGGAAAAGGAATTGCGGGAAGCGCCCTACAGGGTGCTGCAGGACTGGCAGCGCTACTATGGTGGCAACCTGCTGATCGTGTTGCCCGACGCCTTCGGCACGGCATCCTTCCTGCGCGACGCGCCGGACTGGGTCGCCGACTGGACCGGCTTCCGCCCAGACAGCGCCCCGCCGATCGAGGGCGGCGAGAAGATCATCTCCTGGTGGCGCGAGAAGGGGAAGGACCCCAAGCAGAAGCTGCTGATCTTCTCCGACGGCCTCGAGGTCGAGACTATCGAGGAAACCTACAGGCATTTCCGCGGCAAGGTGCGCATGTCCTTCGGCTGGGGCACCAACCTCACCAACGATTTCGA
>NZ_JANINM010000116.1 GCF_024509055.1 Mesorhizobium sp. | reverse complement strand
CGAGCGGAGTCCATCATCGCGTGGGATCTCTACTCGGCGCAGAGTTTCGCAGCCTTTGGATCGCCGTCGATGCCGGTCAAAACTTGCCATGCGCATCAACGGTGTTGGCCGTTTCGTCCCTGTTGAAGGAATTGATTGTCGAGGCCGCCACTATCGAAGGAAGCCGGGATGGAGACGGTTATCCCGACCGCGTTGCGACCCTCATTCTCGATCAACTGCGCAGAGCTCCATCATTGATTGCTGGGCTGCCTTGGCCCCGCGGCGGACGCCTGCTCCGTCTTTGTGAGGTCCTCTACGTTGATCCAGCGGATGCTCGCAGTTCAGACGATTGGGCGAAGACACTTGGCATGTCATCCCGCACGCTCACGCGGCAGTTCGAAGCTGAGATGGGTTCAAGTTTACGATCATGGCGAAGACGACTTCGACTATTGCGCGCGATCGAGCTTCTGAGTAGCGGTACGGGTGTCACCGAGACCGCAATGCGACTAGGCTACGGGTCCGCATCCGCCTTTGTCTTCGCGTTTCGGAGTGAGATGGGGTCAAGTCCCCACGTCTACATGCGAAAGTTGGCCGGCGTTGAATCGAAGCGTCCGCGCTGAATCCACACGTGTCACTGAGCCAAAATCACCGCGTCGAGCAGCGGCGTAATCAGCGGCGTCGGCAGCTCAGACCTTTGATGAGGTCGGTTACCAAGCGCTCGAAAAGGCAATCTGCCACCCACCATCACTCGAAGATTATGGCTGGCGTCCCCCGACGATGAACACGCGCGAGGTCTCGTCCTCGATGGTCCGGTCGGATATCCGGAAGATCCCGATAACAGCTGCTTATCAGGCGCGCCGCTCTATTTTAGTGACCATGCAGTTGTCGAGCGGCCAGACCTGGCACGACAATTGCTTTTTTGTAGCCGAGATGTTTGATGGCATCCGACACGGACTTACCCGACAGATTTTCAAAGCCGGTGGTGGCGACGAGACCATGCGCGCCGCCTCCTGCAGGAGATTAGAACCTGCTCGACTTCAGCGCGGCTGCCGACGTGGATCCAGGCGACCGTCGTCACGCAGACAATCCCGGTCGCTACAAGCAATGTCGCGAAAGCCTCGGTCTCAGGACCTCATCGGGCTCCCCATCCGTGTCCGATGCCACGCAGGGTCTGGATGGCATCCTTTTTGATCTTGGCGCGGGGAGTGTGGATATGTACTTCAACCGCGTTGCTCTCGACGTCCTCCTGCCAGCCATAGAGGCGTTCTTCAAGCTCGGCCCGGAAGCGTACCTGCCGGGAGCTTCCCATCAGAGCGGACAACATCGCGAACTCACGTCTCGACAGACCGACAGCTTCACCATCAAATGTGGCCGAAAAATCTGCAGGTGAAAGGATAATAGAGCCGTGCGTCAAGGCCGGCGCTGCTCGCCCGCCTTCCCTCCGGATGATGGCACGCAAACGCTTGCACTCCTGATCCGAAGATGAGGATACTCGTCAATGGTCGAGTTAAGCGTCAGCCGATCATGCTGTAGCCGCCAGACACCGACAGAACCTGCCCCGTGATGTAGCCCGCAACCTTTCTGGATGACAAGAACATTACCGCGCCGACGATATCCTCCGGGTGTCCGATCGTCCGCAAGGGGAGGGCCTTTGCTACCTTCTCCAGCTGATCAGGTGTGAACATGTCGGCCATGTTGGACCACATGCTCGAGCCCCCCACGTCACTTGGGTCCTTAGGTATGGTGACACCGGGACACACCACGTTGCAGCGGATACCATAACGGCCATTTTCCCGCGCCACTGTCTTCGTGAAACTGTTGACCGCCGCTTTCATACCACCGTAGACGGCCTCCCGTAGCTCACCTTGGCGGCTTGCGTCGGAGCTGATCGACACGATCGAACCAGTGTTCTTGGGGATCATGATTTCGAGCGCGGTCTTCGTGCAGTTGAGATTACCAACGAAGTTGATGTTAATGACCTTGCGCCAGAACTCGGGATCGGTCTGAGTAAAGAACATCAGTTTATCCCATCCGACATTGTTGACTAGCACGTCAACGCTTCCGAATTTATCAGTCGCGGCCTTGAACATCGCTTGAACGGACGCAAGGTCGGTGACGTCGGTCTTGACGACTTGGCATGACGCGGCCCCTTGCTCTCGCGCGAGCTTGGCGGTGTCCTCCGCCTGACCGGCATCGATGTCACCGATCGTAATGTTCGCTCCTTCAGAGGCAAAACCTAACACGATTGCGCGTCCGATATTGGAGCCACCGCCGGTGACGATTACGGATTTATTCCTCAAGCCCAAGTCCATCTATCGCCTCACAGTTCAAGCCGTCGCGGCTGTGACTAATATCTGACATCAAAGGCCTTTTTAGCTCGGATCAGTCAATTCAATTCACTGCGGAGAGGCAAAAGCACATACCTGTGTTTTTTGAGTAGAATCGGCCGAAGCTTAACTAGCAATGGCTTCTCCACTGCGCGCGAATTGGCATCTCATCGAGAGAAGCACGAAATGGCCTTGGTCGGCGTCGCGGAGAAAGGACAGCGACGATCCTTATTCGGCAGATTTCCGCTTGCGATTACCTGGGAGCGCATACCATCGACTACGGCCTCGGCGCTACGTCTGCACAAGTCTCCTCTCGAAATCATCCCATAGTGTTGGCGACCATTCGAACAATGTCTTGGCGCCGCCGCGCAGCCTCTTGAGCGATCGGCCACCATTGATGATTATGCATTTGCCATTGATGTAGCCCGAGCGATCCGACAAGAGAAACTCCTGTAGCTCCGGTTGGGACTGATCGGGATATAGGCGATCCCACGCGCCCTTACTTTAGAATAGACCCGAGCCACCGATAGGGAAAATTCCTTTCGGCCCCACTCAACGGCGAGACTTTCATTATCGCAAGCAAGCCGTCGCCAATTCACACTGAAGGCGGCTGGGCGCCGTCGCCGCGATGCGAAAACCAAAATACATATGAGTTGTGCGATACGGGAAGCCTAGTCGTGCTCCTGGGCGGTGCCGGCAAAACCTATGGCGCGAGAGGCGCGAAAAGCTGCATCTTTGGCCAGTTCGCCCCAATTTTCGCCCTCGCGGTTATATCGATCAGTTGGACCGGCGATCAGCAAGGCAGCCAGTATCGCGCCGTCGGATCCAAAGATCGGGGCGGCGACGCCAGTTGCTCCTTCGACCGCTTCGGACACACTCACACTCAGTCCAGTTTGCCTGATCGCGTTCAGCTTCTTTCGCAGTTGCTCGACCTTAGTGAGTGTACGTGCAGTTAGCGGACTAAGCTTCACCCGTCGCAGATATTGATCCCGCCACTTGTCATCTTGGAAGGCCAATAAGAGCTGACCAGCTGCGGATGTATAGAGAGGTCGCGACGTGCCGTTAGGCACCGAATAGCGCACAAGCTGCGGGCTCTCGATCACATCGGAATAGATGGCGGTTTGCGCGGCGCGATCGATGACAGCCAAAACGATGGTCTCAGGGCAGCTTCGCTGTAGTTCCATCATCAATCCACGCACGAGGGAACTAAATTTCCGTGCAGACAGAATGTTAGTCGCGAGGATGAAGCTCTCGTTCCCGAGAGTGTACCGATTGTTCGAATGGATGAGATAGTTGCCGCCGACCATGGGGCGCAACAGGGTGAGCAGGCTGCTTTTAGGCGATTTCAATCTGCTGGAAAGCTCGGCCAGAGAGAGGCCATCCGGGGACTTGGCGATGGCGTCGAATATCCCGAGCATACGCGGTAGCGCGCGAGGTCCGCTACTCGCAGCACCGACCACTATGAGGGCCTCTGCCGACGCAAGTTCCTGCGCGCGCTTGTGCGAACTTTGCTCACGCGAGCCTCTCGGTTGCAGTATACCCATCTCGGCAGAACCTCGCCGCAATAAACATCCCGATGTCGTGTACTTCTAACTGCATGCGGGAAGATCACGCGTTACGCAAGCCGAATTTCATAACGCAAAACCGGCCACACTCGCAGCGAGCCTCGCTCTTCTTAAGTTTAGCCCCGGCAATGATGATCATCGCAAGCACGTTGGACTTCCTGCTTTCCGGACGCGCTCCGACCTGGACTTGTCAAATATCCATCCACAGACCGACCTCGCCCCGGCGACCACGCCTATACCAAAAAAATCGTGACTTGGTGCGCGCCGAACTCAATGCGAATGATAAAGCGAGCCGTCTAGGATGTCCCGTCGCAGAGTTTGCATGAGGCGGTCACGATGGCAAACCAGGATATCCTTTTCAGCAACGCCTCTGCAGATTTCCAAGGAAAGACCGGCTAGTTTCCGCAAGAAACGTCTATCACGGCTTGGAAATCCCTGACAGTTCTGGGATTCTGCATCGAAGCGCGCCGATCCACCTCGCGGACCCCGCATCAGGATCGGGAATATTGCCGAACTCATTGCTTCCCCGTGAAGCATCAATACATGTCGTAAACGGCGATCAAGTGATGCCCATCGGCCTGCCGGCCTACGAGTGTATACCAGTACTTCCTGATATCATGCTGCAGATCTATTTGAAAATTGGCTTCCGCTCTTCCTTGAACGCGAGTCCTTACTCGGCGTCGCGCGGGTCGCAACACGCGCAGCACAACAAGGATGCTTGCCGAGGCAGGGTTGTGGCCGTTGAGCATGTCGTCAATTTACCGATAATCTCCTATCCACTTCGCCGCAACGACTGCTGCGTCGACCTCGCTCCTCGCCTGCCGATACAATCTCTACCAAATTCAATCGCAGGGCGGTTTCGGCTCACATTCATCTCCCATAGGGAGATAACGCATTGCGTTATCCTAGCTTGCCTGCTCGACTATATGGATTGTTACGCGCCCTCAGATCACCCGAAAAGCAGTAATCTGACTCATGGGATCGCAGATGTCCGGGTGCATGAGTTTGCTGTCGAGTGCTTGCGTTACCTTGTCGCTAATGTTGCTTTCCTTGCAGCGTAGGCTCCACGCTGATGTACGCGCGTTGGATAGTAAAGCGTAACAGATTGCGCGGGTGATCCTCCATGTACTTCTTTAATCAATCACAGAGTTGGAAGCCGTAACGGTGATTTATTCAGAATAGTTCTTAATTCCTGGTAAGAACACATACTTGTTATCTGAGCACGAGGATCGTGTTTTCATTTGAGGCCGCGTCTCGAAGAGGTCTTTTTAACGATCGTCAGCGGCATCCCAACGGCTGGACAACAATGACGCAACGGCAGCGTAGGAGAAGCGTCCGGACAAATTCGATCTTCACCCGACAATTGAAGTAACTATCGACTGCCGCCATCTCGGCGCGAGACTTCCACCTAAGCCGAAACAGCGTCCTCATAGGATACGTTGATGACTGGACAGTGGACTAAGCGTTTCATCGTCGCCGTGAAGAACGCGCGTCGCGGACAGCATGCTGTCTATCGCGGTGAACAGCCGACAGGATAACTGTAATGGAGAACGGTAGCGCGTCAGTCGAATTCCGCCAGTTACGCTATTTCATAGCGGCGGCTGAATGTGGCAGCTTTCGGAAAGCAGCTCGCACGTTGAATGTCCAGCAATCAGCGATAAGTCGCCGTATTCGCGACCTCGAGGATGAAATCGGTGCTTCACTGTTTCAACGCGGCGCGTATGGCGTGTCGTTGACCTATGCGGGCGAACGCTTCCTCCGAAAAGCAAGACAGGGACTCGAAATTATCCGTGAAGGTACTCGAACTATCGCTACAGTGGGGCGCGGCGAAGAGGGCGTTGTCAGGATCGGCATTTTTTCATCGCTTGCTTCTGGCTTTTTGTCAAAGCTAATGTGCGCGTTTGACAAGAGACACCACAATGTAACAGTTGATTTCATCCATGGTAGTCCAGCCGAGCATATCGCAGCTATTCGACAACTCAGACTTGATGTTGCGTTCATAACCGGAATGTCCATGTGGAAAGACTGTGATACGGCACACTTGTGGTCAGAGCGGGTGTTTGCGGTATTACCTGCAAGACATCCACTCGCGGAGAGAATTGAGCTCGGCTGGACCGATCTCGCGGGCGAGAGCTTTATTATTAGCGAACTTGCATCAGGCCCTATAATTCATGATTACTTGATCCAACATTTCGCTGATCTCGGCTATCATCCCGATATTCAGCTACAATATGTTGACAGGGACAGTCTGTTTGGACTTGTTGCTCTGGGTAGAGGGCTTACATTGACCAGTGAGGCTACGACCGCTGCACAGTTTCCCGGGACCGTTTACCGGCCAATCACTGGCGAGATGCTTCCGTTCAGTGCCGTCTGGTCGCCGAGGAACGACAATCCGGCGTTTCGGCGTTTCCTCAGTTTGGCGCGCTCGATGGCGTCGTCGCAGAAGTCAGGGAGTGTCAAACTCCGGTCTTCGACGATTGGAGCGAACGGCGCGCTTTCGCAAAAGCACGATCCGTCGCCATAAAGCGCGCAATCATTGGCACGATCAGTTTGACGGGCTCGACCGGTGGCTGACCGCTTTCCGCCATCAGGCGTGCATAAAGCGTCAAGTCCTCAAACACCGGCGCAGGTATCTCATGCGATACCTTCACGGGCTTGTCCTCGGGAATCGCGCCGAGTTTCAGTTTCGTCATCATCAGCCTCTATATGGTTCGAATACTAGGTCTCGCGTCACGACGATCCTGACAGGGAAGCCCGGCCGAATAGTCAGCGTCGGCGGCACATTGAGCTGACGACGGATGATCTGCTGCCCCGCGTTGTTGATGGTGTCCTGACCGCCATTGCGGATCGCGCGAAGCAATGCATTCTCGTCGTCGATGGCAAGCTCGGCTCCGACGGACAACAGCGTCGACAGGCCGGCCGCCTTGGCGAGATCCCACCAGTGATAATCGACGCCATCCTCCAGACCGGCATAGCCCTGGCCATCGGCGCCGGGCTGACGCTCCAGAACGATGGAACGGCCGTTCGGCAGAATGAGCCTGTTCCAGACGAGCAACACACGGCGCTGCCCGAACTGGACGTTGTTGTCGTATTGGCCGATCACGCGCGTGCCCTGCGGCACGAGGAGGATACGGCCGGTCGGGCTGTCGTAAATGTTCTCCGTCACCTGCGCCGTGATTTGTCCCGGCAGTTCGGAGCGAATACCGGTGATCAAAGCGGCGGAGATAACAGCACCGGCCTGGAGCACGAACGGCGACGCGGGAGCCATGACGCGATCGGATGACGTGGTGCGGCGATCAACAGCGGCGTTGAGGAAGGCGAGTTGTTTGTCCTGCGCGTTCTGCTGACCAGCTTGGCCGGTCAGATCGAGCCCGGCAAGGTTAGGCATGGTCGTACCTGCCGAAGTTGCGGCCGTGGCCGTATTGCCCGGCGCGGTCTGGAAGAAGACACGGCTGACGCGCGCGGCCTCTTCCTCGGCCCGCCGGCGTTGCTCAGCTTCATCGACCGTCGGCGTCATGATGGTCGGTGGCACGACCGGCTGGCCCTTGTTCTGCGCGTCGACGATCGGACGGCCAAGATCGCCCGGTAGCGGCGGCCCGAGGGCTGGGCCGGTATAGTCGCGCGGCAGGCCCGCGATACCATCGGCAGGTTGCCGATTGGCGGTGGAGTAAAGCTCCTGGCCGCTATTGCCGTTATCGTGCGTGTGAAGGGCATAGATCAGCGCCCCGCCGATCCCGAGGGAGCCCACGACACCGATCCCGGCGAGGACCTTGCGTGACAGGCGGGTGACGCGGGGCGGTTCGGCGCGAAGCCGCATCGGCGCAGCAGTGTTCGTTTCATTGTTCTCGCTCATGACGGCCTCCCGTCCGTGCGGACGATCCTGACGGTTTGTTGCTTGTCGCCGCCGCCAAGGCGCAGTTCGGCCGCGCCGAACAAGCGGTCGACAATCAGGATGTTGTGGTAGATGCGGCTGTTGGCGATCTGCGCCTCGCCATCCGGGCCGATGACGAAGATCGGCGGCATCTCGCCCTGCACGATGCCACGCGGGAATTCGACATAGACCTTGCGGCCATCGTCATAGACAGCGACGGGCTTCCACGGCGGATTGTCCCCGGTCAGGCCGTAGCGATAGTTGCGTGCGGCAGCGGCCGGAATGATGGGGGTTGCGGGGACGCTCGCGCGCTGCCCGGCCGGCAACTGCGGATAGGACCAGGCGACGGACGGCATGTAGGGCTTTTTGTCCGAGCGTAGCTCGAGCATGTAGGTGCGCCGGTCCGTCGTGATAACGAGATTGGTGGTGATGTCAGGCCGCGAGGGCTTTACCAGCACATGGGCGCGGCGAGTGACGCCAGACCCCGATTCCGTGTCGCCGATGATCCAGCGCGCGGTGTCGCCGGCCGCGATCCGTTCCGCGCCAGTGAGGTTCTCGCCGGGCTCCAGCGCGATGTCGCTGATCTGGCCGGGCGCGGCATAGACCTGATAGAGCGCGCCATCCGACCAGGGATAAATCTGGATGGCGTTGTAGTAGCCTTCGCGGCGAGGCTGCACGCGGGCCGCCGCATTGGCGTTCTCGATTCGCGCGGTCGGCGTGGTGGCGGCTGCGCCTCCCCTGGCGGGCGTCCAGGCCGGCGGGATATGCAGCGGCTTCGGTCGATCGTCGATGACGGATGCGGGTACAGCCGGCAACGGCGGCACATCGGCGTCATAGCCGATCTGCGGCGGCTTCTGCCCCGTGGCGCAGCCGGCGAGCACCGAACCGGACAACAGCAAAGCCGCGATTGCGGATTTACTGAAAGGCGTGTTTCCGTTTTTGCGGATGGTCGTCCGGTTCATTGGCTCATCTCCCGCGACCAGTTGACGGCGTTGACGTAAATCCCGAGCGGATTGGCCTTGAGGCGGTCCGCGTCGCGGGGCGGCTGGATGACGATTGTCAGGATCGCGGTCCAGCGCTCCGTGGCGGCAAGCTGGCCGCTCTCATAATGGCGCTCGGTCCAGGCCACCCTGAAGGAATCCGGGGATGCCCGGATCACGCTGGACACATCGACGGCGACCTGTTGCTTGCCGACTTTGGCGAAAGGATCATTGGCGCGGGCGTAGTCGTTGAGCGCTATCGCGCCCTGGTCGGTGGTCCACTCATAGGCGCGCAGCCAGTTCTGGCGGACGATGACCGGATCGGCCGGGATCGAACGGACCTGCTCGATGAAGCGCGCCAGGTGCCATGCCACCTGCGGATCGGTCGGCCGATAATCGGCCGTCGCCGGCGCAACGGCCTGCGCCTGGCCGAGTTTGTCCACCTGCACCACCCAGGGCACAACGATGCCGCGCGCCGATTGCCAGATGAGCGCCGTTGCGAAGCCAGCCGACAGGATCAGCGATCCGAAGGCCATGGTGCGCCAGTTCTTTGCCTGCACGCGCGCGGAGCCGATGCGCTCATCCCAGACCTGCGCGGCGCGCTGATAGGGCGTCTCGGGTTGCGGTGACTTGCCATAATGCGCGGCGGGCCGCTTGAAGAAGTTCATTTTTGATCGCCTTCAGAAAGGTTGACGGAAGAGCCGGAGCCGTGGCTGTCGCCGGAGCGGACCGCATGGGCGGTGGTCTGGACGCCGTGGCTGACGGACTGTCCGCGCTTCATGCGTCTCGCCCAGGCTGGCGGAGCATTCGAGGATGCGTTGGCCGCGCCGCCTGCGGAGAAGGAGGCGTCATTCGCGGCTTCCGCGCCGCCGCCCACCGTGCCCATGGTCGATGAGCCGCCTGTTGCTGCGAACGAGCCCTTCACGCCACCGGCGTAACTCGATTTGACGCTTTCGGCCGCACGCGCGGCGGCACGCTTGAGAGGTGAAACGGCGGCGGGGCCTGCCGCCTGCGCCACACCGCCTAGTCCGGAGGCCACGCCAGATGCACCGGACTGGCCGAGCGAGCCAAGCGTGTAGGCGGACGATGCGGCTCCTGCCGCGGCAGCGCCGCCACGAACGGCCGCCGCGCCACCGGAAAGCGCAGCCGCTCCACCTCGCGCAGCCAGCATGGCGCCGCCGCCGGCGGCGAACGCTGCGCCCCCCACCGCAAGGCCCGTGCCTATCGCGGCGCCCGCGCCAAGCTGAGGACCGCCGGACACGAGGCCATTGGCGATACCGGGACCGAAGATGCCGAGGCCGACGAGCGACAAGGCGGCAAGGACAATGGCCATCGCATCGTCGATGGTCGGCGTGGTCCCGCCGAAGCCCTGCGTGAACTGGCTGAACAATGTCGAGCCGATGCCGATGACGACAGCGAGCACCAGCACCTTGATGCCAGAGGAAATGACGTTGCCCAGCACGCGCTCGGCCATGAAAGCGGTCTTGCCGAACAGGCCGAAGGGGATGAGTACAAAGCCTGCGAGCGTCGACAGCTTGAACTCGATGAGCGTGACGAACAGTTGGATCGCAAGAATGAAGAAGGCGAGGATCACCAGCGCCCAGGCGAACAGCAGGCAAGCGATCTGGATCAGGTTCTCGAACACCGCGATCCAGCCCATCAGCGGGGAGATGGCCTCAAGGAGCGGCCGCGCCGCGTCGAGGCCAGTCTGCGCAACCTTGCCGGGACGGAGCAGATCCTCCACGGTGAAGCCGGTGCCACTCGCCTTGAGGCCAAGGCCGGCGAAACTGTCGAAGATGATCTTGGCGAGATTGTTCCAGTTGGAGATGAGATAGGCGAAGACGCCGACGAACAGCGTCTTCTTGACGAGCCGCGCGATGATGTCGTCGTCCGCGCCCCAGCTCCAGAACAGCGCCGCGAGCGTCACGTCGATGACGATCAGCGTGGTGGCGATGAAGCCGACTTCGCCGGACAACAGCCCGAAGCCGGAATCGATATAGCGGGTGAACACCCCGAGGAAATTGTCGATGACGCCGGAACCGCCCATGTGCTCACCGCCGATCGTTCGATGACGGCGACGCCGGCGCGTGGCCCAGGAAGCGGTCGCGGGTTTCGGCCCAGACACGCAGGCATTGCGGATCGGCGGCTGCCTGTTGCCCGATTTCCTGACACCGGAGCTGGCCCTCGCGCAGCGGATCTTGCCTGGTCTTGGGAGCGCTCGGCACTGGCAGCGCCGGCTGCTCCTCTTTCCGGGCCGACTGAATCACAGCCGCCGTGATGGCGACGGCGATGAACACGACAGCGCCAATACGCGCCAACAACTTGCCGTCCATGGCGATGCTCCCCCTCTGGCGCTCAATTGCCGCTGTTGAACATCTGCGCATTGCCGGGCGTGTAGCCGCTGCCCGGTGTCAGGAAACGACGACGCTGCTCGGTCCCCTGCGCGACAGCGGCGGCGCGTTCGGCCTCGGTCAACGCGCTCGCGCGGCCGTTGGCGGACAGAACCGCGACGAGATCGGAAAGCTGCTGCGACTGGAGCGCGAGAATCTGGTTGCCAGCCTGGGTTGCCTGCAGTGCGCCGGTTGCCGACTGGCTCTGTCCGACGAGCGTTGACATCTGCGTGCGGTTGGTATCGATATTGCCGACCACGCCCGCTTGCACGCGCATGGCGTCCTGCAATCCGCCGACGGTATTCTGCCAGCGCGAGCGAGCATCGGCGACGAGCTGCTGATCCGTCGCCAACATCGACACGCTGGCATATTTTTGCTGGAACATCTGATCGATCTTCTGGACATCGAAGGCAACGTTCTGCGCCTGGTTCAAAAGCTGCTGCGTGCGCTGGACGTTCTGCTGGATCTGCTGGAGCGACGAATACGGCAGGCTCGCCAGATTGCGGGCCTGATTGATGAGCATCTGCGCCTGATTTTGCAGGCTGGTGATCTGGTTGTTGATCTGCTGGAGGGCGCGCGCGGCGGTCAGCACGTTTTGCGCATAGTTCGAAGGATCGAACACAATGAGCGCGTGGGCGGGCGTGACGAGGACAGGCGCAAACGCGATCGGCGCGGAAAGCAATGCGACGGCGGCTTGCACCGCGCGGGAATGGCGCAGGATCATGAGGACATCTCCTTGTTGATGAGGTTGGGGATGAGGTCGACCGCCCAGTTCACATCGCGGGCGTTGAGCCATGCGGCGAGGAAGCCGTCGCGACCGTGCTCGGTGACGATCCTGGCGATCAGGGTCTGGTCGGATTTGGAGGATGCGGCGCAGAGCGCGAGGCCGACTTCGGACAGGCCCAGCTCGAACAGGCGGTTGCCCCGGCGGCTTTGGCAGTAATAATCCCGCTTCGGCGTCGCCCGCGCGAGGATTTCGATCTGGCGGTCATTAAGGCCGAAGCGGCGGTAGATCGCCGTGATCTGCGGTTCGATCGCCCTTTCGTTGGGAAGCAAGAGGCGTGTCGGGCAGCTTTCGATGATCGCGGGCGCGATAGCGGAATTGTCGATGTCGGAAAGCGACTGCGTGGCGAAAATAACGCTGGCGTTCTTCTTGCGCAGCGTCTTGAGCCATTCGCGAAGCTGGCCGGCGAATCCTTCGTCATCGAGTGCGAGCCAGCCTTCATCGATGATGAGCAGCGTCGGCCGGCCGTCGAGCCGGTCACTGATACGATGGAACAGATAGGCGAGGACGGCAGGCGCCGCGCCGGTTCCGACCAGGCCCTCGATCTCGAACGCCTGCACGTCCGAACTGCCGAGGTGCTCGGACTCGGCGTCGAGCAGCCGGCCATAGGGACCGCCGACGCAGTAAGACCGAAGGGCTTGTTTCAGGTCATTGGATTGCAGGAGCACCGCAAGCCCGGTGATCGTGCGTTCCTCCATTGGCGCGGAAGCCAGCGAAGTCAGCGCGGTCCAAAGATACTCCTTTACCTCGGGCGTGGCCGCGATGCCTTCGCGCATGAGGATGGCGACGATCCAGTCGGCTGCCCAAGCGCGCTCATAAGTGTCGTGGATGCGGGCGAGCGGCTGGAGTGACACGGACGCATCCGAGCCTTCGGTCAGACCGCCGCCGAGATCGTGCCAGTCGCCGCCCATCGCGAGCGCCGCCGCACGGATCGAGCCGCCGAAGTCGAAGGCGAAGACCTGGCTTCTTTCATAACGCCGGAATTGCAACGCCATCAGCGCCAGCAGCACCGACTTGCCGGCGCCGGTCGGGCCGACGACGAGGGTGTGGCCGACATCGCCGACATGCAGGGAAAACCGGAACGGGGTTGAGCCTTCGGTCCTGCCATAAAGCAGCGGGGGTGCGCCGAGGTGCTCGTCCCGTTCCGGCCCCGCCCACACTGCGCTCAAGGGAATCATGTGGGCGAGATTCAAGGTGCTGATCGGCGGCTGTCGGACGTTCGCGTAGGCGTGTCCCGGCAACGAGCTGAGCCAGGCATCGACCGCGTTCACCGTTTCGATCATGGCGGTGAAGTCGCGGCCCTGGATGACCTTCTCAAGCAGCCGCAGTTTCTCGTCGGCAACGCGGGGATCGGCGTCCCACACCGTGATGGTCGCGGTGACATAGGCCATGCCCGCCACGTCCGCGCCGAGTTCTTGCAGCGCCACGTCGGCGTCGGCGGCCTTGTTCGATGCGTCCGTGTCCACGAGCACGGATTGCTCGTTCGTCATCACTTCCTTCAGGATGGCGGCGATGGATTTGCGCTTGGCGAACCATTGCCGCCTAATCTTCGTCAGCAGCCTCGTCGCCTCCAGCTTGTCGAGCAGGATGGCGCGGGTCGACCATCGATAGGGGAACGGCAACCGGTTCAGTTCGTCCAACAGGCCGGGCGTCGTCGCGGTCGGGAAGCCGACGACGGTGAGGGTGCGCAGATGCTGATCGCCAAGGCGTGGCTCCAGCCCGCCCGTCAGTGGCTGGTCCGCCAGCAGTGCGTCGAGATAGATCGGCGTCTCCGGCACGCGCACGCGATGGCGCCTAGTCGAAACGGTCGAATGCAGGTAGGTCAGCGTCTCGCCGTCATCGAGCCACGCGCATTCCGGCATGAATCCGTCAAGCAGCGCGAGCACGCGGTCGGTGCGATCTGTGAAGGCGCGCAGGATTTCACGGGGATCGACGCCTGAGCGTTCGCGTCCTTCGTAAAGCCAGGTCTCGGCGCGCGCGGCTTCCTCGGCGGGCGGCAGAAACAGGAAGGTGAGGAAATAGCTCGATACAAAATGGACGCCTTCTTCCTCGAAGTCGGCCTTGCGTTCGGCATCGACGAGTGCGGAGGCTGGATCGGGAAACGTGCTGTTCGGATAGGTCGCGGCCTCGTGGCGCTGCGCCTCGACGAAGATGCTCCAGCCCGATCCGAGACGGCGGAAGGCGTTGTTGATGCGGCCGGCGACGGCAACCAGTTCGGCGGCGACCGCGGAATCCAGATCAGGGCCGCGAAAGCGTGCGCTCCGCTGGAAGGAGCCGTCTTTGTTCAGCACGACGCCTTTCGTGACGAGCGCGACCCAGGGCAGATAGTCCGCCAGACGTTGAGCATTGTGGCGATATTCGGCGAGATTCATCACGGGCGCATCTCCCTTAGACCGCCAGATGACCGGGGATGCGCAGATGGCGACGGCCGACTTCCACGAACAGCGGATCGCGCTTCGCCGCCCAGACGGCGGCGAAGTGACCGACCGCCCAGATGAGGAGTCCGACCAGCCAGAGGCGCAGGCCGAGGCCGACCGCGCCGGCGAGCGTCCCGTTCATGATGGCGATGGAGCGTGGAGCGCCGCCGAGCATGATGTGCTCGGTGAGCGCGCGATGGACCGGGACTGAAAACCCCGGCACGGCGTCGAGCTGTTCGAAGGCGACGGCCATCAGACCAGCGCTCCACCGCCGAACGAGAAGAACGACAGGAAGAAGCTCGACGCCGCAAAGGCGATCGACAGGCCGAACACGATCTGGATCAGGCGGCGGAAGCCGCCCGATGAATCGCCAAAGGCCAGCGTCAGGCCGGTGACGATGATGATGATGACGGCGATGATCTTGGAGACCGGTCCTTCGACGGAATCGAGGATCTTTTGCAGAGGCTGTTCCCACGGCATCGACGAGCCCGACGCATAGGCGGCCGGTGCCATGAGCAAGGTGACGGTCACGAAGGCGGCGGCCGTCGCGAGATGGCGACGGATGCGGGAGGCGGCATGGATCATTCTGACTCTCCGTTGTTCGAGATGGTTGCGGGGGTGATGCGGTAGTCGCCGTCCGGGCCGAGCCCGTCGACGCGGGCGAGTTCGGCCAGCCGCCGCGCGGAGCCGCGGCCGGAGAGCACGGCGACAAGATCGATGGTCTCGGCGATGAGGGCGCGCGGAACGGTGACGACGGCCTCTTGAATGAGCTGCTCGAGTCGGCGCAGCGCGCCGATGCCGGTGCCAGCGTGGATGGTGCCGATGCCGCCGGGGTGTCCGGTGCCCCATGCCTTGAGCAAGTCGAGCGCTTCAGCGCCGCGCACCTCACCGATCGGAATGCGGTCGGGGCGCAGGCGCAATGACGAGCGCACGAGATCGGAGAGCGTCGCCACGCCGTCTTTGGTGCGCATCGCCACGAGGTTCGGCGCGGCGCATTGCAGCTCGCGCGTGTCCTCGATGATGACGACGCGATCGGCGCCCTTCGCCACTTCGGCGAGCAGCGCATTGGTGAGCGTTGTCTTGCCAGTGCTTGTGCCGCCCGCGACTAGAATGTTGGCGCGGGACGCGACAGCGGCGCGCAACGTCTCCGCCTGATCGGCGCCCATGATGCCGGACGCCACATAGTCGTTGAGCGTGAACACCGCGACCGCAGGCTTGCGGATGGCGAAGGCCGGCGCTGCGACGACCGGCGGCAACAGGCCCTCGAAGCGTTCACCGGTCTCGGGCAGTTCCGCCGAGACGCGCGGCGAACGCGGATGCACCTCCGCGCCGACATGGTGCGCGACCAGGCGCACGATGCGCTCGCCATCGGCCGCCGACATCATCTCGCCCGTGTCGGCCAGACCTTCGGAGAGACGATCGATCCACAACCGACCGTCCGGGTTCAGCATCACCTCGACGACAGCGGGGTCTTCCAGAAATCGCGCAATCGCCGGCCCCAGAGCGGTGCGCAGCATGCGTGCGCCGCGTGCGATCGCCTCCGGCTTGTGGTGGTTGGAAGTCATCCCCGCCCCGTTCTCTCACGGGGCGCGCCTCACGCAGGTCCCCGGTTGGGGTTGACTAAAAGAGCCTCAAATCAGGTTCGTTCAACAAGTTTTGGTCGTAGTAGCACTGTGGCGTGCAAATACAGGAGAACGGCGGTATTGCCTTGGTCTTGGTCCGCGGAGATTCATCACCGGTGGCGTACTCTACACTCGTTGATTCGATAGCCGCGGAGATGCAAAATACTTGGCCTCCAGTGCAAGGCGCGATCAGCCCTGATTCGAGCGCTCAGCTTCGACCTCATGCCCATTGGTGCAGAGTTAACGGCCCAGCGCGGACCTTGTAATAGCCCGCATCCAACTAACAGATTAGCTAGGCAGCTACAGCGTCTTTCTGATACGGCAGGTAGCGCGGAATCACCTGCGTGTCGTCTTCGATGCCGCGACGTATTTCCAATGTAAGGAGTTTGTCCGTCTCGAAAGAAGGGCTCAGTTCGAGAGCCAGATAGTCGAACAACGGCTTCTCATGCACGGCGATGATGATCTTCCGATGCTGGTTGCGCGATATCGTTCGCAGCAGCGCTGCGAATTGAGCAATATGCAACTCGTCCATACTCTGCACTGGATCGTCGAGAACCAACCACGGCAGCCGTGAAGTAGCGACGGAGAAATGAAGCGCAAGGAACAGCGTTAGCGCTGCCGTATTGAGATTGCCGGAACTCAACATTGAGCCCGGCGTGCCGCCGGGCATTCCTTTGCGGTGATGGGTTTCTAGGGTTGCGCTGATCTCAGTCGCATCTGCCGGAATGCGAAAAGCCGGAATGAACGGCTCAGTCGGAGCCAGCCTCACAAACAGATCACGCCAAAGCATGTTCAGGGAGTTATTGAACACGTTGCGCACTGTATTGGTTCTGGCTTTCCGAGCGATATCGGAGAGTTCCTTAGCGCGCTTGCGGTCCGCGTCTGCAACCGCAAAAGCCTCGTCCAGTTTCTCGATGTCTCCATCTAGACGCGCGATATCATCGGCAACTGTATCCCGCTGCGAGCGCAGCCGGAGGACAAGCGTGCATCGATTGGTTGCGGCTTCGATCCCCCGCTGGATGCGCTGAAGGCTCTCCACGCGACCCGCGATCGCCTGCCGAAGCTCCGCAAGAAACGGTCCCAACTGGTCCGACTGGGCTATCGGCTTACCGCTGAAGGCTTCACTGATGCGCGATGCACTGCCGCGCAGCTCGTTCGAAAGTCGATCGTTCTCCCCGAAGCGACCAAGATCGCGTGAGGCGACGGCCTCGTCCGAGAGAAGCTTCGCTCCTGCAGCGACAGCATCGGAAATTCGCGCAAGAGCAACCTGACGTTCAGTCAGCGAAACAATCCTTCGGCGTGTCTGAAGCTTAACCTCATCTGAAAGAATTGCAGTGCGCAGCCGATCAAGTTGTCGCGTCGTTGTGGTAATGCGTGTCGCGGTCGCAGCCTGCTCGTTGGACAACTGACCGAGACGCGCCGCATCCGTCGTTATCCGCGCTATATGCTGTTGCACGTGGGCAGACAGCGGTTCCTTCGAGACCTCGCCGTAATCGCGACCGCACACGGGACATTCATTGTCATGGATATGCGGAAGAACGCTTGCCAATGCAGTTGCAATCTGGCTGGACGTCTGGGAGATCTCGGCAATCTGAGAGGAAATGATCTTAAGTCGGGCCTCATCCTGCGCCTGGGATTCAGCCGCTCTCTTCTGCGACGCGAGATTGTCGTCATCCTTAGATAGCAGCCCATTCAACCTCGCCAGCTCCTCCTCAAGGCGTTGATGGGCGGAGGCATAGGCAAGGTCAGGACTGGTCGACGACCAGGATGGAAGATCGGGGAAAAATTCACGCAGTGCAGCGGTGATCGCCTCCAGCTCAACGCCGGTTGCCTCGCGCCACTTGCTCGCGTTCGCGGTAGCCTGACTCGCGCGATACTCAACCTCGGCGCGTTGAAGCGAGCCGATATTTTTCGCGATACTCGACCAAGCCTTCTCGACGGACTGAAGTTCATTCAAGCGACCGCGCTCATCGAGCAATCGAGATCCAGTATCCTGTTGCCGAAGTTCGTCGCGCAATGTCTCCAATGCCTGAAGATCGGCCTTGCGGCCCGGCAAAGCGACGTCCAGTTCCTCTTGCAGAAGGGTGAGTTCACTTGTGACCTGCTGCGAAACATCAGAACGCTCTCGGACCAAGCGCGAGCGCTCAGCCTCCTTTGATTTCTTCAAGTCTTCTGCGTCCTTGTAAGCCGGAGCAAGCTTTCGTACATTGCGGACATCGCCGACAGGCTGAAGCCCATCAATGACGGCGTCGAGCTGGTCCAGCCTCAACAGGTCCTTCACGAAATGCGTGAGGGCCGACTCCTTGTTAGGATCGGCATCCTGATAAATTTTCAACAAACGGCTCAGGACCGACTGCGCCAGCATGCAACGGTTGCTGAAGAACTGCGCGTCCTCGCTATTGAGAAGCGCGGTACCATTAACCATGCCGCCTTCAACGGTTATTGTTCCCTGCTCTAGTGGAACATTGTTCCTCCCGACGAGTGAGACAGAGGCCTTCTCCTGCCCTTGATGTACAAGGAAACGCTCAAAGGCCTCGTCGTCCCGCCTCATTGCGGGAATTTCCCGAGTAAGCGCCAGTTCAAGAGCCGCCAGAATGCTGGTCTTGCCTGCGCCATTCGCGCCGTGGATCAGCACTATAGGGGCATCAAGCGGGACAGGCACCGTTCCTCGAATGCTGCGGAAATTCTGAATAACCAGACCTTCAATCGGATCGAGAACGGTCATATTAAATCCCCGTCGCTGTCCGACAGCGTCGCAATGGCCGCTTTGAGCGGCGTTTCCAAACGCTTGCGTAGGACGTCCTGGACAGCGCGCGCACCACGTGGTGCCGCGCCCACTATGAGCGCTCCCAATTCATCCGTTTGATTGCGCAAGTTGATTAGTGGATCTGCTGCTACCGCCGATGTATCAGGCACCTTCAACGGCAATAGAACTGCTAACCAGTCGCGCAAGAGGCTGTCGTCTGACGGTCCGGTAGGTGTACCGACCGGCAGAACGCGACAAACCTTCGAGATAGACTCCAGCGTCTGCTCGCCGGGAGTCGGTCCTGTGATAATGGCAGTCACGGGCCGACGCGATTGCACTGCATCAAGCGCGCGACCCAATCCGCCAATTTTCTGTCGAGCGCGCTCCTCTTTCTCAGTCACGGTGTCGATGATGACGACGAGGTCAGGTGCCTTGTCCGTGCCAACTAGCATCGCAGCAAACTCGAACGGAATACTACCCACCTTGAAGGGAGTCGGCAGGGTCTTAAACCCCGCGCCGATCAGGATGTCCACGATCTGCGCTACAGACGGGCTCAAGATCATAGTCCGGCTTGCTCCCTGAAGAGTTGCACAGCCTCGTCAGCATTTGCCGCCGCCAGAAGGATCGATCGCACGGCAACGTCTGTCGCCGCATCCGGATCAAGGACTCTTCCGGGTGCCGACGTCGGGTTGCGCTTCATGCGCGGAGCCGCCGCAGTGCAGATGATCACAACATTATCAGGATCGTCCTCGTCGATCGTCCCGTCAAGCACGAGACCGGCCGCCGCATCGCTTGTGGCTACGAAGAACACCTTGCGTTTCGCGCCCGCGTTGTCGATCTCAACCGCCCCACCGTCTACAACAGACATCGTCCAGTTGTCGTTGGCAACTTGTCCAAGTATCCCGGCGACATTTGCCAGTTCGGGCAGGCCCGTGGTCCCAAGATTGGGATCATTGGCAATCTGAGACACAGGGAGAATGCCAAGCCCGGCAAAGGTGCCGTTGCCGGGATAGGCCGCACCCCGAAACGCACTTAGCAGTTGAGACCCCCGCTGTATAATCGCTTTCACGAAGGCCAAACGGTCGGCATCGCCCCCTCCGGCGATGCGATCACGCAGGGCTAATACGCCTTTTGCAATCGCCTCGCGATCCGCTGCCCCAAACCCAGGCGCGTTTGCTCGATCAGAATATGCGACAAGCTTCTTCGTAAGCATGCAGAGCACAAGAGCCGTCAAAAGCGGTTTAGAGTACGCTGGCAACTTGGCCGACTCTTCGATGTCCGCCTGACGCCTCGCATATTGATCGCCATAGACGTATTGAAGCAACTGTTCCTGGTCGATGCCCAGTTCCTGTTGTGCAAATACGTAGGCTGGCGGATGGGACGGAAAGGCGTGAGGTTTCAGCTGGTTGCCTTTGGCAAAGACCGCCTTGATATTGAAGTCCTGGATTGAGAGGCCAACCACGAGCGACGGATTTTTGCTCGCAAGCCCCTCAAGCTCCCGGCGCATCAGCTTGTAGTTGTCGTCGGCAGTCCACCCCAAAATTTGGGATCCGCGACCAACAATATACGGTCGATATACCGTCGCGTTAGCTTTCGCACGGACGGCGCAACCGTGAAACTTAAGAAGCCGCGTTCGGGGGGCACCTGCGCCGAAATCCTCGGCGGTCACACACACGGACAATATTCCAGCGGTACCGGCTGAGAGCTGAGCAACAGCCTTCTCCACGAGACCATCCCAGTTCGCCGTTGCCACATTCGCCAATAGTCCTTCTAGCGCGAGTATCGCCACACAGAAGTGCTCGCAGTCAGGCTCGGTACCGGCATTGGCGTATGTGCCGGGAACATCGACAACTTCCCAAAGCAGATAGTCGGCCTCCTTGCCCGTGACGACGATCGAAAGAAGGTCAGAATACTTCTTAACGAGCCGACCGACTACGTCGTCGATCATTGCCCAGGTTTCGGGAGACGTCGTGAAATCGATGCTGGCCTTCTCGGCGTCGCTTAGCCCTGCGAGACCAATCGCCTTGTGGAACGCGCTCGTGAACGCTCCCGCACCACCTTCGTCGGCGCGCTTATCCCACAGATGCTTCAAAATCCGGCGACAGATCTTGCCAAGGTCGTCGACCTTTTCCTTTGAAATTGCGGACCCTAGCCAGAACACGTATTCGCCGTTGGCAATTCCGTCGGCGGTCTCTTTGAAATGACCATCGAGCAGCTCCAACACCTTTAAAATCGATATGTTTGCGGCCGTAACGCCAGCCGGCAGTGCAACCAAATACCCTACCCCCAAATCACGCTCATCATCACGACAACAAAAGGTATTTCAAGCTGATTGTGCGCGTTCGCTGTGCGCAAATCGCCTGATAGCTATCCTAAAAGTATACTACACTTGGGAATATCTGCTTTTGGCGTCAAGCACTCGTTCGCCGCTAGCCATTTGTCACGACCGCTTCCTACCCTTGTCGAGCCGTTCCGCTATTGGAAGTTTTGCGACAAAATCGCCAGCGCTGAATTTTCAGGGAAGTTGGTGTCGCAAAAGTCAGGTGTGCAAGTCCGAACCTGCGCGACTGATTTTTACGACACGTCGCAATCCGGATTCCGGGTCGCTGCACACCAAGCGCACGAGTCAGGAGTTGCGCCACAATGGCCGCGAGATTGACAGCATCACAGCCGCGTCGTCCAAGTCGGTTGTGCGGTGTCGGCCCAAGTCGAGCCTAGCGGCTGCATGGCAATCCATGTCTCGGCCAGCCGGCCGCCCTCCGTGCGATACGACTGCATTCCGGCGCGGGTCATGGTCTTGCCCTCCGCGTCTGTCCATCGGAACATGAAGCGAAACCACGCGCGATCTTTCCCGAAGTCATGATCGAACACGATCACGCGAATATCCGGCCGCTGCGCGTGGATGCCGCGGATTTCCTGTAGATACGTCTCGCGGGTGACGGTGCGGTTGCCGCTCTCGTCATGGCGAATATAGTGGTCAGCGACACAATCGGGGGCGAGATCATAAGCCCTCTCGTGCCAAACCTTCTCCCATTGGCTGAATACCTCTGGCAGGGCGGGGGCGTCGGTCATAATTCTTTTCCTTATTTAAGATTGTCGCGAAAGTCCCAAAACCTGCGACAGTGGCGTGGACTGACATGAAGCATGCCTGTCGCCGCTAAACCAATGGCATACAATAGCATGCATGCCAGCACCACGTGTTCACTGATCCACGTCCGTCACATCCTCCGAGATCTCCTGCCTGAGCTTCGGCCCCTTGGCGAGACGCCGGCCGAGCGCGGTGATGTAGGCATTGTATCGTTCTGACGCCTTAGCGCGGGCCGCCTGCGCCGCAGGTTCCGGGAGAGCCGGCGTGGTGGTGAGCCAGAACCGGATGAACACCGCCAGGCTTTCCACGGCGATGCCGACATCCCGCTCCATGCGTGTTATGCGGCGATCGAGTTGATCGAGGCGTTTAGCGACGATTGCCTCGCGGCGCTCCGCATCGTCCGACGAGAGGAACGATGCGATCGCGGCCTCCGCGATCATGGATTGCGACTGGTCGCGGCGCGCGGCGAAATCAACCAGCTTCTGCTCTACGTCGGGATCAAGATAGACGGTCGTCTTTTTCTTCTTCCTGTGACCGGCCATGGCGCTCACAAATCCATACCGTCATCGGGATCAAGCGAGACCTGCCGGGCTACACCTTGCATGATTCCGCTGAGGCGCCGATTTCGAACAGCATCCTCGTCATCTTCGTCCGGTGGTTCGATTTCGAACTCGTTCGTAATCGGCTCCTTCTTCTCCACTGACCTGACGAGATGGAGTTCGTGTTGCAGCCGGCGTTCGGACTGCATCGGATCTTCGTCGTCGGATCGGTTTTCCGATTGCGATTCATTCGGCTCCGGTCGCGCGGGAAGTGCTAGTTTGCTCCACTCGTCAGGATGCGATTGCCCAAGTTTGGACCAAGCTGGCGGCGACAACACGCGCTCCTTGAAGCGGGGGTCCTCATAATATCGCGCCTTCTTCGCGCGGATCGGTGGGATGCCTGCCACCATGACGATCTCGTCGGCCGGCGGAAGCTGCATCACCTCTCCGGGCGTCAACAGCGCGCGGGCCGTCTCTTGGCGCGAGACCATGAGGTGCCCCAGCCAGGGCGACAGGCGGTGCCCGGCATAGTTCTTCATCGCCCTCATTTCGGTCGCGGTGCCGAGGGCATCGGAGACGCGCTTAGCGGTGCGCTCGTCGTTGGTGGCGAAGCTGACGCGCACATGGCAGTTGTCGAGGATCGAGTTGTTCGGGCCATAGGCTTTCTCGATCTGATTGAGGCTCTGTGCAATCAGGAAGCTCTTCAATCCGTAGCCGGCCATAAAGGCCAGCGCGGTCTCGAAGAAATCCAGCCTGCCGAGCGCAGGAAACTCGTCCAGCATCAGCAACAGGCGATGCCGCCCGGCCTTCTGCAGATCCTCGGTCAGGCGGCGGCCGAGCTGATTCAGCAGCAAGCGGATCAACGGCTTGGTGCGGTTGATGTCGCTCGGTGGTACGACGAGGTAGAGGGTGGTCGGCTTGTCGCCGCCAACGATGTCGTGGATGCGCCAATCACACCGCCGCGTCACCTGTGCGACGACCGGATCGCGATAGAGTCCGAGGAACGACATGGCGGTGGAGAGCACGCCGGAGCGCTCGTTGTCGGATTTGTTTCGCAACTCCCGCGCGGTGCTAGCGACGACAGGATGCGGTCCCGCTTCGCCAAGGTGCGCAGTTTTCATCATGGCACGCAGGGTTGACTCGATCGGACGTTTTGGATCGGAGAGAAAGTTCGCGACGCCGGCCAGGGTCTTGTCGGGTTCGGCGTAGAGCACGTGGAGGATGGCGCCGACCAGGAGCGAGTGACTGGTTTTCTCCCAGTGGTTCCGCTTGTCGAGCGACCCTTCGGGATCGACCAGGATGTCGGCAATGTTCTGCACGTCACGCACCTCCCACTCGCCCCGGCGCACCTCGAGCAGAGGGTTGTATGCCGACGATTTCGGGTTCGTCGGGTCGAACAGCAGCACGCCGCCGTGCCGCGACCGGAAGCCGGCCGTGAGTTGCCAGTTTTCACCCTTGATGTCATGAACGATGGCCGAACCCGGCCAGGTCAGGAGCGACGGGACGACCAGGCCGACGCCCTTGCCTGATCGCGTCGGCGCGAAGCACAGCACGTGCTCCGGGCCATCGTGACGCAGGTACTCGTTCTCGTAACGGCCGAGCACGACGCCGTCGGGATCGAGCAGGCCGGCTTCCTTGATCTCTGGCCGCTCGGCCCAGCGCGCCGAGCCATAGGTGGCGACATTCTTCTTCTCCCGCGCCCGCCAGACCGACATGCCGATCGCGACCACGATGGCGATGAAGCCGCCGGACGCGGCGATGAAGCCGCCGGTGGCGAAGATGCCCGGCGCGTAGGCGTCGTAGAAATACCACCACCACGCGATGGCGGCCGGGAAATAGATCGGCACGCCGAAGAGCGTGAACCACGGATGGCCAAGCTGCGCCTGATAGCCGAGGTTCCAGGCGACATATTGCGTCGCGCCCCATGTGGTCGCGAGCACGATGAGGAAGACGACGGTGATTGGTCCCCACAGGATTTTCGTTCCGGACATGACGGCGATTCCTTTCTAAAGGCCGAGCCCCCGCTTGCGGCCGAAATCCCAATCGACGCCGCCATCATCACGCGCGACGCCGGAAACGTGGCGGCCGAGTTGCTTTTCAAGGGAGGGCGACCAGGGCACGAGCTGGAAGCCGAGGCCGTCGTCGATCATGGCGAAGCGGCCGGAGGCGAGCGTGAAGCGCTGGCGATAGGAGCCGGCGACATATTCGCCTGAGCCAGCACGAGTGAACGGCAAGCCGTTTTCGGCCGCGAGCCTCTCCCCGAGCGCATTCAGTTCCCGATCGCGCAAGGTGTTGAGCAGCCGGCGCGCGAAGGCGACGCGGTCGCCTTGACGCTCGGCCAGACTTTCGCCGATCAAGCGTTCGGCGCGCTCATTCATCGCCTGACGCACCTCGGAGCCGAAGCCGCCTTCCGAAAGCGCGATCGGCGCGCGAGCGACGGCCTGTCGGTCAAGCCAGGTCGCGCCCGTTGCGATGACTTGCGCCTGCACGTCGAGGTCGGAACGGACAGCGAGCGCGACACGGCGCTCTCCCCGCGAATCCTCATAGGCGCGCAGTTCAACAATCGAGCCGGGCAGGCTGTCTCCGGCAGCGTCGAGATGCGGCAGCTTGATGTGATGGGTGCGGCCATCGACGCCATCGACCACGGCGTAGGCCGTGCCCCTCAGCTCGTCATCCAGGCCGCGCTCAATCAGGCGACCGATGACGGGAACATCGAGGCTTTCACCGGCGAGGACGTAGTTGGCCGAACCGCGTTCGATGCCGCGTTCGGTCAGCGCGCGGTGCATGCGCTTGATGATGTCGCCGCGCTCACCGAGTTCGCGCAATACGCTCTCGGCCTCCGGCCTGATGAACCATTGCTGATGCCCGACCTGCCCGGCGACACCGAGGATTTCGAGGGTCCGTAGCCGACCGACCTTCAGCGCATGAAACTCGTCGGGCTGCCGGTCCGGGTGTGGGGCGAGGTCGATGATTCCGGCCTTGCCGGCGTCGCGGACAAGCTGCCGGTCAAGCTGCGTCCAGCGCTCGGCCTCGATCTGGCTTTCGAGTGTCCGGTGAATGTCGAAATCGGAGCGAAGCCCGAGTTCTTGCGTGATGAGATCACGCGCCCGATCACGCATCCCCTCCTTGATGTAGTCGCGGGAGATTACGAGGTCATGGCCGTCATCGCGGACGCCGCGCACGATCAGATGGACATGCGGATGCTCGGTGTTCCAGTGATCGACCGCCACCCAGTCAAGCCTGGTGCCGAGATCCTTTTCCATCTGCCCGACGAGATCGCGGGTGAACTGCTTCAGGTCCACCATCTCGGGGGCGTCGTCGGGGGAGATGATGAACCGGAAATGATGCCGGTCGCCTTCACACCGTTCGGCGAAGGAGCGGCCATCGGCATTCTCCGTTTCCGGCCCGAACAGCCGCGCCTTTTCTCCGTCGCGAGTCACGCCGTCGCGGCGCAGATAATCGAGATGCCTGCCGAGCGGCGCGGACCGCGCCGTATGCCGCACGACGCGAGCTTTCACGACAGCGCCGCGCGTGCGGGAAGTGATGAGGCGGTTGGCCTGGATGCTGGCGCGCTGGCCACGCCCAAAGCGGGAGCGATTGCCGGACACGACCCGGCCGGATCGCGAGATACCCCCACCGGCTTTCTTCGCCGCCGCCAGCGCCTGCGCGATGAAGGGCCGGGCCTGCTGGGCGCGGGTCGATCGGATGCGTCCCGGTCGAACGCGAAACTCGCGCTCATCGGCCATGACGCGGCCCCGCACGGTGCAAAACAGAAAAGGAAAACAGGAAGATGGGCGCGGAGCGCACGGTGCGCGAGAGCGCTGCACGGTGCGGAACGCGCCAAAAACATGAACAACAACAACCGCCCGACCGAAGCGCACCGTGCGCGCTTTTATCCTGCCCTGCTTCGGTTGGTGTGCCTGCCTCCACCCGTGGCGCTCGCCATGACACGCCAGCGCACGAGAAGATGCGAAACGCTATCACGCGAGTCATTGCCGGTCTCCACCGGCGTCGCGGGCTACGAACAGGCCCTTCGGCTGCGGCGGCGCGAGCGCTTTCGACGCGGCTGGAACGGGCGGGCGATCGTCGGTCGAGCGGCGTTCGGGCGCCGCCGGATCGTCAGCCGAAAAGCCGATGGCGCGCGCGACGAAGATCGCCGCCTTGCGCCAGTCGAGCAGCCGTGGTGTAGCCGAAGCGGTTGCCGAAGGACGCTCGCCGAGCATGATCGGCGCGAGCGCGGCGACATAGGCGCGTGTCTCGGGCGGCAGTTTTTTGCCGGTCGCGCGATGTTCGTCGTAGCGATCTGGTCCCGCATTGTAGGCTGCGAGCATCGCGTTGACATCGCGGTAGCGATCCCACATCTCGCGCAGGTACGCCGCGCCGGCCATGATGTTGTCGTGCGGATCATAGGGATTGCGGCCGAGACCGTAGCGCGTGCGCAGATAGGCCCATGTTCGGGGCATGACCTGCATCAATCCTCTCGCGCCGGCCGACGACACGGCGTGAACATCGCCGGAGCTTTCGGCGCGGATCATGGCAAAGATCCATGCCGCAGGGATGCCGAAACGCCGCGAGGCTTCGGCGATATGTGCTGCATGTGGATGAACGGACGCAACGCGCACGGTGGGCGAGCCTTGCGCCATGGCCGCGGGCACCGAGGCTACGGAGAAGATCAGGCCGGAAAGGAGAAGGAGAGCCATGCGCCGGGCAGCGCAGCGCGGCCCGGTCGCACTCTGATGGCTCGTCGTTTTGCGGCGAGCAGGCATCGCTCAATCCTTCTCGCCGCGATCGCGCGGACGCGACCAGTGCAACGACCAGGCGTTGCCGGTATCGTCGTCGCGGAACAGGTTGGCGCGGATTGGATGCGGGAAAGTCGGATCGTCGATCAGCAGTGCGATGTATTCGCCCGCCTTCTCTCCGGTGCGTTTCCAACCCGCGCCGATCTCTGGGCCTGTCTCGTTGTTCATGCCGTCGAAGACGTGAACGCGATGATCTGGTGCGTTCTCCGTCTCGGACGGTTCTGCCGGGATGATGATGATGTCCTGATGCAGTAAGAGCGTCGCGAGGTTACCGATAAGGCCGGCCTCGTCGCGCGTGAATTCACCTATTTGCGGCATGACTTTCTCCTTGGCGGTGAGGTTGGGAAAGCCATCAGCGAGCACCGCTCCCGCCGATGGGAAAGCGGTCAGCGTGTCGGCGCGCGCCATTCGAAGCGGCCGTTGTCTTCCTCGTCGGTCCACAGCGGCACAGCACGGCCGATGATCTGGTCGGTGGAGAGAAGGCCGAAGTAGCGCCCATCAAGGCTGTCTTCGACCTGCCAGTTCATCGCGAAGAACTCGCCGGTCTGGATGCGCTTGCAGCCTTGCCAGACCGGCAGAGCGCGACCGGCGCGGTCGCGTGCGAGCGCGCGGCCCATGTCGACGCCATCGACGGTGATCGTGAAGTCCGTGCGGCAGACGGTTTGTCCGGAGACCGCGAGAACACGTTTGAGAAGCGGCACGCCTTTCGGCAGATAACCGCGCGCGTCGAGGAAACTGGCGAGCGGCTCGGGCGTGTCGATGGCCACGAGGTCCGTGACCTCGAATGGACCGTCAAAGTCGATGGTGTAGAAGCCGATCGGCGCGCTCGCGGACGCATTCCAGATCAGCATGATTGGCATCGGCGTGAGGCCCGGATAGCCGACGCCGATGGTCGCGAGCGATGTGCAGAGGAGAAGACCGAAGCGCGTCACGGCGCGATCCTCCGACGCATCAGCCACGCTTCATGGCGCAGCGCCGTGTAGGCGGTCGGTTGTTCTCCTGCCCGCAGGCAATGGTGGACGTGGCGCCAGTGATCCGGATCGACATCGACGGGATGGATGCCGATCGCCTCGATCGCATCGATCTGCCGAAGCACGCGCTCGACAGTCGGCCAGTTCTCTACCTTGAGCAGAATTTCACCGCCCGGACGCACAAACGGCAGCGTCTGAAACGGCTCGCCGCGGCGCACGGCGCGCACGATGTCCATCCGCGAGACGATCGTGCCGTAGTCGTTCGCGGCCCAGCGGACAAACGCGAACACGGTGTTCGGCGCGAAGCCAACGACGCTGCGGTTCCGGTCGAGGATCTGTTCGTGGGTCTTGTGACCGAACCTGATCCAGTGCTCGATTTTCTTCTGACGCCACGTCAGACGAACGAGCGTGGTGAACGGCGCCGGTCCGTCCGACGACGAACGCCAGGGCGCGCGCCGTGCCGCATGGCCGGTCATTGGCGATCTCCTTCGATGGTCGGGAATTCGCGGGCGAACAGATCGCGCAGCATGTCGGCAACGGTCTCGCCGCGGCGGAAGGCGGCGACCTTGATGCGTCCGCGCATGTCCGGCGTGATGTCGACAGTCAGCCGCGCGGTGTAGGTTTCAGCCGCGCCGCTGCGCGTTGTTGTCGACTCGCCGGCTTTGATCCAGCCATCTGGATCGCCCGGCCGCGCCGCGAAGCTGCGCTTGTCTGCGCGCACCGTCATGACGCACCTCCGTCGTGAAACGGCAGCACGGTGGCGATGCGGGCGCGGGCGCGCGCCGCCATGTCGGCGTCGATCTCGCAGCCAATGTAACGCCGGCCGGACAGGCGACAGGCTTCGCCGGCGGCACCAGAACCCGCGAACCAGTCACCAACCAGGCCGCCTTCCGGGCAGCTCGTGCGGATCAGGATTTCAAGAAGCGAGGACGGCTTCTCGGTCGGATGGATGGCGCGGCCGTGCGCGTTGCGCGCATAGATGACGGAGCGCATCAGGCGCGGGCCACCGTCATGGCTGACATAGTGGCCGGCTTCAATATGCCCGGTGTGCGGCGGACGGCGCTTTCGCCGCACGGTGCGCGCTATGGCATCGGGTGTCGTCTGGACGTCGTTGTAAACCGCGCTCCACTTTGCATCGGTGCGGTAGAATTGCGCGGCCAGCTCATGTACGCGCTTGATGCGATCGGCGTGAAAGCCTGAGCCGTTCTGCTTCTCCCAGACGACCTCCTGAGCGTAGCAGAAACCGGCTTCGTGAAGCTCCGCGGCGATGGCCATGAAGGCGCGCAGCGAGCCGAACAACCACATCGAACCGGTCGGTCGCAGCGCCTGGTGGGCGAGCGAGAGCCAGCCTTCGACGCGCCTGTCCCAGACGAGCGACGTGTCACTGTAGGGTGGGTCGGCGACGATCATGTCGAATGGCCCGAACGCCGGCATCAATTCGCGGCAGTCGCCGCTGAGGACGATCATGATGTCGCCCTCCCGATGCGCAGCCGTTCGATCTCGGCAGCAAGTGCGGCGATCTCGCGCGAAGCGGCGGATCGCGCGTCGATGTCGGCGGCGAGCCGTCCGGTCTGTGCGGAATCGGCAAACACGACACGCTGTCCGATCGCGCTGGCGAGCACCGGCGGATCGTGATCGGCTAGTGTCTCCGCCGTTTCGCGGGCGATGACGGTGCGCGCGCTGCGACGGTTGAGCACGAAACGGGCGACGAGCTGCGGCCGGTAGATGCGCGCCTCCGTCAGGAGGGCCAGCATCTCGGCAGAGGCCCAGCCGTCGAGCGGCGACGGCTGCACCGGGATCAGGACGAGGTCGGCGGCGAGCAGCGCGGAGCGCATGAGGCCAGCAACACGCGGCGGGCCGTCGATGACGACATGATCGACGTCGCGGGCAACCTCGGGAACTTCGCGATGGAGCGTGTCGCGCGCCAAGCCGACGACGCCGAACAGGCGCGGCAGGCCCTCACGCGATCGTTGCTGTGACCAGTCGAGGGCCGAGCCCTGAGGGTCGGCGTCGATCAGGATGACGCGCTTGCCGCGGCTCGCCATCTCGCCGGCGAGATGCAGCGCGAGCGTGGTCTTCCCGACGCCGCCCTTCTGGTTCAGGAACGCGACGATCATCGGCGTCCTTCCGATGGATCGAGAGGATGCCGGTGCGAGGCGGGATCGGCGGATGCTGGCGGGGTTGAGCTTTCCGAAGGCGACGGAAGAGCGGATCGCGCACGCGCGTGTGCGGCTACGCCGACACTTTCTGCGGCGCTGCGGATGAGTTTCTCCACATCGCGCGCGCTCTCTTCAAGGTTAGATTCTTGGTTAGACTCTAAGTTAAGGGCGCGATTTTGCTTTTGGTTTCCGCGCGTTAATCCCTGTTTGGGTTCCTGATAGCACGAGCCTCGGGTTCCCGATAGCACGATAGTCCGGGTTCCCGATAGCACGAGCCCGTCCCCAGCTTGCCCACAGGGCGGAGTGGGCTCGAAGGCGAGAAGGACGCGGCCGCCGATCTCGACTTCGAGAAACAGCGCGTAGCCCGGCAGAGGCTGGCGACGGATGATGTCGCGTAGTTCGAACGCGAAGCGCTTGAACGGCGACAGGCTGCCGGACTTCTGATGAAGGTGGCGGAGGTCGAAGCGCCAGCCGTCGCGCTGGCGGCCGCCGTGCTTGCGGACCAGGCGGTAGAGCCAGCGATCGAGGCCGCCCGTCAGGTCGAAGTAGGCGCGGTCGATCGTCAGCACGAGCGCGTCGTCGAGAACTGCCTGGTAGAACCAGTCGGGCACGATCAGCTCGATACCCTCCGGCCGTCCGTTGCGGTCGGTGCGTTCCTGCCATTCGTTGATCCACGAGAAGCGATGGCGGCGGCCTTCGGCCGGTTGGCGGATCGACGTGCAAACCGTCGTCGATTGCAGGCGATCGAGCGCCGCCTTCAGGCGCTGGTAGTCGCGCAGGCTGGTGCCGCGCCCGACATAGGTGAGAATCTCGTATGGGGTGGCGGCCATCAGGCGCGAGGTGCGAAGTCCTGCATCGCGGGCTTCGACTATCTGGCTTGCCGCCCAGATCAGGATGTCGGCGTCCCAGATGGTCGCCATGCCGTGATCGGGCACAGCCTCGACCCGGATCGAGACATGGCCAGCGACGAAATCGATCGGCGCGATGCGATGGGTCTTGGAGAGGGAGAAGAAGGGATAGGCCATGAGATCCTGCGCGTCTCGTGGCGCGAAGTCGCCGGGGAGCGCTCTGAACAGGTCGAGCTGACCGCGCTCCGAGAGAGGTCGACGCCGCACCGCCATGAATGATTCCTGCAGCGTTAGCGGGCGTAGCGGCCAGCCTGCCGTCCGGCAGGGACGGCATGGCGCTTGGCGGGCAGCACCGATCCGCGCGGATCGGAGGTAGACGTCACCGCGCCGCGATCGGCCCAGGTTTCGAGATCGTCGATCGCATAGACGACGCGGCCGCCGAGCTTGCGATAGGCAGGGCCGGTTCCGTAGGTCCGGTGTTTTTCGAGGGTCCGCGCCGAGAGGCTCAAAAACTCGGCGGCTTCCTTGGTGCGCAGGTAGCGCGGCGGCAGAATGACGGGTTCATGGGGCATGGATCGGGCCTCCGTGGGCTTGCTGATTGCCGCTGGCGATCAGCGGCGGACGGCGACCACGGTGGCGGAGGGAAAGCGTCAGGAGGGATGGGGAAGTTGAGGATGCGAAAATCCCCACCCCTGCCGCCGGTGCGCGGGCGGCTATGATCGACGGCGATGATGCAGGAGATTCAGATAGCCACCCGCGACCATGGCGGAGCCGCCCTCGATCAGCCCGATCACGGAATCGCGCAATGGCGAGGTCTTCCACGGATCGCTCGCGACACGCGACGCGCCGTAGATCGCGACGGCGATCTCGCGATAGCTAGCGCCGTTTGTCCGACCATCAACGGCTTGCATCATCAAGCGCAGGCGGCGGCGCTGCTGTGGCGTCATTCTCGTATCGGGAAGCGCCCTACGCCCATGACGCCCCCGCCAGAAACGTATCAAGGATTCAGCGCGGGCGAGCGTATTAACGTCCAAGGGAACGAGGACCGCCAGCGGCACGTTGGGATCTGTGCCGTGAACGAAAAGAAGTTGCGTTGCGATGCCCTCGCGATGGATGGCGTAATACCCCTCCGGACTGTCACGAACATCAACAAGATCGGCAAGCCGCGTTGGCAGCGAAATCGGAAGAAAGTCAGGAACACCCGCAAGCATCAAAGCCGCGGGATCGCTGAAAGGCGACCAGATCACGTTTTGAGCCAAGGCGGACAGACGCGGCCGGGCCGCGAAATCGCAATCCCCACTGGTTCTGGGCTTCCGCGGATAACGGCGCGAATTCGGCTCCGGCGATAACGAGTGACCGATAGTACGTCTGATAAGGCTCGTGCCGCCTTAAACATTCCCAAGCAAGGCCTTCGACGGTCAAACCGTCGAAGAAGTCATATCGATCACGGTCTCGCCAATGGGAAGTTTCCGGCTTCATTCTTCAACTCCTCACTCATTGCGGGCAAGTCGAGTGGAAAATGATTCCGGTTCGTATAGATCGTTGGAAGTCGGAGGCGCGACATCGCCCAATGCCGTAAAGACATCGCAGTTTTAGAGAAATTCTGAATCAGTGAGCGTTCTGTCGTAGAAGATGGTGGTAGCCCGTACGAGTCATCCATTGCGCACGCGCGAGATGGCTCGCATGGACATGCCTTGCACGTTCGAGGTCTTTGCACGGATCGATACCGAACAGCACTTGAACAGCTTCCCGCCAATCTGCCCCGTCAGAAGCGGCGTCGAGCAGCCGCATGTAGAGCTTGATATGTGCACGGTCATAGTCGGTGAGTTCGTCGCCTGAAGGAGCGGTATCGTCAAACGACTCGATCATCCTGTCTCTCCATACTTCCGACGTCGTATCTAGGAGAGTCGGTTTGGTCCTCTCAATAAGACTTACGGACGCGTATGACCCTCGCGCTTCTTGACCAGCAAGACGCCCTCCCCGCGCTCGGTGGACAAAAAAACAATACCCGCCGCTTCAAGCGCCCGCCGAACCTGATCGCGTGTTGATTCATACACGGCGAGTCCATTCCCGGACTCAAGGCGCTTCAGCGAAGTCAGTGATGTTCGAGCCTTGTCAGCGAGCGTTTCCTGTGTCCAACCAAGTAACGCGCGTGCGGCCCGCGACTGCCGGGCGGTGATCATGCATGATCACCTCCCATTCGGACCTACGCGCACGCCAGAACTACGACTATTTTAGTCGCTCTTCGCCACAAGAGCTAGCTGGAAATCCCTAATGGGAGCTACTTTCCAATTTGTCACGACGACTGATTCGGACGGAGCGTCGCTCCACGGCCGGTACGGGCGAGATACGAAGCCCCGTCCTGGCCGAAGCGAAACGGCGAGATGGAGCTGCTGCGACGTTGAGAAAACCCGGCGGCTTTTGCCGCCGGGCCTCCTGACGCCCCGGTCAGAACGGGACGTCGTCATCGAGATCGCGCTGTCCGGTGGCGCTTTCGGTCTGCTTCGCCCGGCTCAGGAAGTCGACCGTTTCGGCGATGATCTCGCAGCCGTAGCGCTCAACGCCCTTGTCGTCGGTCCACTTGGTGTAGTGAATGCGGCCGCGCACCAGAACCTTCATGCCCTTCTGGCAATGCTCCTGGACCGTCTTCCCGAGGCCGTTGAAGCAGGTGATCCGGTGCCATTCCGTGTCCTGGACCCGGTAGCCATTGTCGTCCCGAACAGCCTTGCCTTCCGAGTAGCGGGGCCGTGAAGTGGCCAGCGTGAAGTGGGTGATATGAGTCCCGCCCTGGGTGTTGCGGGATTCGGGGTCCTGGCCGATGTTGCCGGCGAGAATGACGATGTTCTGCATTTTAAGTCTCCGTTGCTCCTCAGAGGGACCATTCCCTCCGACGAGACCCGGCCAAGGACGTTGGGATCCCCCTGCAACTGCCTGCTTGCTGGCAGCTCGCCCCTAAGGCCCGGAGTGGTGCGGGCAGGCGCTTTAGCGCCAACACGGTCCGGAGCCGCGGGGGTTGCGGGCGGAAACCGAACGGACTTAGGGGATCAGTCAGTCGGAGGGATTGGCGCCCCTGAGAGCCCGATTACGGAGGCGCCCAGCAGGACATTGTTCTCGCCAAGAGCAGTATCGCTCCAGGACCTACGCCACACCATCTTGCAGACTCGCAACCACTTCACAGCCACCGGTTGTACCGCCAATGGAAGGTTGTTCGGGAAAATGCGAAAGGCTATGGGTCCCGTTGCGGATGGCCGCCATCGCCGTTCAATCGGCGGAGGCGCGATCCACTGGCATTGCGACAAGTGGCAATGAAGTTGCTACGGCCAACGTTCACGATATGATGACGATCAATGCGGCGCGTGCGCTGTTTGCGGCCGTGCAAGATCAACGCGCCAAGATCGATTTCCTGAGCCGGGCGACGCCGATCGAAACAGCGGTGGTCAGGACAGTCTCGATTTGGCCGTCATGTCCAGAGCGCAGAAGGCAAGGTTCGGCGGCTTATGCCGCCGAATTTTCCCGCAAGCAGAAGATCTCGAGCGTTTCAGCGCGACAAGACGCTTTCACCTAATGCGTTGAGGTTGACGATTGCGGCGCTGCCGATGAACAGGCCGGCGCTGCCGCATAGCAGATTGAGCGCGATCGTTGAATCGATGACGTGCTTCGCCACACCATGCACGACGGCATAGCCGGCGATCACGGCGGGCACAGCAAAGATGGCGAGCGCGATCAAGCGCACAATCGGATTCTTCGCGAAGCCGAGAACGGCGATGACCACGGCAAGCGACATCAATGCAGCGGTGATAGCGGCGAAACCAGACTTCACGATGCCGGCCCCCGCGGCCCAAGTGTATTGGGCTGCTGTCAGTCCGACCGAGAACGGAAGCGCATAGATCGCGAGATTGTAGGCGAGGACAGAGAAGACGATGGTCAAGACGATGGCGAGCAGGATCAGGGTCATGGAAACCTCCACATGAACGATTAAGGGTTCACGACAGGCTGCCTATGGATGTGCTCCGCCTGCGACTATGCTGCTTTGCCGGTTCTGCATGGATGCGGCATTTTTCTTAAGTGTGCCGGTCTCGTCAAGTCACCTTGAGAGATCGGCGGATTGCATGGAGCGGAGCTTTGCCTGCCGCCATTGTGAGATGCAGGGCCGGCGCGCATCGGTATGCTGTCGCGAAACGGAGTCATGTCATGACACGGGCAATGCGCAAGAACGACTTCCCCGTCAGCCAGGTGCGTCGCTATCTCGAACCCGGTCCAATCGTGCTCGTGTCGTCGAAGTGGCAGGGCAAGACCAACATCATGACGCTGGGCTGGCACACGATTCTGGAGTTCTCGCCTTCGCTGGTCGGCTTGATGATTTCGGGCGGCAATCATAGCTTCGACATGATCAGAAGCAGCCGCGAATGCGTCATCAACCTGCCGACCACGGCGATGACTGACACAGTGGTCAAGATCGGCAACACGACAGGCGCCGAGATCGACAAGTTCGTGGAGTTCGGTCTGACGGCGGATGTTGCTCAAGAGGTCGCGGCGCCGATGATCTGCGAATGCCATGCGAGCTTCGAGTGCCGCTTGCATGAGGATGCACTGGTCGACCGCTACAACTTCTTTATTTTCGAGGTGGTGAAGGCGCATGTTGCGGGGTCACCGAAGCATCCTGAGACACTGCATTACACCGGCGACGGTGTGTTCATGGTGTCGGGTAAAATCATCAGCCGGCGTTCGTTATTCAAACCGGAGATGCTGGGTTGAGGCGGCGCTTTACGCGCCGCCGTCGAACTTCATGACCGCGATGCCGAGCTTGCGGGCCTTGTCCGCGAGGTTCTCCTGAATTCCCGTGCCGGGGAAGACGAGGACGCCGACCGGCAGGACGTCCAGCATGGCGTCGTTACGCTTGAACGGTGCGGCCTTGCCGTGCTTCGTCCAGTCTGGCCGGAAGGCGACCTGCGGCACCTTGCGGGTGTCCGCCCAACGGGAGGCGATCAGTTCGGCGCCCTTCGGCGTTCCGCCGTGCATCAGCACCATGCCGGGATACTTCGCATGAACCTGATCGAGCTTCGCCCAGATCAGGCGATGGTCGTTGAAGTCGGTCCCGCCCGAGACGGCAACCTTTGGACCGGCGGGCATCATCACCTCGGTGTCGGCGCGGCGTTTCGCGGCAAGGAAGTCGCGGCTGTCGATCATCGCTGCGGTCAGATTGCGGTGGTTGACCTTCGAGCCGGTGCGCGGCCGCCACGCGGCGCCGGTATGGTGCTCGAACGCTTCGGCGGCGATGTCGCGGAAGAGTTCCATGCTGTTGCGCCGCTCGATCATGGTCTGCCCTTCAGCCGTGACGCGCTCCAGTTCGACCGACTTCACCTCACTGCCGTCCTGTTCCTTCTGAAGGCGGCGCTGCGATTGCTCGTTGTCGTCAAGGTCGCGCTCCACTCGGCTCGCGGCGCGGTGAAAGAGATTGACGGTCCCCCAGAGCAATTCTGCGAGGTCGGGTTCGAGGCGGGTGTCGCCGAGCGTTGCGACCAGCGCGTCGAAGATGTCTGCGACAGCGGCGGCGACGGTATTGCCCTCGGGCAGCGGCCTTGGATCGGGTTCGTCCTGAAACGGACGCCAGCCGTAGAGCTGGAGTTCGGTGAGGAGATGATCGGTGGGAGACGAGGTGTGGATCGGTTCGAAACCTGCGTTGTCGTCTTCGTTCGTCATCGGGAGCGTCCTTGGTCTGGAGACCGCGCCCATCGCGGTCTTCGCAGGCGTCGAAGCCCGCGGGCGGGACGACCGGGCAGCCCTCGCCCTCTCGCGAGAGCCTTGATGGCCAAGCTTGGCTATTTTGTTTCGCGCTGCAAAGGCGGGGCTCGCCCCGCCGGCGGAAAATAGCCGGAGCGCCGCCATTGCCCGGCCGGGCCGCTTGTGGGCCGATCGCCCTCTCAGAAGGCCGTGGGTGTGGTCCTCTCCGACAACACAAGGATGCTCACGATGATGAAGGGAGGCGGCTGGTGGAGTTGCCTGCTCCGCGCCTCGTCCCCGCCGATCCGCTCATTCCCTCCATGAAACGGTGGACGTCATTAGGATGAAGCTGCTCCATCAGGGCCGCCCGAAGGGCATCGACGCCGCGCCAGCGCAGATCATCGTTGAAGTCCTCAAGCACCGGCGACACCGCGATCGCTTCGATCCCGAGACTCGTTGCTCTGGCGATGAGACAATCTCTCGCGCCGTCCCCTGCTGGGTCGCGATCGCGCAGGACATAGAGCCTGCGCAGCGTCGGCGGGAAAAGGATGGCGGCGAGGTGTGCCGCCGAGAGCGCCGCCAGCATCGGCATATGGGGCAGTACCTGACGGGGCGACAGCACGGTCTCGATGCCTTCGCCGGCTGCGAGCACATCACCAGCGACGCCGAAGCGGACGCCGTGCCCGAGAAGGTCGCCCATCGCCCGCCGCGGTGACTCGACCAGCGCCTTGCCCGAGCCGTCGGGATTGAGCCAGGTGCGGTGCGCGCCGGTTTGCCGTCCGTCGAGATCGGTGACGGAAGCGACGATTGCCGGCCAGATCTCGGTGGGCGAATGCTCGTCGGGCTTGTAGTAGCATCGCGGATGGTAGCGCAGCGCGGTGACGCCGACGAGCGAGGTGATCGCTCGACCGCTGAGGTAGATTTCCGCAAGCGTGCCGCCGATCGGCTGCGACATAGCGAAGAGCCGGCGCGACGCTTCGGGTGATCCGGACGGTGCGCGGGCGGATGTTCTGCCGGTCGGCGTTCTCATCTTCTCCGGCTCGGGATGCGGGAGCGAGAGGAAATGGCGCGCTTCGTCGGCCACGTCCTCGAAGTCGGCGAGACGAAGCACCTCGCGGATGACGTCGAGGAGATCGCCATGCTCGCCCGTCGATGCGTCAGTCCACTTCCCCGCAGCGCCCTTGCCGGTTTTCGGCCCGGTCAGGCGGACGTACATCGAGCGTCCGGGGTTGTTGCGCGCGTCGCCAACCAGCCAGTATCGTCCGGCGCGTTTGCCGGACGATAGATAACGTCGGCAAACCGCCTCGGCGTGGTGACCGAGACGGATTGCCAGTTCGGAAGCGTCGTGACGGTGCATCACGCCGCCTCCCGCTCGCCGATGCGTGCGACCGGCCATCGGTCGAGCACCTTGCCGAGCACGATCGGTCCGTTCGCGTCGATCGGGACGAACATGCGAAGTTTCCACGAGATGATCTCATGGAACAGGCCATAAGCCGTGAGGCGCTTGCGCATCGTGTCGTCGAAACCCGACAGTTCGATGCGGTTGGCGCCCATCACGCGGATACGACGAAGCTGAAGTCCCTCGGGCGAGATCGAAGATCGTCCGGCCATCCATCAGCGCCGTGAAGGCGTCGTCGGGTGTGATCGAGGCCGTGCCGGTCGTGGTCGCATTCGCGGCCCAGGCCGGCGAAACCTTGCGGCCGATGATCCGTTCGCCTTCGTCGGTCTGGAGCCGATAGACGCGCGTCGACTCGTTCGGCAACCGCTTCCAGATCGGCAGGAGCAAGCCCGTCACCATGTGCAGCGTGGAGTCGGAGAACTCCGGCACGTCGGCGATCTCGGCATTCCAGGCCGAGGCGAACACATCCCTGTCGGCCTCGACCCAATGGGTTTCGCCCAACATCCTGACCGGGACGTTGTGCGCCTCCATCGGGCGGATCAAGCGGATGCGACGTTCGATCTCGCCATCGTCGAGCATCACGCTGCTGGCGGGGATCTGCACGGCCGCGCGGCCCGAGCGCTCGTTGTCGAGCAGCATCGCGCGCGCGTCATTGAGTTCGGCCAAAGCGGCGTCGAGCGCCACCGGCCGATTGCGCCTGCGCTCGGTGATCGTGAGCAGGCTGATTTCCGCACCGGTGCGCGGATGCGTGTAGATCGTCTTTCGATCGACGACGACGAAGCTCTCCGCGCGCAGCGTCTCCAGCCCGGCATCATAGGTGCCCGATGCAATCGCGCCCTCGATGCGGGCGGTCAAGAGTTGCTCGAAGGCCGTGAAGAGGATGCCCTGAAGCTCGATGGTGAGGGCGAGCAGCCGGTTGAGGAACGTGGTGATCGGCGGCAGGTCGTCCTTGATGCCGTTCGAGTCCATCAGCTTCAGTCCGGTGGACTGCTCGAAGCGGTCGAGCGAGCAACCCTCGACCTTTCCGCGCACCAGCAGGAGATAGAGCTGGCGAAGCGCACCGCGGGCATAGTGGGATTCCAGATTGTCCTCCGGCCGAAACAGACCCTGACCGCCGGTCTGGCGCTGGCCGCGCGTGATCGCGCCCAGCGTGTCGAGACGGCGGGCGATCGTGCTGAGGAATCGCTTCTCCGCCTTCACGTTGGTCGAGATCGGCCGGAACAGCGGCGGCTGCGCCTGGTTGGTGCGGTGCGTGCGGCCGAGGCCCTGAATGGCGGTGTCCGCCTTCCAGCCGGCCTCGAGCAGATAGTGGACGCGCAGCCGCGTGTTCTTCGCCGACTTCTCCGCATGGTAGCTGCGGCCGGTGCCTCCGGCATCCGAGAACACGAGTACACGCTTGGCGTCGTCCATGAACGCCTGCGTCTCCGCGAGATTGGCGGCCCCGGCGCGCGTCTCGACGACGAGCCGGTCGATGGTGACGCTGCCGCCGCGCTTGCGCACGATGCGCCGCGAGCGGCCCGTTACCTCGGCAACCGTGTCCGTGCCGAAATGCTGGACGAGCTGGTCGAGCGCACCGGGCACCGGCGGCAGGCTGGCGAGCTTGGCGATCAGCGTATCGCGGCGGGCGACGGCCTCGCGGCTTTCGACCGGCTGGCCGTTACGATAGACGGGGCGTGACGACAGGTTGCCCTCTGAATCCGTGAACGGCTCGTAGAGCTGGACGGGGAAGGAATGGGCGAGATAATCGAGGACATATTCGCGCGGCGTGATGTCGACGCGGACGTCGCCCCATTCCTCCGTCGGCAGTTCGGCCAGCCGCCGTTCCATCAGCGCTTCGCCGGTCGACACGATCTGGATGACGGCCGAATGGCCCGCCTCCAGATCGGCGGCGATCGAGCGCAGCAAGGTCGGCGTCTTCATGCTGGTGAGCAGATGACCGAAGAAGCGCTGCTTGGCGCTTTCGAACGCCGAGCGGGCGGCGGATTTCGCCTGCCTGTTCAGCGTGCCGGAGCCGCCTTCGCCGCCGCCGGTGATGTTGGCGGCCTGCATCGCGGCATCCAGATTGTTGTGGATGATGGCGAAGGCGCCGGCATAGGCATCGTAGATGCGGGCCTGCTCCGGCGTCAGCTCGTGCTCGACCAGCTCATATTCGACGCCGGCGAAACTGAGCGAGCGCGCGGTGTAGAGGCCGAGCGCACGAAGATCGCGGGCGAGCACTTCCATCGCCGCGACGCCGCCGGCCTCGATCGCCTCGACAAACTCGGGGCGCGTGGCGAAGGGGAAATCCTCGCCGCCCCACAATCCGAGCCGCAGTGCATAGGCGAGATTGTGGACAGTGGTTGCGCCGGTGGCGGAGACATAGACCACGCGCGCGTTCGGAAGCGCGTGCTGGATGCGCAGGCCGGCGCGGCCCTGCTGCGAGGCGGCGACATCGCCGCGTTCTCCCTTGCCGCCGACAGCGTTCTGCATGGCGTGCGCCTCGTCGAAAACGATCACTCCGTTAAAGTCGGAGCCCAACCATTCGAGGATTTGCTTGACCCGCGAAACCCTTTCTCCGCGATCGTCGGAGCGCAGCGTGGCGTAGGTTAAAAATAGGATGCCCTCGTTCAGCGCGATCGGCTTGCCCTGCGGGAAACGCGACAGCGGCGTGACCAGCAGGCGCTCCATGCCGAGCGCGCCCCAATCGCGCTGCGCGTCCTCGATCAGCTTGTCCGACTTCGAGATCCAGACGGCCTTGCGGCGTCCCTGAAGCCAGTTGTCGAGAATGATGGCAGCGGATTCCCGGCCCTTGCCGACGCCGGTGCCGTCGCCGATCATGAAGCCCTGGCGAAGGCGAACGGCGCCCTTGGCGTCCTCGGCCGCAGCGGTCAGCTTGTCGAGCGTCTCATCGACGGTCCACGCGCCGGCGAGGAAATCGGAATGCGCCTCGCCGGCATAGATCACGGTTTCGAGTTGCGCGTCGGACAGGAGGCCGAGGACGTTCGCCGGCAGCACCGGCCGATAGCTCGGCTTCGGCGGAGCGACGCTCGCCATCGCCGCCGACTGCACTAGCCGGGTCGGATGTGCCGCCGCGCCGGAGATCCGGATGGCTTGGAGTCCGTATTCCTCATAGATCGCGTCGGACAGACGCCCGGCCTCGGCGGGCTTCCAGTCGACGGTTTCATAGGCGAGCGGAGCGCCCTGCGGTTCGCTATGCGCCACAGTCGGCGCGGCCCTGGCCGCCCGGTTGATGTAGGCGCGCACGGTCCGGGGCGCGGCAGACGCGGCGACCGGCACGGCGATCGCAGGGTCGATCGGCAGGCGTGCCGGGAGATGCTCGGCGAGCCAACGGAGCAGCGTCGCCACGTCTGGCGCGACGCCCGGTGCGGCGGGAAAGACAGACGGATCGTCGGCAGGCAGCTTGTCGATGACGGTGAGCCGCGTCGGGAACGTCGTGCCGTGCTTCGCGTAAACCGAACCGTCGATCGCGGCGGAGAAGACGATGCGGCCGCGTTCCTGCAGACGGGTATAAGCTGAGGTCCAGGCCGGTGCGTCCGGGGCGAAGTTCGCGCCGGTGATCGCCACGAGCCGGCCGCCGGGCGCCAAGCGCGCCAGCGCCGAGGTGACATGGCGGAAGGCGGCATCGGCCATCCGACCCTCGACATTCGCCATGGCGGAGAATGGCGGGTTCATGAGCACCACGGTCGGAACCAGCGCCGGATCGAGGTGATCGTCGATCTGCGCGGCGTCGAAGCGCGTGACGGACAAGGCCGGAAAGAGGAGGGACAGAAGATCGGCGCGGGTTTCGGCAAGCTCGTTGAGCAGGAGCGTCCCGCCGGCGATCTCGGCCAGGATGGCGAGAAGGCCGGTGCCGGCCGATGGCTCCAATACGCGGTCTGCCGCTGTGATCGCCGCCGCGGTCGAAGCCGCCAGGCCAAGCGGGATCGGGGTCGAGAACTGCTGGAAGGTCTGCGCTTCTTCGGACCGGCGCGTGTGCGTCGGCATCAGGCCGGTGATCTTGGAAAACTGCGGCAGGATCGACGCCGGAGAACCGGCTTTGCGGAAAAGCGGCTTTCCGTATTTGCGCAGCATGAGGACGGTCGGGACCTCGCAGGCGTCGTAGGCGGTTTTCCAGTCCCAGGCGCCAGTGGTGTCGGACGCGCCGAAGGCGGATTGCATCGCGCCGCGCAACGTGGCGGCGTCGACGCGCCGGCCGCGTTCGAGATGCGGAAGAAGGAACTGCGCGGCGGCGAAGACCGATGCGGACGTATTGGAAGCGGAGACGAGCGGAAGCGACGCCGCGGCGTGCGCGGCTGCGGAGATCGTGTTCATGGGAATGCCTCGGGAGAGCTGGACGGGATGAAGCCACGCGGCGCTCTCTCTCGACCGCAACGGCTCAAACCCGTCCCGGCGGCGCTCTCCCTCTCAAGGTGAAGTGGACGGGCATGGAAAAAACGCTCCGCCAAGAGACGGGACGCTTGTGAAACCCAATCGATAGGCTACTGGGCGATATAACCGTCGATCCGATCAGGCTATATCCGCCGCATCAATCAAGGCTTCATGCATTTGTTGCAATCGCAATCAGCAATAATTTGCCCGGCCGCCATTCTTCGACGCGCGAATTCGCAAGCTACGCGGTTGCTGCCCATTTGCGATATGCATTAATATCATAACGCGCGGACTCCAATAGCGAGCACATCGCCTCGGTCATCTCGCTCCTCACGTTAGGATCCGACGCCAACACGTCGTCCACGTCAACCAAAGTGCTGACACGAACAGCCGCTTTTTCGGCGAGTACGCACTCGTCAGGTGCGGCTGCTTTAGCCACGGCAAGCTGAATTGGATCGTTTGGTGGCACATGTGTGGGCTGGAACCGAATGGCTATCGAAACCATGTCTTCTGCTGACGCGCCCTGCCTGACGCGATAGCCAAACAAACTCTTTACCTCCATTACGGTGGGAGGCTGCTGTCCTAGTGTTAGACCAAGCAGCCATTTGCAGAGCCCGGTCAAGACGATACGCTGGAGTCCTTGGTCATCCGATTTAGCTAGATCGAACCCTGTTTCGTTTTCTATACTGAATTTCGCTTTAGACTGCTCACGGAAGGGAGCGCAGTCGGCAAGATTCTTCAGATAAAGGCGACACAGCTTCTCAAGTGCATCATCATGGATGTGGCGCTTGCCGACCCGAGTTGTAAGGAACAACAACCATGGCGACTTGCGACGAGATTGAACAGTAAGAAGTCGAGATACCGCGTTGTAATATGTGTCGTTGATGTTGCCGCCTTCTTCTTTGGTGATTCCATCGCAAAGGTCGAGGTTCACGACGTCGTACGGGCCGTACTCCAGCGTTTTCTGCCAGGCAATTGAGTCTTCATTGGACAGCTCGCGTATGTCGTGAGCGATAACGTCGGATTGTGGATCGATCGACGCCAGCTTGCTTACCTCGTCACGCGATATAATGAATTCCGAGGCAGTTTCGCTATCTGGGGCGGCACCAAGGTCGAAACCAAGGAAGCGCAACTTAACATTGTTTTGGTCGCATACCATCTTGTCGAAAAAGCGAATATCGAGCAAGTCAGCGCCGGGCAGACCGAAGTAGGTTAAAGGACCATCGAAAGGAGATCGTTCACTAACGAGTTCAGTGACGTAGAAAAGCCATTGATCGTTACGAACAAACTGCTTTCGTGGCCTGTGCCAAGGCTTAAATTCTTTCTTCGGCGGCACGGAAAACGCGTAGCCGGAGACGCTAACAATATCGTCTGTTAAGTCTTCGCTGTCTGCGTTCCTTGCAATTTTTTCAGATGTAGAGACTTTGCCGCTCATTCTTCTCGCTCTTCCAGGACTTTGCTGATCGCAAGGAGTAGTTCTTCTTGTTCCGGTTTGGTTATGCGATCCAAAACATTGAAGGCAGCTAGAATCTGAGTGATTGCCTTCAGTTTTTCCTCGACGATCTCTCTCCGCGCTTTCTCCTTGGGAGTTTTCGGCGGATCTTTCTTGTCGGTGACAGCCGATCTTCGGAATACATAGGAACCCGACGTCTTCTTGAATGCCTTTTCTTCGTCTACGATTTGAACAGCCGGTGGAATTGACGCTGGATCCTTAGTCTGCTTAGCCCAAGCCTCGACGACGATCTTCTGTATCGCCCCGGTCTGTTCGTCCTTGGAAATCTCCCGCTTTTGGGATCGGACAGCGGCAGCCTCTTTCTTCTGAACTGTAGCAAGCTGCCTAAGTGCAGAATGCAGCCAGCGAGTGATAAATACCGCATGAGGATGCGCGTTGTTGAAAGCCTCGCGATCGATGTTGAGGGCACTCTCCAAGCCTTCGCTCACCAATATTTCGCAGGTGATCTGACGTAGACGCGTTAACTCAGCAACTTGATACCGCATGAACGTGGGGTCATAGAGGGTGCCGCTCGCCCCATGAATGCGCACGAGCGCACCTTGGTGTTCGCTTGGAGCAATCTTTGGCGACCAAAAGAGATATGCTTCAAATCTCAAAGGACCGCCGCTCAGCTCTGGCGGCAGCTTTTCAAAGCTTTCACTGCATTTGCCGACGAAAACAAGCGGATGCTTCAACGCATGGTCGGTTGTCGGCAAATTCTTGAAACGCACTGGACGAGCAAGTTTCAAATCATCAATGATGACAGCGAACTTCCCAATTGATTTAGGCGGATCAGTTAACGATAGCGCGTCACGGATCTTAGTCTCCTGGCGCACCTTTACTAGCTCGGCCGTGCCACGCCGTTTATTCGACAATTCGAATGTCTTCGCCCATCCGCCTGTCGGCATATCAAACAGATGACCGTCGACGTAAGGCAGTGGCACCGCAAGGGCGAGCTGCCAAACCATTCGTAGATAATAGTCGAAAATCCTCTCCAATTTCGGATTTGGATTAGCCTCATCGAGCTGATTCCAAACAGCGTTGACTAGCTTCTCGAACGCTTCACCGGGCTTGTCAGCCTTGAGCCAGGGGAGGTCAGAATAAGATTTACCTGTCTTTTTAAGGAGACGACCGGTGCTATCGACTCTTCCGATGTGGAAGCGCGGCGGCTCAATTGCTTGCTTTTCATCTTCATCCGCGGTTTCTTCATTCCGCTCGATAGCATCCCAAATTTCCCGACTACGCAGCGTATCGCGGGCCTGCGGCCGAATTTTTGTGAGCGCGATGGTTGTGCCATGACGGTCTTTATCCGTAGCCCGTTCGCGCCATATGGTGACTTTGCCGGATTCGAATTTACTAGTGTCTTCAGAATCGCTCGTTGCGGAGTCAGAGAACTGCCTCAACGAAACAGTTGCGACAGTTCTATGGTTGTCCCCCTTCGTCTTCGTTACGATCTGGAACGAGTGGGTTAGCTGAGACACCGAAAATAGGCCGATACCGATCTTGCCGATTAACTGCCGTCCGCCCGGACTTCGGGTGCTATCATTCCTTGAGGTAATCCCGAGCTGCTCGCCTTCACGATTGCGTTTGGCACTCCCACCGATGTTATAAAGAAGATGAGCAAGAACTTCGGGCGACATACCTGCGCCATCGTCCTCGATCGTAATTTGCTCGAAGCGTGGAGCATCTGTCTTGATGGTTACTCGTGTCGCGTCTGCATCGTATGCGTTTGAAATCAATTCTCTCAAAGCCGACGCCGGCTGACGGTATATACCGTCTGTGACGCGCGCGATTACTTGTTCATTGGTTTGAAGAGTTGTTTGAATCAGAACGTCGCGATTCTCGCTCTGCTTGATTTTCGCGACGAGTTCATTCTCGACGGGCTCCTTTTGCTCTAAGATAGACGGGGCCATTTTCAACCCGCCAGCGTTCGTCGAATTGCGTTTGCGACGCTCTTGGCAACAGGAGGCGGAACGGCATTTGAAATTTGCTCAACTTGCTCGGACAGATTGCCTTCCAGCACAAAATCGTCTGGGAAACCTTGCAAACGCATCGCCTCGAAGATGCTAAGGCGTCGTAATCCGTTTGGATGCACGTGAATCTCTCTGTGGCCGAACGCTATCGTTGGGCTCGGCTTGTTCCAATCAAGCCGTTTGAAGCAGCGGCCACCATTGCTACGCATGTCGCTTCCGAAGCGTGGCGACACTGGATTCATGGTCCAGTGATTGGGATGAAATGGAATATTTTCTGCGGTAAGATCCCGTGCGAAGTAGATGGGAGGTGGCAAGTCGCTTATCGCTTCCTTTACATTCGATTTGCCTTTTCGTCGGCGTGGCCGGATTGCGCCGTAACCCATGCCCTTGCGCATCGCAGAGAGAATTATTCGCTTGCGCGTCTGCGGTACACCAAACTCCGTCGCGCACAACTCTTTTTCGGTGATCTCGAAGCCACGATTCCGCAGACCTGAGAGCAGACCCTTATAAGCGTCAGCATGCTTTTTGTCCCTCATGCCGAGAACGTTTTCAAAAACAACGAACTCAACCTCGAAAAATTTCTGAAGTTCGCGTACAATTTCGATGTAGAGCGCTGGAAGTTTGTTTCTGGGATCGGCGGCTTCTGCTGTCGTATTTGCGCGGGAAAAGCCTTGGCATGGTGGTCCACCGATGATCCCGATTCTATCTCCATCGGGAATGCTTGCGCGAACAACGGCAGCAACACCGGCTGGTTTGAGGAGCCTTAGGTCTCCAGCGATCGAGGTTGAGCGCGGGAAGTTGCGCTTGTGAGTTAGAATTGCGGCCGGTGAAAGATCAAAAGCAGCGCTGATCTTAAACCCGGCAGCCTTGAATCCATGATCTAGGCCGCCGGCGCCCGAGAAAAGGCTAACGATCTTGGGGAGACCGCGGCCTCTTATTTTACTCGCGATACGCCTGCTCACGTTGCGAGTGTTGAACGGCTTCTTCGCCAAATGATTTCTCTCGCGCTAAGGTGGGTGCGGTCAGTTGCGCGGCAACTAATAGTATACGGCATCACTTTCTTGAGCAATTTGAAACAATGCTGTAAAAAGTATATTAATATCAGTGCTTTGTCGACACAGGGATCCCGACTTTGAATGGATAAATTATCGGTGGAGCGGCGCAGCCGAAATATGGCGGCGATCCGATCGAAAGATACAAAGCCCGAGCTCATCGTGCGCCGCTTTCTATTCAGCCGCGGGCTCCGTTACCGCATACACGATGCTTCTCTGGCAGGTAAACCCGATATCGTGCTGCCGGGGCGCCGAATCGCTATATTCGTCCACGGATGCTTTTGGCATGGGTGCACCAAATGCGTCGACGGCCAACGGAGGGTCAAGTCGAACTCCGCATATTGGTTCGCGAAAGTGGATACGAACAGAGTGCGTGATCATCGACACCGGCGTGCTCTTGTGAGGGACGGATGGAAATGTCTGACGATCTGGGAATGCGAGGTCAAAAAGATTTCGAAATTGGAAGCGCTTTTGAGGAAAATTCGTGGCAGCGATGGCAAAAAGGACAATTGGATTAGACCCGACTAGAAATTGACAGCCGGGCGTCGATTTCGCCTCCCGCAGGACGAAACGTTCAGTGATCCCAAGCGACCGGCAGCGATAGATGTGTCGTGGCAGCGCGATCTCCGTATCCCGATGTCGATGGCGCTAGAGCTCTCTGCTGCAAGCCGCGCGATCGCCTTTGCCATCTCCCGCGATTTTCTGCGCCTGAAAGCCAAGGCAACTTGCCTTAGTGGATAGCGCACCCGGACAACAATTCGCTGGGTGGGAAGCCGCCGCGTGTCTCCTCCCATGAAAGCGAACGCTCCACAGGAGGATAGCGGCGATCGTCGGCGAAGATCTCATCGACCGTCATCATGATGTGTCTCCCGTGTTCTCGATGAAGCCGTTTGGATCGTCGGGATCGGGAGGCAGGTAGGCGTCGTAAGGATTGCCGTCCGCGAGATGGCCGAACGGCGTCATGACGAAATCGCCGTCGTCCGCGTGGCGCACGGCGCAGACGACATAGCGACGCTCGCGGGTGACGGCATCCAGGCACTCCATGAGTGCGAGATGGCCGTCGTCGGCGGCGCGCAGCAGCGTGTTGAAGTTGGTACGAACGGGATTGGGAATGGCCATGATGTTCTCCTGAAACGAAAATGGCCCGCAGTCTCGCGACGGCGGGCCAGGTGATGCGCGTCATTCGGCGGCGCCGAGAACCGACGGGTCGCCGGTCGCATCGGCCGCGTCTGCGTCGTCGTCGCCAACGAGGAACTCCGGCAGCGCCACGTCGTCCGCCTGCGCGTCGTCCGAGGCATCGACGGCCGGCTCCTCCGCGAGAAGGCGCAGCGGCTCCGGCAGCCAGCCGGTGTCGGCCAGGAGACGCTCGGCCTCGCGCGCCATGTCGTCCTTCTTGAGGTGGTCGATCAGGCGCACCTTGTCTTCGCCAAGCGCCTCGTGGACGGCTTCGAGGATGCGCGGCTTGGTGACGCGGCCGAGATAATTCACGACGGTCGGCCTGAAACCCGCCTCCGCCATGTCGAGGCCGGTGACGCGGGCGAGCCGACCGGCTTCCGCCATGCGGGCTCGCAAGCCCTGCTCGGTGATGCCGGTCGCGCTGAAGGGATTCGGCCGCTCATAGAGCGCGTTGATCGCGAACGACACGCAATGCGCCAGCAGCGCCATGCGGCTGGCGTCATCGAGCGCATCGAGCCAGTCCCAGAGCGCATCGGGATCGGCGGGCACGTCCGCCTTCCATCCCGCGTGCCGCTCGGCGACCGACTTTGCATAGGGGCTGTCCTTGAGGTCGATGCCCTGCTCGCGGAAATACACCTCCTGGACGGAAACCCGGACGGCCGAGCCGCTGGTGGATTGCTTGAAGCGGTCGCGCACCAACCGGTGCAGCAGCGCCGTCATGGCGATATGCGGATTGGCGGCGACGGCATCGGCCAGCGCCACGGTGCGATGAGCGGTCAGTTCGGCGACGAGCCGTTCGGGAAGAGGCTTGATCGTCTCCTCTTCCTCGTCCGTCTCGACGGGCCGACCGCCGACGGTGATGACGGCGTGCTGCACATCGGGCTTAGCCCCGCCAGCGACGTCATCGCCCTCCATGTCCGGCGAGCCGCCTTCGACGGTCGCGCCCGGCTCGTCCTCGGGCCGGATCCAGCCGCGATCGACGATAAGCTCGCCATCTTCGTCGACGCTGACGAAGACGCCGGCGATAGCAATCTCAGCCGGATCGTAGATGGCCGGCCGGCGCTCGAAAGCATCGAGCTGCTTTTCGATCTCGCCGAGGCGCTGGTCGATCTCGTCCGGCAACTCGTCGTAATCGGCGTGTTCGGTCTCAAGGCGTTCCTGCTCCTTGCGCAGCTTTTCGCGCTCCCGATGATCCTTCTTGGTCAGCTCCGTGAACGTGCCGGCGATCGCGCGCAGCCCGTGGTCGTGGCCGTAGGGAAGTTCGAGATCGACCGCGATCCACTTCCAGCCCTCGGCGGCCACCTCGTCTGCGGCGGCCTTCAGCTTCTCGGCAACGAGTCGGTCGAGAAGCGCCACGTCCTCCAGCCAGCCATCCTCATCATCATCGAAGAGGTAGCGCGGCAGCAGCGAGCCGCCGGCCGCCAGATAGGCGTCGATGCCGACGAAATGGGCGCGCTTATCGGAAGCCGCTACGCTGGTCTCGGTCAGCATATTCCGGATGCGCCAGGGCTCGCGATAATGGGACTGCCTGACAGCCTCCCAGACCTGCTCCTGGCGCGCATGATCCGGGTGCGCAGTGAACGCCTCCAGCATCGCAAGCGTCATGCCATTCGTGGCATAGACCTCGTGAAGCGCGCGCGAGACCTTGGCGAGCGCGAGACGCTGATCGACATAGCGCTCCGTGGTGAAGTAGGCGCTTGCGACCTCGGCCTTTGTCATACCGCCGTCGACCATGCGCTTGAACGCCTTGAACTGGTCGAGCGGATGCAACGCAAGCCGGAACGTGTTCTCGGCAAGCGAGTCATCGAGCGCCGTGGTCTTGGCGTCAGCCTTCTTGACGATGCAGGGGACGAGGCCATCGGCGGGGAAGCGGCCAGCCTCAACGAGGCGCGCGATCGACCGATAGCGGCGGCCGCCGGCCGGCGTCTCGAAATCGCCCGTTTCATTGCCGTCGCCATCGAGGATGGCGCGGACATTGAGACCCTGCACGAGATCCTCGCGACGGTTGATGTCATGGGTGAGTTCGTCCAGACCGGCCTCGACGTCGGTCTCGCGAACATTGCTTTCGGACAGCCTGATGCGGTTGAAAGGAATGTCCCGTGCGCGGGAGAAGACGATGATCGCGGGGGCGGGCTTCTTCTTGGCAGCTTTCGCCATGGCAGGTTACTCCGTGACGGGCGGCCGAGAGCCACTCTCTCAACCATTCAACCCGTCACGAAAAACCCGGCCCCTCTCTCCCTCTCAAACGCGGAGAGCAGTACCGCGCGCGCCTCGTAGCCGCATGGCGCATAGCGGGACAATCATGCCGCCCTCCTGTCGATCTCGGCGGCATCGACGTCGCCGGCGTCATTGGCGTCGCTGGCTTCCGGCAGGAAGGACAAGATCCAGTCGGCCGCCTTGCTGGCCTGCGAAGCGGCGCGGACGATCGCGCGATTGTCCTCGCGCAGCACCTCCAGCCACGAGCCGATATAGTCGGCGTGACGCACGGTCGGCACGATGCCGAGCGAGGCGCAGCAGAAAGCGGCGCTCATCTCGGCGATCAGTTCCTCGAACGCATATTTCTTCGTGCCGAAGGAACCGGACAGATCGCGGTTGAGCCGGCTGTGATGTCCGCTGGCGTGGCCGATCTCATGCAGCGCGGTCCGGTGCCAGTTGATCGGCTCGAAATAAGCATGCGGCGGCGGGACGACCACGTAGTCGCGGGCGGGCATGTAGAAGGCCCGGTCGCCACCGATGCGGAAGTCGATTCCGGTCGCGTCGATGAGCGCTTCAACCTTCGGCTCGATCAGGCCGGGCGGCGGAGGCGGCGCGGCGACGGTGATGTCCTCGGGCAGGCCCTCGCATTGCGCCGTGTTGAACACGGTGAAGCGCTTCAGGAAGGGAATGGCCTGAGCGTCCTCGCCGGTCTCGCGCGCACGGCGCTTTTCGTCCTCGGGGATGAAGCGGTCGGCATAGACGACCGTGATGCCGCGCTCGCCTTTGCGCACATTGCCGCCGAGCGCGGCGGCTTGGCGATAAGTGAGCCAACCCTGACCGGGATGGCCGTGCTGCACGACGGCGCCCCAGAGGATCAGGATGTTGATGCCGCTATAGGCGCGTCCGGTGCTGGCGTTCTTCGGCAGGCCAAGCGGGGCTTTCGCCGTGGCCTTGCTCCAGGGCTGGACCCATGGGAAGCGCCCGGCCTCAAGCTCGGCGATGATCTTGCCGGTGATTTCATCATAAAGGCTCGCCCGGTTTCCGTCGGCGCCTAAAGTGCGATCGTGTCTGGACATCGCGGTTCTCCGCGACGGGCGCCGGGAGCCTCTCTCCCAGCCCTCAACCCGTCACGGCAAAACCCGTCTGCACTCTCACTCTCGGGGCGTTGCGGGGTCTCCCCGCAGAAGGGGTCGGCCGAGACTATGGGCTCGGCCGCAGGGGAAGGCGTTCCCCTCCCCATATCAAGTCGGAACAGGCTTATCGTTCATCCTTCATGGTTATTTCCCCCGGGCGCCAGCATCGCAGCGATGTCGGCAATCGATCGGAGCAGAACCAATGGATCGTCCTTCGATGGAATAAAGCCACGTCGCTGCCAGAACCGGGCAGCCTCGTCGTCGACGGCGTTGACTATTAGCGCCCGCCCGCCGATCAAACGCGCAGCCTGAACACAACGTTCAAGGGCATGCTTGATCAAGCCGGTGCCGATGCCCTGTCCGGCCCAAGCCGTATCCGTCGCGAGTTGCCCGAGCAGCAGGCAGGGAATGGGATTGGGCGGTTGTCCGGTGCGAATTGCGCGAGGCAGGATCGACGGGACAACCCCCGTCGGCGCAAGGCCATAATATCCGACGACGCGACCGGCATCATGGACGACCATGACTGCGGTGAAACCCTTTTCCTGATTGGAAAGGGCGCGCGTTTTCAGCCAATGATCGAGTGTCGTCTTGCCACAGGAGAATTCGGAAACATCATGCTCGGCAGTAAGTGGTTCAGGAGTCGACAGAGCCACGACTTACCGCTTCGTGACGTAGCCGGGCTCCCACGGAGCAGGCCGCTTGAGCACTTCCATCATCTCGGGAACGATCGCGGGCGGGCGGGACAGGATTTCCATGAAGTCGGCGAAGCCCTCCGGGCTCATGCGGATCAGCCCCTGCTCCATGACGACTTCCTCGGCGGCCCGCACGGCGGCATCCCGCACGAAATCGGTGCGAGAGCGACCACGCAGACTGGCCGCGCGATCGATCATCGCGACGTCCGCTTCCGGCAGACGCATCGAGATCGGGTATTCCTTACGTTCAACGGTAGCAGCCATGACCATTCTCCTTGGCTGAAATATAACGTCTTGTAGTGCCAAACGCAATACGTTATTATCAGGTTCGTCCGCAGGCCGCCCTGTCTCGATCAGAGACGCTCAAAGGGATGGCTGCCGAGGAGTTCACATGGAGCAGATTTCGGGGAATTTCCGTAGGTCATTTCACGACGCCAGCGTATCCCATTCGTCGCTGGCGCACGCTATGCCGCGCGCATCCGCTCCGTTCGCCACCGAATTTTCGCGTTTGATTTCCGTTGCCTGTACTTGGATTCACGACAATCGTGAAGGCCATCAACTTGCAACCGGCATCAGACGGCGCAACGATGGATCACGGCAAACGCCTAAAGCAGAGGAGTTCGCTTCGGCCCGTGGAGCCGGAACTAACCCTCGCGCCGCGTGGCAATGGCCCCGATCCGCGGTTGGTCGAGCTGGCTCGCCTGCTCGCTCGTCGTGCCGCGAGGAAGGTGTTCGAGGCGCAGATGAAGGAACGCCGCACGACGCGCTCCTGACATGGCAGGAGGCTACGCGGTGAAGGTTGCGATTTACGCCCGTTATTCGTCCGACAATCAGCGGGACGCCTCGATCACCGACCAGCTCCGCGTCTGCCGGCTCCATGCCGAAAAGCAGGGTTGGCAGGTGGTCGAAGAATATACCGACCACGCGATTTCCGGCGCATCGCTCCTTCGCCCTGGCATCCAGGCGCTGATCTCCGACGCGACGCGCGGCCGCTTTCGCTACGTGTTGGCCGAGGCGATGGATCGCCTGTCGCGCGACCAGGAGGATATTGCCGGTCTCTATAAGCGGATGGCCTATGCGGACGTGAAGCTCGTCACCCTCTCCGAGGGCGAGGTCACGCATCTGCATGTCGGCCTCAAGGGCACGATGAACGCCCTGTTCCTGAAAGATCTGGCCGACAAAACGCGGCGCGGTCTGCGGGGCCGGGTCGAACTTGGCAAGTCCGGCGGCGGCAATGCCTATGGCTATGATGTGGTGAAGAAGTTCGATGCCAGCGGCGAGCCGGTGCGCGGCGACCGGACCATCAACGAGTTTCAAGCTGAGGTGGTCCGCCGCATCTGCCGCGACTATGCCGCCGGCAAGTCGTCCAAGCGGATCGCCTTTGAACTGAACAAGGAAGGTATCCCCGCGCCCGGTGGCGGCGAATGGGGCTTCAGCACCATCAACGGCAACCTGAAGCGGGGCAACGGCATCCTTAACAACGAAATGTATCTCGGCAAGCTGGTCTGGAACCGCCAGCGCTTCATCAAAGACCCGGACACGGGTCGGCGTCAGGCGCGCATGAACCCCGAGTCAGAGTGGATCGTTCAGGAGGTGCCCGAGCTACGCATCCTCGACGACGATCTGTGGCAGGCGGTCAAGGATCGTCAGTTGGCCGTCAAACGCAGCCAGAGCGAGGACGGCGAAGCCGAGAACCATTTCCGCGATCGCCGGCGGCCCAAATACCTCTTCTCGGGCTTGAGCAAGTGCGCCTGTTGCGGCGGCGGATATTCGATGATCTCGGCCGATCTGGTCGGTTGCTCGACCGCTCGCAACAAAGGCACCTGCGACAATCGGACGAACATCCGGCGCGATCAGCTCGAGGCGCGCGTCCTCAATGCGCTGCGTCATCACCTGATGGACCCCATACTGTTCAAGGAGTTCTGCGAGGAGTTCACGCGCGAGATGAACCGGCTCCGTATGGAAGGGCGGACGTCAATCGACGCAGCCGATGCGGAGATCAAGCGGATCGACCGAGAACTCGATACACTCCTTAACCTCATCCTGAAGGGAGGCGCCGCGGATCGTCTCAATGAAAAGATGGTCGTCCTGGAGCGTCGGCAGAAAGAACTGAAAGCGTTCCTTGAGGACGCCGAGGAGCCACCACCCCTCTTGCATCCCAACATGGCACATCACTACCACGTCCAGGTCGACGAGTTGTATGGGGCGCTTCAGGAAGATTCCGAGGAGAAGCGAATGGTCGCGTCCGACGTGATCCGATCACTGGTGCGGGAGATCATCCTGACCCCGGAGGATGGCGAGCTTCAGATCGACGTGCACGGCGATCTGGCTGGCATCCTTGCGATTTCGCTCAAAAGCAAAAGGCCCGCCGGAGGGGCGGGCCGATCGCAAGTTGAGATGGTTGCGGGGATAGGATTTGAACCTATGACCTTCAGGTTATGAGCCTGACGAG
>NZ_JANINM010000115.1 GCF_024509055.1 Mesorhizobium sp. | reverse complement strand
TGGTAGTCATCGTCGGCCCTTGTTCCATCCACGATCCGGTCGCCGCCGTGGACTACGCCAGCCGTCTGGCGGCGCTGCGCGAGGCCCTGGCCGACCGGCTCGAGATCGTCATGCGCGTCTATTTTGAGAAGCCGCGCACCACGGTCGGCTGGAAGGGCCTCATCAACGATCCGGACCTCGACGGCAGCTTCAACATCGAGAAGGGGCTGCGCATGGCGCGCAACGTGCTGTCGGCCGTCAACAATCTCGGCCTGCCGGCGGCGACGGAGTTCCTCGACATGACGATACCGCAATACATCGCCGACCTCGTCGCCTGGGGCGCCATCGGCGCGCGCACGACCGAGAGCCAGATCCATCGCGAGCTGGCGTCGGGCCTTTCCTGCCCGGTCGGCTTCAAGAACGGCACCGACGGCAATCTGAGGATCGCCGGCGAAGCAGTGAAATCGGCCGCCCAGCCGCATCATTTCATGGCGGTGACCAAGGGTGGGCGAAGCGCCATCGCGGCGACCAGCGGCAACGAGGACTGCCATGTCATCCTGCGTGGTGGCATCGCGCCCAACTACGACGCGGCAAGCGTCGATGCGGCCGCCGCCGAACTCAACCGCATCGGCGTCGCGCCGCGGCTGATGATCGACGTCAGCCACGCCAACAGCGGCAAGAAGCCAGAGAACCAGCCGAAAGTTGCGCAGGACGTGGCGGCGCAGGTCGCGGCGGGCGACGAGCGCATCATCGGCGTCATGATCGAGAGCAATCTCATCGCCGGTCGTCAGGATGTCGTGCCCGGCAAGCCGCTGGTCTACGGCCAGAGCATCACCGACGGCTGCATCGACTGGGCGACCACCGAGACGGTACTGCACGGCCTGGCCGGCGCCGTCGAATGGCGCCGGTCGGTGAGGCGCGAAATGCTCGCCGCCCGCCAAGGTGCGGCCTGAGCGAACGGGGGCGGCGGTTACGCCGCCCTCAACCCCTCCCACGCGGTGAAGATCGAAACGGCAAACAAAAGCAGCCCCGCGATGCGTCCGGCAAGAACGGTCACGCTCGGATTGTCGACCAGCAGCCTCCGGCTGCGGCCGGCGGTGATGGCTAGCCCGCCATAGATTGCCGCCTGCGTGGCGACCGTCAGCAATCCCATCACGGTCGCCTGCATCCAGATCGGGCCGTAAGCCGGCTTCAGGAACTGCGGATAGACCGCGAGGATGAACAGGTAGGCCTTCGGGTTGATCAGGCATGTCACCAGTCCTTGCCGAAACGCCTTCCAGGTGGAGCGGCTGCCGGTTGGCCCGTCCTCGCCGACCGTGATGGAACTGCGCGTCAGCGTGATGCCGATATAGGCCATGTAGGCGGCTCCGGCGATAAGCAGCGGCGTGAACAGTATCGGCACGAAATGCATGAGCAGGCCGACCCCGACCGCGCCGTTCAGCGTATGCACGGCGCCGCCCAGCATGATGCCCGCCGTCGCGGCCAGTCCCCTGTTGCTGCCGCCGGTCAGCGCGTTTGCGAGTACGAACAGCATGTCCATGCCCGGAACGGCGATGATGCCGAACAACAGCACGAAGAACAGCCAGAGGTTTTCGGTGTAGCTCATGTCAGTTGCCTGTCGCGTCGCCAGCCAAGGCGTAGAGGAATCTGTTGCTTTTCAGCGGACTAGGCCGCCCTATAGGTCACCGCAACTGACGATGATGTGTCAGTTGCGTTGCGGTTGAGCGAGGAAAATGCGCAAGGCGTCTCGCCTGTTCGAGATCATCCAGATCCTGCGGCTGGCCAGGAATCCGGTGACGGCGGCGACGATCGCCGAACGGCTCGAGGTGACGGTGCGCTCGGTCTATCGCGACATCGCCGCGTTGCAGGCGATGCGCGTGCCGATCGAGGGCGGGCGCGGCATCGGCTACATCCTGCGCCCCGGCTTCGACCTGCCGCCGCTGATGTTTTCGATCGAGGAGATGGAGGCGATCGTGCTGTCGCTGGCATTGCTCGAACGCACTGGCGACGACGAGCTCAAGCAGGCCGCAAAACGCGTTGGAGCCAAGATCGCCGGCGCGGTGCCGTCGCCCCTTCGGCAGGCGCTCGACGCCAACGCGCTCCATGCCTGGGGTTTTGCCGCGCCTTCGGCCTCGGCGGTCGATCTGGCGCTGGTCCGACGCGCCATCCGTGACGAGGAAAAGCTTGAGCTTTCCTATCGCGACGAAGCAGGCCGCGATACGCGGCGCGTCATCCGCCCGGTAGCGCTCATCTACTATGCCGAGACCGCCAACATCGTCGCCTGGTGCGAGCTTCGCCAGGCTATCCGCAACTTCCGCAGCGACCGCATCGAGGATTGCCAGCCGGCTGGCCAATGGTTCAAGGGCGAGGGCGACCGGCTGCGGCAGGTCTGGGTCGACGGCTGGGAGGTCAACAGCCAGGCCGCAGGCTAAGCAACTTCAGCAAGAGTGTGAGCAGTTTTCCGTCTCCGAGAAACGGCGAAATGATCTGAGTCATGTCGCCTGAAGGCGCTCGCCGGCAAGACGCTGCCCACGCAACAACGCCAGTCCTGTCTCGGCGAGTGCGAACAGAAGGACAGCGATCAGGAATCCGGCCGTTCCGACATGGACGATCAGCCATCCGCCGAGCACCGGGAAACCGAAGATACCCAGGAAATAGGCGACGACGAACCAGGTCAGCGCGGCATTGCGGTGTTCGGCTGGAGCGTCGTTCACGGCTTGCGTCTGGATGACGGAATACACGAGACCGTAGCCCAGGCCCAGCAGGACTGCGCTGGCGATCTGGATCACAACGCCATGGGCAAGACCGAACGCCGCAACGACGCCGGCAATCATCACCGCCAGCAGGATTACCGCGACGTGGTCGCCCTTGGCGCGACCGATCAGCGGGGCAAGCAGGAAGCGGGACGCGACAACGGTAATCGCGTAGACGGCGAAGAATGTGCTCGCCTCAAGCCCGGTGCCGCGGACCAGCGATGTCTGGAACGTCAGCAGCCCGCTGAACACACAGGCGCCAAGTCCGACCATCAGGATGGGATACATTGCACGCGTGCGCAGCAACGTCGGCAGCGCCCGCACCCAATCATTGCCGGCTGCCTTGATCGCCGCCGCGAGCGGCCGAACGGCGATCGTTTCAAACACGACCAGGAGCAAAGCGGCGAGCAGGCAGACCAGGGCGACGGCCCCGAAGGCCTGTCCGGTCGTAAGCCCTAGATCGTTGATGAGCGCGGTTGCCGCGATCGGGCTCAGGCCGATCCCACCCATCTGGAACGCACCATAGCGGGTAAACCAGAAACCGCGATCCTGATCACTCACGCGCATCGAAAGCGCCATCGGTGCGGCCAGGAAGAAAATGCCCCAGCCGAGGCCGATGAAAAAGCCGGCGACGCCGATCAGCGGCGTCAGCGCCGACAACGAAGCCAAGCCGAGATATCCGCAGGCCACAAGCCCCGCGCCAAACCCTGCCATGCGGCCGGCGCCAAGGCGCCAGGCAAACCAGCCGACAAGGGGAACGCCGACAAGCGTGCCCAGCATGGCGCCGCCAAGCGTCGTGCCGGTTTCGATCTCACTGCCACCGAGCGCTCGAAAATGCTCGGTGAGAAGGAACGTGGCGCCGTAACCCATCGAGGTGAGCAACGTGGCGACAAAGAGCAAATAGGCATGCGACGTGCGCATTGTGGCGGCACCTTCCTGGCAAATGGCCTGCATCTCTACGAACAATGTGGTACAGTGATCTTGCAAATTTCGATCAATTTACAGGTCCTCTTGACGCTGATTTCGAGGACCACTTGAGAGGGGCACCGTGGTCGAACAGACTTCGCGCCGGCATGAAGGCGCCACGCATCTGGTCGACATCGCCATCGACCGAGCGTCGCAGGCCTCGATCGGCCGGCAGCTCTATTTCGCCCTGCGCGCCGCCATCGTCGCCGGCAGGATGCCCGCGGGTGCCCGCTTGCCGTCGACGCGGGCGGCGGCCCGGCTTTGGGGCGTGTCGCGCGGTGTCGTGGTGGAAGCCTATGAAACCCTGTTGAGCGAGAGCTACGTCGTTGGCCATCACGGCTCTGGCACCTTTGTATCAGCCGATGTCCCGGGGCAGTCGGAACGCGCACGCCGCACCCTTCCCGCGCGCGGCACGGCAAAAAGCGATGTCTCGTTTGCTGCGCGCTCCGTCATCGGCAACGCTTTGCTGGATCCGCCGCCGCAGGTTCCCTTCGCCACCGGCCGGGCTGCGCCTGACGACAGGACGCGTGCTGTCCTCAAGCGCATAGGCCATCGTCATCTCGATGCGCTCTCGGATCACTATCGCGACCCGCAGGGGGAGGAGAGACTGCGCGCCGAGGTGGTGACTTATCTCGCGGCGGCGCGCGGCGTGCGCTGCGATCCGGACCGCGTCTTCATCACCTCGGGTTCGCAGCAGGCGATCGATCTTGCCATTCGCACCCTTGTCGACAGGGAGGACAATGTCGCGATCGAAGAACCGGGCTACCCGCCGGCGCGGTTGGCCTTCACGGCCGG
>NZ_JANINM010000114.1 GCF_024509055.1 Mesorhizobium sp. | reverse complement strand
TCCTCCAGCCCGTCCATCTTCTCGCCGGTGCCGATCAGCTTGATCGGCTTGCCGGTCACGGCGCGCATCGAAAGGGCGGCGCCGCCACGGCCGTCGCCGTCCATGCGGGTCAGCACCAGGCCGGTGATGCCGACGCGTTCGTCGAAGCTCTTGGCGAGGTTCACGGCGTCCTGGCCGGTCAGCGAGTCGGCGACCAGCAGGATCTCGTGCGGTGACGACACCTTCTTGATGTCGGCCATCTCGACCATCAGCGGCTCGTCGATATGGGTGCGGCCGGCGGTGTCGAGGATAACGACGTCATGGCCGCCGAGCTTGGCCGCCTGCACGGCGCGCCTGGCGATATCGACCGGGCTCTGGCCGGCGATGATCGGCAGCGTCGCCACCTTGGTCTGCTCGCCAAGCTGGCGCAGTTGCTCCTGCGCGGCCGGACGCCGCGTGTCGAGCGAGGCCATCAGAACCTTCTTGTTCTGACGCTCCGTCAGCCGCTTGGCGATCTTGGCCGAGGTGGTCGTCTTGCCGGAGCCCTGCAGGCCGACCATCATGACGACGACGGGCGCCGGCGCATTGAGGTCGATGGCGACGCCTTCGGCGCCCAGCATGTCGACCAGTTCGTCATGGACGATCTTGACGACCATCTGCCCGGGCTTGATCGACTTCAGCACCGCGGCGCCGACCGCCTTCTCGCGCACCTTGTCGGTGAATGAGCGCACGACCTCCAGCGCCACGTCGGCTTCCAGCAGCGCGCGACGCACTTCGCGCAGGGCCGCCGAGACATCCGCCTCGGACAACGCGCCGCGGCCGGTGAGGCCGTTCAGGATGGAGCCAAGACGCTCCTGGAGGGATTCAAACATCTGCGGTCCTTGATCTCGGTTCGGTTCGACCCGAGAGGTAGTGCGTTCGCGGCGGGTCGCCAAGCGAAAGCGCAAAGCCAAAAAGCACCCGGGGGCGCATCGCGCTGCCGGGTGTTGGCCTCCAGGATCGGTTTATGGCACTTGCCTCGAGAGGCTTTGGCGTCCTGGTCGGCTTTCGCGGAGAGATACTCGTCGCGGAATTTCGTGGGCTGTAGACAGGAAATCGACGGCGGAGTCAAGGCTGAGGCCGGAAAAGCGGCCAAGACGCCGCGCTCGCGCCCGCTCGGCGTGGGCTTTCAGATGCTGCGATCGTCCGGCCCCACCTTCAGCGGCGAGCGCGGATGCAGGAGGAGCAGCATCGTCACCAGCGTGCTGGCGATGCCGATTGCGGCGATGAGCACGGCATCCCATGTCGTCCAGCCCGGACCTTCGAGCGGCTTGGCCACGAACAGGGCGAAAGAATTGTAGCCCTCCTGGTGCGAGATCAGGAGGAAACCGGTCAGGTTGTTGCCGAGATGGGCGCCAAACGCGGCGCCGAGATTGCCGGTGACGTAAACCAGCAGGGTCAGCAGCAGCGCGAAGGCGGCGATCGAGACCAGCACGCAGGCATTGATGGGAAGCGTGGCGGCCGAGCTCCAATGCAGCGAGGTGAACAGGAGCCCCGGCAGCACTGCCCAGACGAGCGGGCTCCTGAACCGGTTGGCCAGGCCGCGCAGCAGGTAGCCGCGAAACAGCGCTTCCTCGGACGAGGTCTGCAGGAAGGCGAGCAGGGCGATGGGCACGAGGAAGAGCAACCACGAAGAGAAGGCGATCGATCCGCGCCCAATCTCGGGCTGCAGGCAATAAAGCAGGACCTCGGAGAACAACGAGGTGATCAGGACCGCGATCAGGCCCTTGATGAAGCCTCCGCGCGAGATACGGCGGCTGGCACCAACCAGCGCCGAGAGCGGCTCGCCATGCACGAAGCGCATCGCCACCCAAAGCCCGATCCAGATGCCGGCGAAGGAAGTGAGCGCGGTGAGGATGCCGACCGGCGAGGCGAGGAAATCCTGCATGTACTGCCCGGTCGAGGGACCGGGGAGACGCCAGACGATATAGGCGTAGGTTCCGGCAAAGAGCACGAGGGCTGTCGAGGCCATCCAGAAGGCGACGACGATGGCCGTTCCCAACAGCAAGCGGAGCAAGGTGGTTCTTTCGTTCGGCGAGCGGCGATAGCGCTCAAAGGCGGCATTCTCGATCGTCACACGGGTCCCCTGCCGAACGCCTTAAACCACGTCGGTCTAGGGGATTGCGGTTACCACGCAATTACCGCGACGCAGGGCCCACCTTGGAGAACAGGAACGGCCGCCATCGCCGGCGGCCGCTCTGTCCAGTCGTCTTCCGTCAATCGCGGGGCATCATCAGCGCATCACATAGACGATGCGCCGCGTGCCGGGGTCGACGAGCGCGGGCTGGTTGTTCACGTAGACGTAGCGGTAGTTGTAGTCCGGGATCTCGCTCAGCTCGACCGAGTCCGGCAGCACCGCGCCGGTCACGACCTCGCCGTCGAGATAGACAGGATCGACCCGGTGGGTGGTGACATAGGTGCCGATCTCGGCCGGTGGCCTGGCGATCGGCTCGACCGGATCGCTCGTCACGATCGCGCCGGTATAGCTGTCCGAATAGAGATCGTCGGTCGGCGGCGCCACGACGGCAATGCCGGCGTCCGCCGGCCGGCGCGTCACGACAACCCGGCTGCCGCCGAAATCGCCGGTCACATAGTCGGAGTAGACCCAGCCTTTTCCGCTGGCCTCGGCGATGGTGCACCATTTGCTGCCTTCGATGCAGCCGTTGAGCGTGGCCGACTGGCCGGCCGCCAGCACGCCGATGACCGGATATTGCGGACCTGGGCCGGCGCGGACGTTCAAATCCGTCACCGCCGACACCGGGGTGTCGGCAAGGGCGGCGCCCGTCATGGCGAGCAGCGCGCCGGCAAGTGCCGGAAACAATACGCGTTTCATGGTTTCTCTCCGTTTTCAACGCTCCCTCGGGGTCGGAAACGAGACAAAAGCTTATGCGTTCCGGCTAAAATGGTTTTTCGCCGCTCACGAATTGTTCCACGGTCTTTCGGCGAATCGGTCAAAAGATTGTGAGCCGACCTGCCTGAAAGAGGAGCCGGTTTGGCGATCTATGAGATGCGGAGGCCAAAGGGAAAGTTTTCAAGCCGGGTAATCTTCCCGCCGTGACACCGATCCGCGACGCAAGAGCGCAAACAAATGGATTTCGGCGGTTCCTGCCGCAATAATTTCTTGATTGCAGGCGATCTAGCCGCCATTCGCCGGCTATGGCCGGGGACGGTGACAATCCAGTATTTCACTGGCAAATTCGCAACCGGGACGTGATTCAGGCAACGAGGAGAGACAAGAATGGCATTTTTTGCCAAGGGAAGAATATTTGCGGCGGCCACCGTTATGGCGGTGCTTGCGCTGGCGACGGGCGCCGAAGCGGCAGGCAGTTGCGGCAAGAACGGTGCCGGCTTCGACGCCTGGAAGCAGGAGTTCGCCGCGCAGGCAAGGTCGGAAGGTGTGGGCCAGAAGGGCCTGTCCGCGCTGGCCGGCGCGACCTATGCGACCAGGACGATCGCCGCCGACCGCGCCATCCACAAGGCCTTTAGCGGCTCGGTGGAAGACTTCATGAAGCGCCGTGGGGCGTCGGCGATCATTTCCAGGGGCCGCGCGCTGAAGAAGCAGAACGCGGCGCTGTTCTCCCAGATCGAACAGACCTACGGTGTGCCGCCCGGCGTGCTGCTGGCCATCTGGGGCATGGAAACCGGCTTCGGCGCTTCCATGGGCAACCAGAACACGGTCTCGGCCATCCTGACGCTGGCCTATGACTGCCGCCGCCCGGACTACTTTACCCCGCATGCCATCGCGGCCCTGAAGCTGGTCGATCGCGGCGCCTTGAGCTCTTCGTCGGTGGGCGCGATGCATGGCGAGATCGGCCACACGCAGTTCCTGCCCGGGAACGTGCTGAAGTACGGCGTGGGCAGCGGAAACCTGCGTGACAGGAACACCGCGCTGGCTTCCACCGCCAACTTCCTCAAGGGCCATGGCTGGCAGCCGGGCGCGAGCTATCAGGCCAATATGGGCGCCATCGCCGGCTGGAATTCGGCAAGCGTCTACCAGCAGGCAATCGCCCGCATCGCCGAGGCCATCGACGCCAACTGATGGGTTGCTGACTTCTTTAGACAAAACCCGGCTGAAAGGCCGGGTTTTTCGTTTGCCGCGCAGGAAGCTGGCGAAGGAGAGGAAGCGCTAATCTCCCCCTCAGAGGGAGATCGGCTGCCTCAGCCCTTGCGGTTGCGCGCCGCAAGTGTCCGCAGCCTCAACCCGTTGAGGCGGATAAAACCTTCCGCGTCCTTCTGGTCATAGGCGCCGCGGTCGTCCTCGAAAGTAACCAGCGCGTCCGAATAGAGCGTCTTCTTCGACTTGCGGCCGGTCACCATGACGTTGCCCTTGTAGAGCTTGAGCCGCACCGTGCCCTCGACGTCTTCCTGGCTCTTGTCGATCATCGCCTGCAGCATGACGCGCTCGGGCGAGAACCAGAAGCCGTTGTAGATCAGCTCCGCATAGCGCGGCATGAACTCGTCCTTGAGGTGGGCGGCGCCCCGGTCGAGCGTGATCGA
>NZ_JANINM010000113.1 GCF_024509055.1 Mesorhizobium sp. | reverse complement strand
AAGTTCGTCCTGCGCCACGACTCTGCGCTCGTTGAGTTCGGTCAGCTTGGCTTCCGTATCGCGAAGTTCGCTCGTCACGTCGCTGCGTTTTTGCTCGTCCAGTTGCAGGATCTGCAGCTCGGTCTCGCTGACCCGGGCTTCGGCCTCGGCAATCGCCGCGGTTAGGCGCCCAGCCTCTCCATGGGCTCGCGTCGCCTCCAGCCTGGCATTGCTCAATCGTTCCTTGGCCACCAGCTTCTTCGAGTAGAGCGCTTCGACATCGGCCCGATCCCGATCAAGCAGTACCACCGAATCGTCCGTCGCGGCCTTCTGCGCCTGCAGCCCCTCGATCTGATTTTGCAGCTGCTTCGAGCGGCTTTGCAGCTGCGCCTTCTGCCCTCTCAAGGCGGCGGCACGGCTTTCGAACAGGGCTTGCTCGCCTTTGATCAGCCCGGCCAGGTCCGGATCGCCCATTTCAGCCTGAAGAGCAGCCGGAAGCTTCATATCCGCCAACCCCTGGCGCTCGGCTTCCAGTCGAGCGAGACGAACGGTCGCCCGATCGAGATCTCCATTGATTATCTGCAGGTTTGCCCGCGTGAGCGTATCGTCCAGCCTGACCAGCACATCACCGGCCCGCACATGATCGCCGTCCTGCGCGAAGATTCCGCCAATGGTGCCGCCAGTCTGATGCTGGACCTTCTTGATGTTGCTCTCGACGACCACGGTGGCCGGCGCGATCACCGCGCCGGCGATCTTCGCAAGCCCGAGCCAGAGACCTGCCCCAACGAACAGCAGTACCGTTACCGCAAAACCCAATAGCAGATTGGCGCGGATGCCGTCAGAAACCTCGAGTGGTCTCGTTGCCTCCGCCCGTTCGCTCGCGCCGGCCGTCAGGCTATTCGGCCAAGCTGCCGCCTCAGCCATGATGCGTAGCCTCACGCATGTCCGCTCACGCCCTTTGGCGATGGGACGACCGAACTGGGACGCTCTCCAACCGGGACGGACCGGATCACGTTCGCCAACACGTCCTCGCGCGGACCGAAGGCGTGCACCATGCCGTTAGACATCACCAGGACCTGATCGATGTTGGCGAGGGCCGAGGGGCGATGCGCAACAACGATAACGATGCCCCCGCGCTGGCGCACCGACAGGATCGCCGCAGCCAAAGCGGCATCGCCGTCCACGTCCAGGTTTGAATTCGGCTCGTCCAGCACGACGAGAAACGGGTTGCCATAAAGTGCCCTGGCTAGCCCCACAAGCTGCCTCTGCCCGGCGGACAGAGCCGCGCCTCCGTCTCCCACGCGTGTTTGAAAGCCTTCCGACAGACGCATGATCATCTTGTCGGCTCCAGCGGCCCTGGCAGCGGCCAGTACACCCTTGGCGTCTCCGTTGCCGCCGAACCGCGAGATGTTGTCGGCAACCGTTCCATCGAACAGCTCGATGTCCTGTGGCAGATAGCCGATGTGGGCGCCGAGCTGCTCCGGGTTCCATTGGTCGAGCGAGGCTCCATCCAATCTCACTGTGCCACGAAGCGGACTCCAGACCCCGACCAAGGCTCGCGCGAGCGTGGTTTTCCCTGAGCCGCTTGGGCCGATGATGGCCATTCCCGCGCCCCTCGTCAGATGGAAGCCGACGTTCATCACGGTCGGCTTCTGTCGACCCGGCGGTGCTAGGGTCAGTTCCTCGACCGCGAGCATGGCCTGGGGGGGTGGCAGTTCCATCGGCTCGACATTGCTACCGAAGGCAGTCAGGGCAGCAGCAAGTTGAGCATAGCTCTGCCGGAAGGCAACGAACCCTCTCCAGTTCGCGATCGCCGCGTCGACCGGCGCCAGCGACCGGCCCAGGAGTATGGAGGATGCGATGATGACTCCTGGCGAGGCCTCGCCGCCGATCACGAGGTAGGCGCCGAGCCCGAGGACGGAAGACTGCAATGCCATCCTCAGCGCCCTCGACAGCGAGCTTGTGGCGCCGACAATGTCGGAGAGCCGCTCCTGATGGGTGAGATGGGCGTGACTGGTTTCGTTCCACAGCCAGCCGAGGCGCCTTGAAATGCCCATGGCTCGCACGACCTCCGCGTTGCGGCGGCCTGACTCGGCAAGGTTACGTTGTGCAAGAAGCGTTTCAGAGGCGCGAGCCGCCGGCCGGCGACCGAGGAACTCGGCGACCACCGTCACCAGCACGACCACAAGCGCACCAACCGTTGCCAAAAGCCCCAGTGAGGGATGCAGCAGATAAATGACGATCAGATAGAACGGCATCCAGGGAGCGTCGAAGACGACGGTCGGCCCCAGCCCGGAAAGAAAGCCGCGCAATTGATCGAGATCACGAAGCGGCTGCACGCGGCTCGCGTCCTGACCTTTGATCAGCGGCAGGGAAAGCGAGAGCGCAAAGACCTTGGACTGCAGGCTGCGGTGAAGGCGGCTGCCTGTTCGAACCAGCAGTCGAAGCCGCACGAAATCGAGCAGTCCGTAAACCGCGTAGAGGCCGAGCATGCCGATCGTGAATCCGACAAGTGTCGGAACGCTCTGCGACGGCAGAACACGGTCGTAGACCTGAAGCATATAGATGGAGCCGGTCAGCGAGAGGATGTTTATGACCGCCGAGAACAGGCCGACGCCGATTAGCCCCGGTACACAGCGCAACATCGCGTTATGCAGATCGAACGAGCGCCTCTCCGTTGGCTTCATGATCTGCCGTCTTTCAGGCCAAAGCGCTGAGCGATCTCATTGGCTCTGCCGATGATGATGGACAACCTGGACCTTCCCGGGGGCAGCTTTGCTCCCCCATCCTTGTCGAACATTCATCCCCGCTAATATTGGTCCCTCCTTGCAAAATGTAGCAAAATCGTGACGCCACTCTCGATTGGCCCCATACCGGGCCCATCAAGTTGGGGATAGAGTGTCGCACAACAGAGTTTTGCGAGGGCTGGGGGATAGGAGCCCGAAGAGTGCTCCGGGTAGGGATAGGATGACGAACCGGGATGGGTCGCGGCGTCGCCGGCTAGCGCCTCACACGGGCCGCGTCCCTTGAAATCTTTCCGTTGGCTGAACCGCGCCGCGTCATTGGATGGCGCTGCTTTCGAGTTCGCTTGCGAACTTGACCTCTATAGTGTCGCCGGGCACCACGGCCGCGTCTTCATCGACAGGCAGCTTTCGCCATTCAGCACCGACTTTGCGAATGACGGTCACCTGGGCCTGGATCGTTTCACCGGCTATCGGCAGGGGTTGCGCGGATGCCCCGTTCGGCTGCAATTTCTGGCTGGCGGCGTGAAGTTTCGAGGTGAGCTCCGCCAGCGACGCTTCGGTTTCCTTAAGGTCGGTCAAAAGACCGATGCTTCTTTGATTGTCATCGTGTTCGCGCTGCCTGGCGTAATCCTCCTGCTGGTGGCGTGTCCGCAGCAACTCGACTGACGTTTGAAGTGCCCCGCTGGACGACAGCAGCAGCGCACGCCGGACATCCGCCAATCTGTTGTTGGTCAAATTGCCTGCCTCGTAGAGCTTGGTGACCCGCGCCAGATCCTCTTCGTCAGCCTTGACCCCGTCGGCCTCCACTTGCTGGCGCTTGGTAAGCACCTCGACCTCCGTGGCGGCGTCCTTTTCGGCCTTGTCAAGGAACCGCTGCTCTTGCTGGTAATCGCCGAGCGCAATCTTGAGCGCCTCTCCCTCGGTCTTGGCGATAGCCGCGCCGATGCTCTCCGGCAAGGGCGAGCCTTGCGGCATCTGCGGATCGAAGCTGTCCTTGTTCATCAATTCGGCCCGGATGCGGGCACCGTGAAAGTAGGCCTTGGTGTATTCCCCCCACAGGGATTCATAGTCGCGCCGCAGATCCACCGGATCAGGGCCGGACTGACTGGTCCTGGAACGCAGGAGGCTGTACCCGCCGGCGACCGCAATTGCCTGTCGCACGGTCATCATCGGACGGTAGGCCTGCTGTCCAGGAGTAAGCACGTCGCCAGTCACATAGACAGGGCGATAGTCGGCAATGATGGCGGTCACATCATCGGGCTTGATGATGATGGTCTGCTCCCCGCCATCAGACAGGCGTATGTGAAAGATCTTGGTAGGCAAGATCGTCGCCATGCGGATCTGTAATTCGGTCGAGGTCAGGCCGGCGACGGAAATCATCCCGACTTCCGGAAGCGCGATCGTGCCGTCCATCTGGACCACTGCTCGGCGCGGCCAATCGGGAACCGAGGCAACCCCAACCTCGACCGTGTCGCCGGGAGAAAGCTGATAAGGGCCCACCACATCCGCGGCTACGGCCAACTGCGCTGTGCAGAACGCCGCGATCGACGCGAGCACAATTCGGCTAATGAGCACCATTTGCGGCTACCTCCGTATGGTTCGAAGACGTCTCTCGAGGCCAGTCGAGGTGTGCGACGAAATCGTAGACCGGACCGCCAGGCACCCCCCAATTGCTCGACCAGACCACCTGAGAACCATCTGGCGATGGTGAGGCATGTGTTTCGCTCCAGTAGTCGAACGGTATGTTCCTGGTCTGGACGATGGGCCGAACTTCCCCGCTTCCGTCTATGCGCAGCGCGACAACCGCGCGCGCGTAGGGCGCCC